>CAYSDK010000037.1:7113-18414 GCA_964429865.1 uncultured bacterium
AGCAGTCCCGATACAGGATGTAGGTCTCGCCGTTCGAGGCGAGAACTTGGAAATACTCCTTTTGCACCCTTCGGAGATCCTCCTGGTACCAGCGGCTGATCACCCGGACCACAACAAGGTGGCCGCCCGTCGCGGAGTGGAAAGCCCGGGGCGTCTCCTCTCCCCGGGACCCCGCGTAACTCGAAACCTGGATCGGCTCGGGGATTCCCATATTCGCCGCCACGTTTCTACCAGGGTTCGCCTCCGGATTCAACGGCCAAAAGGGCCCTCCTTGACAGGCTGACGGGTGCTATAGTATGAGAACGACCCTATGAACCATGAACCCTGAACCATGAACTATTCTGACGCCCTCGCTTACCTCAACGGGCTTCAGCGTTTTGGCATCAGGCTGGGGCTTGAGAACATCCAGCGCCTGGTGGAGGCCTTTGGGCATCCTGAGGCGGTCTTCCGGTCTGTTCACGTGGCCGGGACCAACGGCAAGGGGTCCACGGCGGCGTTCACGAACGGGATCCTCCGGGCGGCAGGGTTCAGGAGCGGCCTCTACACCTCGCCTCACCTGCTAGATTTTCGCGAGCGGATCCTGGTGGATGGCCATCCCATTGCCGAAGGGGAATTGGCCGCCCTCACCACCGAGGTTGCCGGTGTCATCGACCGTCTCTTTGCGCCGTCGCCGCTCTCCTCCCCCACCTTCTTCGAGGCGGCCACCGCGTTGGCGTTCCTCCACTTCGCCCGTGCCGGTGTGGACTGGGGGGTCATCGAGGTTGGTCTCGGCGGCCGCTCCGATGCGACCAACATCCTTCAGGCGGAGGTCTCGGTCATCACCAACATCGGGCTCGAGCACCAGGAGCATCTTGGCGACACCCTGGAGAGCGTCGCCGCGGAGAAGGGTGGGATCGTTCGGGAGGGGGGATCGGTGGTGAGCGCGGCGGAGGGCGCGGCACTCGAGGCGGTCGCCCGCATTGTCCGTGAGAAGGGGGCGCGACTGGTCAAGGTTCAAGACGAGTACCGGGTGAGGTACCTGGGTCGCTCCGAGCGGGGTGAGGCCTTTCGGCTGGTGGGGAGGCTCAGGGAGTACGATTCCCTTCAGATCCCCTTGCTGGGCAGGCACCAGATTGTGAACGCGATCACGGCCGTCGCCGTGGCGGAACTCCTCGAGGAACAGGGATGCGCGGTGGGGGAGTTTCCGATACGCGAGGGACTGGCGTCCGCCCACTGGCCCGGCCGCCTTCAGCTGATCTCGACCCGGCCCCGGATTCTCGTGGACGGGGCGCACAACCCAGCAGCCATCCAGGCGCTGCGGTCCTTTCTCGAGGAGGAAAAGCTGCCGGGTTGCCCCCTCATCTTCGGTGTCCTCAAGGACAAGGCCTGGGAGCAGATGCTCAAGATCCTGGCCCCCCTGACATCGACCGTGATCCTCACCCGCCCCGAAAGCGACCGGGGAGCCGAACCGGGAACCTTGGCCGACGCCGCCGCTCAGTACTTTGCCCAGGTCAGGATCGCCGAAACCATGGCGGAGGCCCTGGCTACGGCCCGCACCCTCGCCGCTCCGGAAGATACGATCCTCGTCACCGGCTCTCTCTACACCGCCGCCGCCGCCTTGCGCGCCCTGGGCTTCACCTCAATCTTCTAAGCCCGGCCGTGAATTGAATCCGGACCCCTCGTGTCGAGGCGTCAAGACACCGGTGATCCTCTTCCCTTGCGGCGCGGTGGAGTCCGGCCTACTTCGTGCGTCTCTTCGGCTGGAACGCAGGTTGGGTCGATAGGATGGCCCGCAGCAACACTCGGTGGCTGACAGGTTTTTGCAAGACGTGGAAGGCCCCAGCTCGCAGGGCCTTCTCCCGATCTTCGAGACTCGTTTCGTGCATCATGAGGATAACGGGGAGTCGGGGAGAGACCTCCTGGATGATCGGGAGGGCATCGGTGCCGTTCAACCCCGGGAGGTGGTAGTCCAACAGCATCACATCGAACTCGTCGGCGAGGAGGGTCCGCACCGCGTCGGCGATGGTGGCATGTATCTGCGTGGAAAACCCCTTCGCCGTGAGAAACCGCGAGAGGGTCTCGGTGGTGTAGTAGTCGTCGTCGATGATGATGATTCGCATGGTCTCTTCCACTTGTGATCACTTGCTAGCAAGGAAGGTGCCAAATATGGGAAGTCCGTCCTTCGGTGATTGGGGCTATCTCAGGTGGCGGGAGGGGCGCCGGGCCGAGGGAGGGGCATTCTGCCCGAGGATTACTGACAGACTGACTATTGGTAGGATGAGTGCTGCCAGCCTGTCTCAGCGGCGGTCCCGGGGTTCCGGGATATCGATACGGTAGGTGAGGAGTTTGCGGTAGAGGGTCTTGGGGTCGATGCCCAGGATCTCCGCTGCCTGTCCCCGGTGCCCCTTGGCCTGTTCCATGACCCGGAGGATGTGCTGCCGCTCGACATCCCCGAGGGTGGCGAGGGCACCGCGCGAGGCAAGGGCCCCTCGGGGCGCCCGGTCTACCTGGAGATCCAGGGGGAGATCCTCCGCTTCGACCTGGTCTTTGGGAGAGAGGATCAGCGCCCGCCGCATGACGTGCTGCAGCTCGCGGACGTTCCCCGGCCAGGCATATCGGGTGAGGAAATTCATCGCCTCGTTGCTGACGGTCTTCTTGCCCAAGGGGGCGAAGAGCTGCAGAAAGTAGCGGGTCAGGACCGGGACGTCCTCGGGCCGCTCCCGGAGCGGAGGCAGGTGGATCGGGATAACGTTGATACGATAGAACAGGTCCTCGCGGAACCTTCCGGCCTTGACCAGTTCCTGGAGGTCCCTGTTCGTCGCCGTGAGGACCCGGACGTCGACCTGTCGCTCCCTGGTACTTCCGACTCGGAAGAACTTGCCGGTCTCGATCACCCGCAGGAGCTTGAGCTGCATGGTCTGGGAGATCTCGCCGATCTCGTCCAGGAGCAGGGTGCCTTTGTCCGCGACCTCAAAGAGGCCGGCCTTCGCCGTGTGGGCCCCGGTGAACGCCCCCTTCTCGTGCCCGAAGAGCTCGCTCTCCAGGATGCTCTCCTGGAGCGCCCCGCAGTTGATGACGAGAAATGGTTTGTCCTTCCGCTTAGACTTCTGGTGGACGGCCTTCGCCACCAGTTCCTTGCCGGTCCCGCTCTCGCCGGTGATCAGGACCGTCGAATCGGTGGGCGCAATCCGGACCAGCATCTTGAGGATCTGCCGGATCTTCGGACTCGCGGTCACGATCTCGGGAAACGGTTCTTCGTGTCCCAGGCGGGTCTTGAGGTACAAATTCTCGCGGAGGATCTGCTGCTTTTCATACGCCTTCCGGATCAGCAGATTCAGCTCGGCCGTCTTGCAGGGCTTCGTCACATAGGTGTAGGCGCCGAGCTTCATGGCCTCCACGGCGGTCGGGATGGTGCCGTGTCCGGTGAGGAGGATCACCTCGGGCGGCAGGGCCATCTTCTTGATCTCCTTGAGGACCTCCATCCCTCCGAGCTTGGGCATCTTGAGATCCAGAATGAGGACGTCGAATTCCTGGTCCTTGAGCTTGTCAAGGGCCTCCCGCCCATCCGAGGCCACGTCGGTGCTGTGTCCCTCCCGCCCGAGCTCGGTCTTCAGCACCCTGGCAAAATTCTTCTCATCGTCGGCAATCAGAACCCGGATCTTGCCCTGTTCGTTGCGCATCATCCCCTCTCTCTGATCTGGCCCTTCGCGGCGGGAAGCTGGATTCGCACGACCGTCCCTTTCCCCTCGACTGAATGGATCTCCATCCGCCCCCCGTGGGCACTCACGATTCCCTCGGCGATATAGAGGCCCAACCCGGCACCCTTTCCGGGGGGCTTGGTGGTGAAGAAGGGTTCAAAGACCCGAGGGAGGAGCTCGGTAGGGATCCCCCGGCCGGTGTCCTCGATCTCCACCTGGACGCCGCGAGCCGATGGCGAAGACGGGGTTCTTCGCGGTGAACCGCGGAGGGCCCACGCCCCGAGTCCGGCCGCCTTCGCCCGGATGGTGAGGCTCGCGCCCCGGTCCATGGCCTCGAGGGCGTTGATCAGGACGGTCAAGAACGCCTGACGAAGCTCTCCCTCGTTGCCCAGAAGCGGGGGAAGCCCGTCGTCGAAATCCCGGATGACGGTAATCCCCTGGCTTCGCAGTTGATACCCGACGACACGGAGGATCCCCTCGAGGAGGAGGCGCAGGTCTGTGGGCCGCTGCTCCCCGGTCCCCTCTCGACTGAGGTCGGAAAGCCCGGCCAGGATTCCCTTGCATCGATACACCTCTTCCTCGATGATCCGCAGATAGAGGCTCAGCTCCTCGGCGTCCTTCCGGGTCGGCGGAGAGCCTTCGCTGTGCTTCAGGAGCGCCTCGGCACAGGAGGCAATGGCGGCCATGGGGTTGTTCAGTTCGTGGGCAATGCCGCCGGCCAGCTGGCCGATTCCGGCCAGCTTCTCGCTGGCCAGGAGTTGCCGTTGTATCCGTCGGCGTTCAGTGATGTCCTCGACGAGGGTAATCACGTGGGTGACCACTCCCGGGCCGCTGGTGAGGGGGGCCTTGCTGATCCGGAAGGTCCTCCGGTCCCCCTCCAGTACCGATTCTTCCTCCATCTGAAGCGTGGCCCCGGTCTCGAAGACCTGGCGGAACTCCTCCTCGATCCTACCGCGCCGCAACGAGGGGAGGACCTCAAAGAGATTCCGACCGATCACCTCCTGCCGCTTCATCCCCCAGGGAGCGGTCTCGCGGGTCCGGTTCCAGGCGACGATGGTGAAGCTTCGGTCGATGACGTAGAGGCCCAGGGGGAGACTGTCCAGGATCTTTTGGGTGAGGGCCCGTTCGCGCACCAGTGGTTGTTCGGTGAGAAAGAAGAGCGCGCCGCCGTTCCAGGCAGTGGCCTGCAGGTGGAGTCCCCCGTCAGCCAGGACAAGCTCGGCTGTGCCCTGCTTCTGTCCGAGCTTCTCCAGGAGGGATCGCACCTGGGATCGCAGCAGCGGGGGGAACGCAACAGTCACGCCCTTGCCCGGAGAGGAGCGGCGGGGGAGCCTCAAGAGAGTCCACCAGGCTGGATTCGCGGTGACGATCTTGCCGGCGCGGTCCGAGACAAGCACCCCCACGTTATCCAGGCGCGAGAGGAGGGTGCTCAGCAGACGGTCCCGTCCGAGGTCATCGGCGCGACCGCGCCTGTGTGACCTCGGCTTTACCTTCCGTCCTGTCCCCTTGACGACCGGCCTCCCCATACCGGCGCTATGATACCCATCTCTTCCAGGTTTTGCAAGGACGGGGAATCAGCAGTCAGCTGTCAGCACCTAGACCAGAGACCAGAGACCTGAGACTTCAGCTGACAACAGATGGCTGATCAGGTGGACATTGACCGTCAAGCGTCAGTCCGATATATTCTAGGAACTTACTCACGGAGGTTGAAGGATGCATTTTCCAGTGCGGCGCCCACGGCGTCTTCGGCGCTCGGAAACGATCCGTCGCATGGTCCGCGAGACGATCCTACGGGTGGACGATCTCATCATGCCCCTCTTCGTCGTCCACGGTCGCGGCATCCGACGAGAGATCCCCCCCATGCCCGGCAACTACCAGCTCTCCGTGGATCAGCTCATCCGGGAGGCGAAGGAGATTGCCGCCCTCCGCATCCCCGCGGTCCTCCTCTTTGGCATCCCAGAGCGCAAGGATGCCCACGGGTCCGAGGCCTACGCCAAGGATGGGATCATCCAGCAGGCGGTGAGGGCCATCAAGGATTCGGTCTCGGACCTGCTCGTCATCACCGACACCTGTCTCTGCGAATACACGAGTCATGGTCACTGCGGGGTTGTCGAGGAGGGGGTCGTCAAGAACGATCCAACCCTGGAACTCTTGGCCAAAGTCGCCGTTGCCCAGGCCGAGGCGGGGGCCGACATCGTCGCCCCGTCGGACATGATGGACGGCCGCGTGGGCGCGATCCGCGAGGCCTTGGACTCCAGCGGCTTCGAAGAGGTCGCCATCATGTCGTATGCGGCCAAGTACGCCTCGGGTTTCTACGGGCCCTTCCGGGTGGCGGCGGAGTCGGCCCCGCAGTTTGGCGATCGCCAGAGCTACCAGATGGATCCGGCCAACGCCGCAGAAGCCTTGCGGGAGGTGGCCATGGACCTCGAGGAGGGGGCCGATATCATCATGGTGAAGCCCGCCCTGGCCTATCTGGACATCCTGTGGCGCGTTCGGACCGAGTTTGACGTGCCGGTGGCCGCGTACAGCGTGAGCGGGGAATTCGCCATGGTGAAGGCGGCCGCCCGGTTGGGGTGGCTGGAGGAGGAGCGGGTCATGTGGGAGATCCTCACCGCCATCAAACGGGCAGGGGCTGACCTGATCCTCACCTACTTCGCCAAAGACGCCGCCCGCCTCCTCCGGCAGCGCGAGTGATGCCTTTCGCCTTCCGGTCTGTGGCACCATGTCCAGTGGGGCCCCCCTGCCATCTCCTCACTATTGGAGGACCTGTCCGGTGATGGGCGGAGAGGTCATGCGGAAGAGATCGGCGGAGCTTTTCGCAGAGGCGCAGCGATACCTGCCGGGAGGGGTCAACAGCCCCGTGCGGGCCTTCCGGGCCGTAGGGGGGCATCCCATTTTTGTCGACAGGGCAGAGGGGTCGCGGATCACCGATGTAGATGGAAACGTCTACATCGACTTCGTGGGGTCCTGGGGACCGTTGATCCTGGGACACGCCCACCCCCGCCTTGTCAAGGCGCTCAAGAAGGCGGTGGACGGGGGGACGAGCTATGGAGCTCCAACGGAACTGGAAGTCACCTTGGCCCGGATGGTGATCGAGGCCCTCCCTTCGGTGGAGATGGTCCGCTTCGTGAATTCGGGAACCGAGGCGGTGATGAGCGCCCTTCGGGTGGCCCGGGCCTACACCAATAGGGACAAGATCGTCAAATTTGCCGGATGCTACCATGGGCATGCCGACAGCCTCTTGGTCAAGGCCGGCTCGGGTGCCCTGACGTTAGGCGTCCCGAATTCCGGCGGCGTCCCCGAGGCCGTGGCGAGGGAGACCATCTCGGCACGCTATAACGACCTGGACTACCTTCGCGAGATCATGCAGGCAGTGGGGAGGGAAGTGGCGTGTGTGATCGTGGAGCCGGTGGCGGGCAACATGGGGGTGGTACCGCCCAGGGCCGGGTTTCTCGAGGGGCTGCGGGAGCTGACCCTGGAATACAGGACCCTGTTGATCTTTGATGAGGTGATCACCGGCTTTCGGGTGGGCTACGGAGGGGCGCAGGGGCTTTGCGGGGTTCGCCCCGACCTGACATGCCTTGGCAAGATCATTGGAGGCGGACTGCCGGTTGGCGCGTATGGGGGACGTCGGGAGATCATGGAGCAGGTCGCTCCGCTCGGCCCGGTGTATCAAGCCGGTACCCTGTCTGGCAATCCGCTCGCCATGACCGCGGGGATCGAGACCCTCACCCTGTTGAAAGACGGGGGGATCTACCGTGACCTGGAGGAGCGGGGGAGAATGCTCACCGAGGGGATCGAGGAGGCCTATCGACGCGCCCATCTCACCTGCTGCCTGAACCGAGTGGGCTCCATGTGGACACTCTTCTTTGGGAAGGGCCCGGTGGAGGACGACCGCGATCTTGAGCGGGTCGATAGCCGTCGATACGCCGCCTTCTTTCACGGTATGTTGGATCGGGGGGTGAACTTTCCTCCCTCCCAGTTCGAGGCAGCTTTCCTGTCTGCCGCCCACTCCGCCCAGGATGTGGCCGCGACCGTTGAAGCAGTCCGCGGCGCCCTCCAGGGCCTCGTGACCGGTGGCTAGTTACCAGCAACCAACCACTGGTCCCTGGCGGTCATCGGTCATCCGACATCGGTCATCGGATACGGAGCCCCTGGATTATCTCGAACGCTTCCTTTATCGGGTGAGCGGAGCGCAGGCGACGGGGCATGGAGCAGAAGGACGGGAAGATGTCCTGGCGTGCGTCCGAACCCTTGGGAAGAGGTAAAAACAGGCGATATTCCACTTGACAATCGAGGAGGATTCGTGGTACTCAGCACCCGGATTCACAAACACAAGATGAATCCCGGGATGTGATGCCCTGCTACGGGGCATTTTTGTTATCTGGTGTGAGAAGGCCATGGCGGCGGATTACGCATACGTTGCCCTTTTCCTCATCGTCGGCGCCCTCTTCGTCGTGGTCAACATCGACGTCGTTTCGCGCCTTATACGCCCGGCGAAGCCGTCACCGAAAAAACTCGACACGTACGAGTGTGGCGAGGATCCGATTGGGAGCCCATGGCTCCGGATCCACATCCGCTACTATCTCTTTGCGCTGATCTATATCCTCTTCGCGGTAGAGACGGTCTTCCTCTTCCCCTGGGCCATTGTCTACACCTCCCTTGGGTTCTTTGCCTTTGTCGAGATGATGGTGTTCATCGTGATCCTCCTGGTCGGCCTCGCCTATGCCTGGGCAAAGGGGGCGCTGGAGTGGGTCTAATGAATGTCCGACGTCCTGGGTCCGAGGTCCGATGTCAGGAGTGTAACGCTGTTGACGGACTTCGGACGTCGGACATCGGACTTCGGACGGCGAAGCGATGACGGCAGAAGAGATCCTGCAGCAGATTCGGGCTCGGTTCGGGAGTGAGATCCGGACATCAGAGGTCCGGCGCGGAGAGGCCACTCTCACTATCAAGGCGGACCAGAATTTCGAGATCTGCCGTTTTATCAAGGAGGACCTGGGGTTCGAATACCTGAATTGCCTGAGTGGCGTCGATTGGATTGGCGAGAACGAGATGGAGGTAGCGTATGCCATCTCCTCGCTGAGGCAGCCGGGAAAGATCATCCTTCGGGCCCGGGTCCCCCGCGATGAGCCGGTGCTTCGCTCGGTGGTCTCCCTCTGGGGGACGGCAAACTGGCACGAGCGGGAGGCCTTTGACCTGCTGGGGATTCGTTTTGAGAATCATCCAGATCTTCGGCGGATTCTCCTCCCCGAAGACTGGATCGGCCATCCCCTGCGGAAGGATTACCAAGACGAGCGGTTCGTCCCCTATCCCTGGGATGATCGGAAGCCCGGGACGGTGGTCCGGCCGACCACGGCGTAGAGAGGGCTCGCCATGACGACGGTCAACCTTCACCTGCAGCAGGTCAAAGAACGGACCGCCGAATCCATGGAGGAGATGTGGGTCAACATGGGCCCGCAGCACCCGTCGACCCACGGGGTCCTGCGCCTGCTCATCAAGCTGGACGGGGAGGTGGTTCGCGAGTGCATCCCCTACATGGGCTACATGCACCGCTGCCACGAGAAGATCGGGGAGAACCGGGCCTACATCCAGATCATCCCCTATACCGACCGGCTCGATTACCTCGCCTCGATGTACAACAACTGGGCCTACTGCCTCGCCTGCGAGCGCCTCATGGGGATCCAGATCCCGGAGCGGGCGGAGTACCTGCGGGTCCTCATCGGGGAACTGCAGCGGATCGCCTCGCACCTCATATGGTTGGGGACCTTCGGGCTCGACCTCGGCAACTTTACCCTCTTCATGTGGTGCTTCCGGGAACGGGAGATGATCCTGGATCTCTTCGAGGCGGTCTCGGGGCAGCGGCTGAATTACAGCTTCATGCGGATTGGGGGGCTGGCCCTGGATGTCCCGGAAGGGTGGCTGGGGGACGTCAAGGCCTTTCTCCAGTGGTTCAAACCGCGTCTGCTGGAGTACGACCGCCTCAGCACCGACAACATCATCTGGCAGAAGCGGATCCAGGGGGTCGGGATCCTCAAGCCCGAAGACGCCGTGAGTCACGCCTGCTCCGGGCCCGTGCTCCGGGGCTCGGGGATCCGGTGGGATCTCCGAAAGAATGACCCCTACGGGATCTACGATCGGTTCGAGTTTGATATCCCGGTGGGGACAAGCGGGGATGTTTGGGACCGGTTCTGGGTGCGGCGCCAGGAGATGGACCAATCCGTCCGGATCGTGGAACAGGCCCTCACGGAGATCCCTCCGGGCCCGGTCCTTGCGCCCGTGGCCAAGAAGCTCCGGGCGCCGGTGGGGGACATCTACTCTCGGGTGGAGAGCCCCCGAGGAGAACTGGGGGACTACATCGTCGCGGACGGGTCCGAGAAGCCGTACCGGTACAAGGTCCGCGCGCCAACCTTTGTGAACCTGTCCGCCCTCCCGGTGATGCTCCCCGGCTATCTGGTGGCCGATGCGGTGGCGGTGCTCGGAAGCGTGGACATCGTCCTGTGCGAAGTGGACCGCTGAATAAGCCGCTAGGGGGCTAGGCCGTGGTTCGACGGGCTCACCACCCCGAGGAAGATCGAGGGGCTGGTATGCTGGGAGGCCGAGATACTCGATCCTGCCTTCTAGCTTCCTAGCGTTCTAGCCGCTGCTTGTAAGCGAGACGCCAGATGCCGCAGATCCGTGAGGAACTTGTCGCGCGTTTTTACGCCCTGTTCGAAGGGTGGGGCATTCCGTGGATCGTGCCGCGTCTCGTCGTCATGCTGGTGGTGGTCACCATCATCATCCTCTTTATCTCGGTGTCGGCCATGTTTTTGATCTGGTGGGAGCGAAAGATCAGTGCCCACATTCAAGCTCGGTTTGGGCCGATGCGGGTGGGGGGCTGGCATGGGTGGGCCCAGAGCATCGCTGACGGGGTCAAGCTCCTCCTCAAAGAGGACATCATCCCGACCCAGGCCGACAGGCCGGTCTTCATCCTGGCCCCCATGGTAGTCTTCGCCGCTGCCTTGGCCGCCTATGTGGTCATCCCATTCGGTCCCGGCCTTATCGTAGAGGATCTCAACATCGGGATCCTGTACGTCATCGCGATTTCCTCGCTGGCCGTGCTCGGGATCATCATGGCTGGCTGGAGCTCGAACAACAAGTATGCCGCGTTGGGGGCGCTCCGGTCCGCGGCGCAGGCGGTGAGCTACGAGGTGCCCCTGGTGGTCTCCCTGATCGGTCCGGTCCTCCTGGCGGGCTCTCTCAGCACGACAAAGATCGTGGAGGCCCAGCGGTATCTCTGGTTCATCGTCTTGCAGCCGTTGGCCTTTCTGACCTATTTCACCTGTGCCGTGGCCGAGACCAATCGACTCCCCTTCGATATTCCGGAGGCGGAGTCGGAGCTCGTGGCAGGATTTCATGTCGAATATAGCGGGATGCGCTTCGCGATCTTTTTCCTGGCGGAGTATGCTAATATGTTCACAGTCTGCGCCATCGCGACGACCGTCTTTCTGGGGGGATGGCGCGGACCCCTGTTGCCCCCGTGGCTCTGGTTCCTCCTGAAGACCTATTTTCTTCTTTTCGTGATGATATGGCTTCGGTGGACGCTGGCCAGGGTGCGGGTTGACCAATTGATGAACGTCGCCTG
>CAYSDK010000038.1:0-4993 GCA_964429865.1 uncultured bacterium
GGGCCTCTGGAAAAGGAGCAAGGGATCGTCGATCCGAAGGATCTCCTGAGTGTAGAATGCCTGGCCGTAGGTGCACCCGGCGAGGAGACCGAAATACCGGGCCACCGCCTCGAGGCGGCCAGGAACCGACCGGTACCCCGGCCGGCCGAACTGGGACTTGTGGGCGCTCACGGCGTGAAGCGCCCGCGGCAGCTCCTCGTCCACGGGGACGATGAAGGAGGGACGCTCAAAGGGGATCATAAAATAGTACAGGATCTTTTGCACCGCGTGGGGCCGCCCCCCTGCGGGAAACTTCTCCAGGTGGGCGAAGTTGGCGGCATGGGTCACCAGGTGGCCGGCCGCAATGTGGTCGGCGTGCCCGCGTCCTCGCCCCGGCCCCACACCGTAATGGGGCGCCAGCACGATCCTGGGACGATACTTGCGGATGAGGGAGGCCACCTGCCTCCGGTTCCCCTGATTATCCTCGAGGCGGGTATCCCCCAGGCGAAGGATCTCGAAGGCATCCAGCTCCAGGATTCTGGCCGCCGCCGCCGCCTCCCCTCTCCGGACCTTCCGGGTCCCCGCCCCCATATCCCCTTCGGTGAGACTGACGATCCCCGTCCGATGCCCGCGGGCCTTCATCTTGAGGAGGAAGGCCCCGGCCCCGATCTCGGCATCATCGGGATGCGCCCCAAAGGCGAGAAAATCTAACGCACGCCCCATCGCTCTCCCGTCCGACACACTGAGCCGTGCGCCCTCTTACTTATAGAAATCCTCGCGGCTCCCGCTGACGACCTCAATGACGATGACCTGCTCTTCGCGAAGGATCTTGAGGACCACCTTGTCGTGGGCCCGTTTCTTCCACAGCTCCTCGTACAAGTCGCGCCGGCTCTCCACGGCGCAGAAGTCCACGGCGACGATGATGTCCCCCTCCTGGATCCCCGCCGCCTCTGCCGGCCCTCCGGGGACCAACCCCGCCACCATCACCCCGCGGTCCGTCGGCTGCAGATGCGCCCCGATCCACGCCCGCGTCGGCCGGCTCACGATCTGACCGAATTCCAAGAGCTCCGTCCGGTTGAGCTGATACAGCTCCACCGGAATTGCGATCGTCGCGCGCGCCACCTCGGAGACGTTGAACGCGGCGATGCCGACCACACGCCCGGCCAGATCAAAGAGGGGAGCCCCGCCGAGGCCTGGGTTCTGAAGCGTCACCCCGATCGCCTTCGAGAGCATGTACTCCCAGTGGGTATCGAACTCTCCGAGATAGGAGATGAACCCCTCGGCCACCCGCCGCTCGACCGTCCCGGTCGCGGCCAAGAGGAACACCGGCTGTCCCAAGATGATGTCCATCGAGGAGCCGAGACGCACTACCGGAAGGTCCTGGGGTGGAATCTTGAGGACGGCCAGGCCGCTGTCAAAGTCTCGCGCCACCAGATGCGCCTGAAAGCGCCGGCCATCCGTCAGGCCCACGCCAAGACGGTATGCCCCGATCACTACATAGTTGACCGTCAGGAGATACCCTCCGCTATCCACAATGACCCCGGTGCCTCTCCGCTCAGTCCCCAGGACCACCGTGGAGGGGTGGCCCGGCTTGACCGTCGCCTCGATACTGACCACGGCGGGGAGGACCCCGTTGACCAACTCGGGTGGCGCATCCATGACGGCACTCCGCAGGATGATGACCTCGGCAGATCATCTTAGCAACTTCGCCCAGGGATGCCAAAGGAAAAGCCTTCTTCTGCTTCCGCTATTCGGAGACCCGGAGGAGGGTGGTCTCACCCGCGAAAGGGTGGCTTGATTTGTGCAAGCCTCATTCATGCAAGGGTGAAATCGCCGGGGAGGTAAATTGTGGCGCCCTCACGCCTCCCTGTCAAGGGGCTGATGCGTCGGACAGCCCGGCCGTAAGTTCAATACCGAGAAACTGGAAGTCGTGCTATAAGTATTCCGTCTCGGAGGCCACATGGAGAAGAAGATATCCTCCCCCGATCAGTTCGTCCTGAATCACCTGCGCGTGGAGGATACAGACCGGGTGTACCGGATCATGGCCGAATTCGCCGAGGGGTTTGAGGTCCTCTCGCGAATTCCTCCCGGCGTGGCCATCTTCGGGTCATCCCGGGCGACCCGGCACGACCCATACTATGGGGTCGCCGAGGGGATTGGCCGCCTCCTGGCCCAGCACGGGTTCGCCATCCTAACCGGTGCGGGACCCGGGATTATGGAGGCGGCAAACAAGGGGGCGAGGGAAGCGGGAGGCTCCTCCATCGGATTGAACATCCAGCTCCCGCTGGAGCAGCCGGTCAACTCGTATGTCACCAGCCTCCTGAACTTCCGCTACTTCTTCGTCCGGAAGGTCATGTTTGTCCGGTACTCCGTCGCCTTCGTCTTCCTGCCTGGGGGACTCGGGACGCTGGATGAGCTCTTCGAATCGGCCACCCTGATCCAGACCCACAAGATCCGTCCCTTCCCGGTGGTCCTCGTGGGGCGGGACTACTGGCAGGGGTTGCTCGATTGGCTCACCCAGACGGCTGTGGGGCGGGGAAGGGTGAGTGCGGAGGAGATGACCATTTTTACCCTCGCCGAAACTCCGGAGGAGGTCCTGACCGCCATTCAACGGGCCGCCCCCGCCCTCCACCGGCCGATACCGTAGGAGTAACTCTCTCTCTTTGCATCGACCCTCGCGCGACCCTGACCCCGTAGATCGACGCTGTCGAAAAGGACTTTGACATTTTCCCGATCGCTTCCTATAGTTATTCCCGGGGGCGGTGGTCGGAGAGGGGCATGTCCTATCGGTTCCTCGAAGAGATCGCCATCGCCGACGTGGCCTTCGAGGCGGAGGGACGGACACTCGCCGAGGTCTTCGAGGCGGCAGCGCTTGCCCTCACCGAGGTGATGGTGGAACTGGATGGGGTGTCGCCCACCCTGTCACGCCTGATCTCGCTCCGCGCCGAGGATCTGGAGACCCTCCTCTTCCGCTGGCTCGCAGAGCTCATCTACCTCAAGGATGCGGCATGCCTTCTGTTCCGGCGATTCGAGATTACCATCCGCGAGGGGACCGAGTGCGAGCTTGAGGCGACGGCGTGGGGAGACCAGATCAATTACGAGACGATGTCGCTCAAGGTCGATGTCAAGGCGGTAACCTACCATCTGTTTTCCCTCACGAAGACCCCTCACGGATGGAGGGCCCAGGTCATCCTAGACATCTAAGGGGGTAGAGCCATGGAAGCCAAGAAGATCGCCGAGGGCATCTGGGAGATCCCTCGCACCGCCAAGGAAGGCATGCTGGTCCCGGCCCGGATTTACGCCACGGACGAGCTCTTCAAGGAGATGGATCAGGGAGTCTTCGAGCAGGTGACGAACGTCGCCTGCCTCCCCGGGGTCCAGAAGTACGTCCTCTGCATGCCCGACGGCCATTGGGGCTACGGGTTCCCCATCGGGGGCGTGGCCGCCATGGACACCAAAACGGGGGTCATCTCACCGGGCGGGATCGGCTTTGACATCAACTGTGGGATGCGCATGCTCCGGACCACGCTGACCGAGCCCGAGGTCAAGCCGAGGCTCCGCGAGCTGGTGGACCGACTCTTTCAGACAGTCCCCTCCGGGGTGGGCACCAAAGGATTCCTGAGGCTGAATGAGGCGGAGTTTCGCGAGGTGATGGTGCAGGGGGCCCAGGAGATGATCCGGCGCGGATACGGCTGGCCGGAGGACGCCGAGCGGATCGAGAACCTCGGCCGTATCCCCGGCGCCGATCCCGCCAAGGTCAGCGCCAAGGCCACGAGCCGGGGAATCCACCAGCTCGGGACGTTAGGGTCGGGCAACCATTACCTGGAAATCCAGGTCGTCTACCCCGGCAGTATCTACGATCCGGATGTCGCCAGGGCGCTCGGCATTGACCGGGAGCTCCAGGTGGTGGTGATGTTCCACTGCGGGTCCCGAGGCTTTGGGCACCAGGTCGCCACCGACTATCTCGAGACCTTTGGTCCGGCCATGAAGCGGTACGGGATCAGCGTCCGCGATCGGGAGCTGGCCTGCGCGCCCTTCGCGTCTCCCGAGGGCCAGGACTACTTCAAGGCGATGGTGTGCGCGGCCAATTCCGCCTTTGCCAACCGCCAGGTGATCACCCACCGCGTCCGCGAGGCCTTTAGCGACGTGTTCAAACGGGATGCGCGCGACCTGGGCCTCGAGATCATCTACGACGTCTGCCACAATATCGCCAAGGTCGAGCGGCACCGGGTGAATGGCGAGGAGCGGGAGCTGGTCATCCATCGGAAGGGGGCGACCCGGTCCTTTCCTCCGGGACACCCGGAACTGGCGGAGCGGTACCGGGCCATCGGCCAGCCGGTGATCATCGGAGGGTCGATGGAGACCGGCTCGTACCTCCTCATCGGGACGGCCAAGGCGATGGAGTATAGCTTTGGATCCACCGCCCACGGCTCCGGCCGGACCATGTCACGAACCGCGGCCAAGAAGAAGGTCCATAGCCGTGACGTGCTCCAGCGGATGGAACGGCAGGGGATCTATGTGCGAACCGCCTCCTTCGCCGGGCTCGCGGAGGAGGCCGGGATGGCCTACAAGGACATCTCCGCCGTCGTGGACGCGGTGGACACGCTGGGGATCTCCAAGAAGGTGGTGCGCTTGCAGCCGATCGGCAATATCAAAGGATAGGGACGAGGAGGCGTCGGTGGAGAGCAAAGAGCTGTTGTACACCTCGTACCGGGTGCAGGAGCTCAAGCGCCTTCTCCCCGAGGGGCTCACCGGGGCAGAGCTGCAGCAGGTGGAAGCGCTGGTTCAGGGGCGGGACGACGTGGGGTTGATCACTCTCCTGGAGCGGCTGCCCCTCTCCCAGCAGAATCGGGAGCGGCTGCGGATTATCGCCGAGGCGCGACCCATCGCGCTGAAGATCGTCGCCCTCTGGCGGGAGATGCCACTTCGCCACGAGGAGATCGAGGCGCACTACAAGCAGCTCAAGCGGCTCAAGGCCGAGTATGATGGCGTCGCCCCTCGACGGGGAGGGGCC
>CAYSDK010000038.1:5093-18003 GCA_964429865.1 uncultured bacterium
ATGAGAGCGGTTCGCTTCCACGCGCACGGGGGACCCGAGGTCCTGAAGCTGGAGGAGATCCCGGAGCCCCGGATCGCCCAAAACCAGGTCCTCGTCCGGATCAAGGCCTGCGCCCTCAACCACCTGGATCTCTGGCTGCGCAAAGGGCTCCCGGGGGTCAAGGTCCCGCTCCCCCATATCCCCGGCTGCGATATCGCCGGCGAGGTGGCAGCGGTCGGCGAGCTGTGCACGCGGGTCAAGGTCGGGGAGCCAGTCGTGATCTCCCCCGGCAGAAGCTGCGGGCAGTGCGCCCGCTGCCTCGAGGGTCGCGACAGCCTGTGCCCAAGCTACCAGATCATCGGCGGCTACGGTCTCGACGGCGGATACACGGACCTGATCGCGGTCCCGGAGGTGAACGTCCTTCCCCTTCCCAAGGGCCTGGATTTTGTCCAGGCCGCCGCCTTCCCGCTTACCTTCCTCACCGCTTGGAATATGCTCGTGACGTTAGGAAACGTCCGACCCGGTCAGACGGTGCTGGTCATGGGTGCCGGGAGCGGCGTGGGCGTCGCGGCCCTACAGATCGCCAAACTGTTTGGCGCCACCGTCATCGCCGCCGCCAGCACCAGCGAGAAGCTGGCAAAGGCGCAAGACCTTGGGGCAGACCACGGCATCAACTACCGGGACCAGTCGATCGGGCAGGAGGTGAAGCGGCTCACGGAGCGACGCGGCGTCGACATCATCTTCGAGCACGTGGGCGGCGAGACCTGGAAAGAGCTCATCCCCATCCTGGCCGCCGACGGCACGCTCGTCACCTGCGGGGCCACGAGTGGCCCCATCGCCGAGACCGATATCCGGTACCTCTTCATGCGACAACTCCGGATCCAGGGGGCCTACATGGGGAGAAAAGCCGATCTGCTCACCATCCTGTCGCTGGTCGAGGCAGGGAAGCTGAAACCGGTGGTGGACCGGGCCCTCCCCCTTGCCGAGGCACCTCAGGCCCACCGTCTCCTCGAGGACCGCCGACAGTTCGGCAAGGTCGTCCTCACGATCTGACCTCTCGGTCGTTCTCCCAGCACAGGGGCAGACACGGGGGGGGGAACTGCGGCTTCCCTAGGACACCACCGACGCGACATCCTCCGGGGCAACAGTGGCTTCGACCTCCTGCTGCGCGATATGGATCTGTCCGAGAATGGTAGCGCCCGGCTCGACCACCAGCTCTGGACTCATCACGTCCCCTTTCAAACGGCCCGGGGCCCGGAGGATGAGGCGAACGCGCGTGACGACATCTCCGTCCACAGAGCCTGCGATGTCCGCCTCCGTCGCCTCGATGCACCCGTGGATCTTCCCGTCTGAATCGATCTGGACGAGCCCATCGATTTCTATCCTGCCCTCCACCTCGCCATCACACACGAAGTCGCCAGCGCCCAGTACATCCCCGACGAACCGGAGGCCCTTGGCCAGATAACTGCCCCTCACCTCTTCCCGATTCCAAAACATGCCGTTCACCTCCCACATCATGGCATAGCAATCGGCATGCCAGGATGAGCCAGCGCGCCCCTGCGGTCACCACGCCGACGTTCCCCGGTGAATCTGGCACAATCATTGCTGAATCCCGCAGTCATGAGGTCGTTCACCACGCTTCTGACGCCCGGTGGCTTCCTGTTGCTGGTGATCATGGCGGTCCTCCAATGGACCATGCCCCCGGAATCCCTGTCGGCCCTCGTCCAGATTTATCCCTACGCGGTCTTCGGGGCGGGGCTTCTCTTCGGCTTTCGTTTCCATCGGAGCCAGCTCCTGTTTGCCACCCTCGTCCTGGGGATCGCGGATAGGGCATTGTTACAGTATGCGGCCGGTGACGCTCCCATGGAGGGGGCCAGCCGCATCCTGTTCAATGCCGCCTCGGTCCTGGTGCCGCTGAATCTTGCGGGTCTTTCGTTCATCGCCGAACGAGGTCTCGTGACCGCTCGAGGTCTGCTGCGCCTCGTCATCATTCTCACACAACTCCCCATCATGGCCCTGCTCTGCCGCCCCGAGCAGGCGGGACTCGCCGCGTTGCTCGAGCACCGGCTGCTGGACATCCCATTCGTCGGAGGGCTGCCGATCGCCCAGCCGGCCCTGCTGGCGTTCGGCATCGCGTTCGGTCTGGTCACCGTCCGGTTCATCTGCCGCCCGGACCTTATCGTGAGTGGCTTCATTTGGGCACTCGTGGCCACGCTCCTCGCCCTGACCGCGGGCGCCATCGGGACCGTTTCCACGCTCTACTTTGCCACCGCCGGACTCATCCTTGTGGTCTCAGTCATCGAAAGCTCGTACGTCCTGGCCTACCGGGATGAGCTGACGGGCCTGGGGACGCGCCGGGCCCTCACCGAAGCGCTGCTCAAGCTGGGGGGCCGGTATGCGGTCGCCATGATTGACGTCGATCACTTCAAGAAATTCAACGACCAGTACGGCCACGATGCGGGCGATCAGCTCCTTCGCATGCTCGCCTCGACACTCACGAAGGTGTTGGGCGATGAAAGAGCGTTTCGCTATGGCGGTGAGGAATTCTGCGTGCTCTTCCCCGGCCAGTCGATCCAGGATGCCATTCCCCACCTCGAAATCCTCAGAAGGGCGGTCGAGGCTTCGTCTTTCACCTTGCGGGATCCCGACCGCCCGGCCAAGAAACCGAAGAAACCCAGTTCGAACAGCGCACCAAGCCAGACTGTCACCGTCAGCATCGGCGTGGCCGAAGGGAAGGATCGGAGCACCGATCCGCAGGAAGTGATCAAGGCGGCAGACGAGGCCCTGTACCGCGCCAAGAACGCCGGGCGCAATATGGTCAGCATCTAGCCCCCAAAATCCCCACAAGGAGGGAGTCGCCGCCGTTGGCCTTTCGCTGGTGCAGCATGCGGCGATTGGTGTATGATAGGGCCTCGATAACCAATGACGGAGGTGATCTGATGGCACCCAACGTCGTCATCTACGGGAAGGATGGGTGACCGTTTACCTCGGCGGCCCGGGAGGAGTACGCCAAACGGAATGTCGCTGTTCGCTACGTCGATGTGAAGGGGGACACAAAGGCCCTCGAGGAGATGCTGAAGGTCTCTGAGGGTGCGCGAGAGGTTCCGGTCATCGTCGAAGATGGCAAGGTCACCGTCGGCTTTGGTGGGACCTGAGAGGTCTGAGGCCGGGGTCCCGGCCATCGGTTCAGGCCGTCCATCCCTTGCGGGGTGCGACGGCCTTTTTCTTTCCCCGGGAGGACCCAGCCGGCCTACGTCGCCCGACGCTTGCGTAAGCTCCGCCGGGAGTGAACCTCGGCCACCTCTGCGCCCCACAACAGGATGACGGCGGTCCAATAGATCCACAGGACCAGACCCACCAGCGCGCCTACCGGCCCATAGAGTCGATCGTGCGGGGCATAATGGAGGAGGTAGTAGCTGTACAGCTCCCTCGCCCCCTGCCACAGGATGGAGGCAATGAGCGCCCCCAGGACCGCGGAACGGAGGGGGACCGGCCGGGCCGGCGCCATGAGGTAAATGAGGAGAAAGACCACCAGCATGAGGACGAAGGGGAGGGGGAGCGCAACGTAATGCCACAGCGGGGCCAGCTTGGCATTGACGGACTGGGCGTAGGGCCGCAAGACGTCGAAGTAACTCAAGAGATCATTGGCGAGGGACCAGACGGCCACGAGGAGGGGAGAGATCAGGAACGACAGGAGCAACAGCGTCCCCGAGGTCGCCATGATGACAAATCCCACCATTTTTCGATAGAAGTATCCCCGGGTCTCCTTCGCCCGCTGGATGATGTTGATGGCTCGTTCTACCGTTTCGAAGGCCCCGTTGGCCACCCACAGGAAGGAGAGGAGGGCGAGGATGCCGGCGACGGTCCTGGTAGCGATGACGGACTGGAGGAGGTCCTCGACCCGACCGACCACCGGGAGCGGAAGAAGCTCAGTGATGACTGTGACCACACGCTCTACCGCGCCCTCGGAGGACCCCATGATGTAGCCGAGGAAGGCCACCCCCAGAAAGATGAGCGGGATGATTGAGAGGAGGCCATAGAAGGAGATGGCGGCAGCCAAGAGTGTGCATTCATCGGCACGGAACCCCTCGAGGACCTCGAGAAAAAATGATGGGTGCCGTGGTTCGATGATCTTGTCGTCCTTCGCCATCCGCCCCCGCCGAACGACCCTCTAGCCCTCTTCTCCCGGCCAGCGCTGCAGCCCGTACAGACCGGTCTTGAGCACCTTCAAGGCCAGTAACCCGCACTTCAGGCGAATCGGGCTGAGCGGCACCCCCAAGATCTCGAGCATCTCTTCCTTGCTGAAGCCCCTGACCCGCTCCAGGGATGCCCCCTTAATCTTCTCGGTCAGGAGGGAGGCCGCCGCCTGACTGATGGCGCAGCCCTGCCCTGTGAAGCGGACATCGGCCACGTGGCCCTCACGGAGCTTCAGGTCGATCCGGATCCGGTCCCCGCAGAGAGGGTTATCTTCCTCGTGGGTGACATCCGGATCCTCCAGCGTCCCGAAGTTTCGGGGTCGCTTATAGTGATCCAGGATGAATTCTCGATAGAAGTCGTCCATCCCCTCACGCCTCGAAGCCAGTGCAGATCCCGTGCCACGAGCCCACATATACTAGAGGAGTGCCGAGGACGCAACTTCGATCATTGGAGGTGAGGCAGGCTGGAGAAAGGAAATGTTCTCAGGGAACGAGCTGCTTTCCGCCCTCGTCAATGACGATGAGGGCGTCTACCGGACAGACATCGCACGCGTCGATCAACCGCTCCCGCTCGATGTCCGGGGGATCTGCCTTGAACGCGCAGATGTTCTCGGCGTCGAATTCGAAGACCTCTGGGGCAACCTTCATGCAGTTTGAGGTACTGATGCACATCCCGCGATCGATGCGGATCGTCAGGCCGCTGATTTTCCGTTCGACGAAATCTCCGATGACCGTCCCTCCTTGGGCGCGGCGTCGATTCACCAGAGGCCCAGTTCAAGTTTCGCCGCCTCGGACATCCTGGACTGGTCCCAGGGAGGATCGAAGACCACCTCGACCTTGGCATCCGTTACCCCGGGAATGGCCCGGGCCTTCTCCCGAACCTCCCCGGGCAGCGTCCCTGCCGCCGGACAGTTGGGCGAAGTGAGCGTCATCTGGATTGCTACAGCGCCTGACGGATCCACCTTAATCTCGTAGATCAGGCCCAGTTCGTAGATGTTCACCGGGATCTCTGGATCAAAGCACATGCGCAAGGCCTCGATCACCTGGGCCTCGATCACCAGTGCATTGGCGGACGTGATGTCCATTACATCTCCTCGTCATGGCCCCGAGGGCCTACTCCGTCGAAACGCCCTCTCCCTTCCCCTCGAGCGCAGCACGCAACGTGTGCCAGGACAGGGTGGCGCACTTCACCCGAACGGGGAACTCCTTTACACCGGAAAACACAGCGAGCTTGCCGAGGTCAACCGGGTCACCTGCCTCGTCCCCCTCGCCGGTGACCAGGCTGTGAAATCGCTCAAAAAGCCGCTGCGCCTCGGCCTCGGTCTTTCCCTTCACGCTGTCGGTCATCATCGACGCAGAGGCCCTGGAAATCGCGCAGCCCGAACCTTGAAACCCGATACCGCGAATCACGTCATCCTCCACCTGGAGGTAGAGCGTGATGTCGTCCCCGCACAGCGGGTTATGCCCTTCCGCTGTCCGGTTTGCGCCGTCCAGTTTGCGAAAGTTGCGTGGCTTTTTGCTGTGGTCGAGGATGAGCTGCTGGTACAGTTCGCGCAGGTCAGACATCAGACGAACATCTCGATGACCTTGTGGATTCCCCGGACGAACGCGTCGATTTCCTCTCTGGTGTTATAGAAAGCCAGCGACGCCCGGGCGGTAGCTGGCACTCCAAAGCGCTGCATCACCGGCATGGCACAATGGTGGCCTGCGCGGATCGCGATTCCTTCGTGATCGAGGACCGTGCCGATGTCGTGGGCGTGCACCCCGTCCACCACAAAGGACAAGACACTCGCCTTCTCCTTGGCTGTCCCGATGATGCGGACAGCCGGGATCGCCGACAGCGCCTCCGTCGCGTACCCCAGTAACTCGTGCTCGTACGCGGCGACTCGGTCCAGTCCGACGCCCTCCAGGTAGTCGGCGGCCGCGCCCAGGCCGATGACGCCGCCGATGTGGGGCGTGCCGGCCTCGAACTTGTACGGGAGGTCGTTGTACACGGTCTTCTCGAAGGTGACGGATTTGATCATGTCCCCCCCACCCTGGTATGGAGGCATGCCTTCGAGCAATCTCGCCTGGCCGTAGAGGACCCCGATACCCGTAGGGCCGAACACCTTGTGTCCCGAAAAGGCGTAGAAATCGCAATCCAGGTCACGGACGTCCACCTTCAGGTGGGGGACCGCCTGAGCCCCATCGACGAGCACCGGAACCCCTTGGCGGCGCGCGAGGCGGACGATCTCCCGCACCGGGTTGATCGTCCCCAAGGCGTTCGAAACATGGGCCACCGAGACGAGCCGGGTCCGGGGGGTCAGGAGTGTGACGTACTCGTCCAGCAGCAATTCCCCATCATCATTGATCGGCACAACGCGCAGGACTGCCCCCGTCTGCTCGCACAGGATCTGCCAGGGGACAATGTTCGAGTGATGCTCCATCCCCGAGATGACGATCTCGTCGCCCGCCCGGATCCGTTCTCGACCGTAGCTCTGAGCCACGAGATTGATGGCCTCGGTGGTGCCACGGACGAAGATGATTTCCCGCGACTCGGCAGCGTTGATGAAGCGTTGCACCTTCTGGCGGGCTTGTTCATAGGCCTCGGTGGCACGTTCGCTCAGCTGATGCACCCCACGATGGACATTCGAATTGTAGGTCGAAAGGAACCGATGGACGGTGTCGATGACCACCTGCGGCTTCTGGCTGGTGGCGGCGTTGTCGAGATACACCAGCGGCTTCCCGCGAACCTTCTCTCCCAGGATCGGAAAGTCCTGCCTGATCCGCTCGACGTCGAAGCCGACCGACCGGTCCCCGCGGACCTTCGCAGTCGCCGTCCTCCCGCCGGTGATCATCGGGCTTCCTCCAACATTTTCCCCTGAGGCAACCAGTGCCGCACGAGCCCCTCCAGGTGCCTGCGGATCGGCTCGACCTTCATGCGCTGCAGGCTCTCACCGGCAAAGCCGAAGAGCAGGAGCGCACGCGCCGCCTCCAGGGCGATGCCGCGGCAACGCAGGTAGAAGATCGCGTCCTCGTCGATCTGTCCGATGGTCGCCCCATGGGTACATTTGACGTCATCGGCGTAGATCTCCAACTGGGGCTTGCTGTCGATCTGCGCCTCTTCCGAAAGGAGCAGATTCTTATTGGTCTGCTTCGCGTCGGTTTTCTGCGCGTCCTTGTGGACGATGATCCGGCCGCTGAAGACCCCGTGCGACTGGCCATCGAGAATGCCGTGGTAGAACTGCCGGCTGTCGCAGTGCGGACTGGCGTGCTCGACCCTCATGAAGTTGTCCATGTGCTGGCGACCGGTGGCCATGAACAGGCCATTGATGAGGCAGTCCCCACCCTCGCCGGCCATCACCGGGTGGACATTGTTTCGGACGAGCGCGCCGCCGAGCAGGACGGTGTGGGAGGCGACGTTGCTGCTGCGGCCTTGCTCCATCCGGAGGGTCGAGATATTGAAGGCCTGATGGCTCTCCCGCTCGATCAGGTAGTGGTCCAGCACCCCATTCTGGCCGACCACGGCTTCCGTGATCGCATTCGAGAAATAGACCCCGGCCCCCAGCGAAACGTAATCCTCGATGATGACCGCCTGGCTGTCCTCCTCCAGGACGATCAGGTTCCGCGGATGGGTCACGATCGGATCGGCGGTGGCCGTCGACACGTAGAGGAGATGGACCGGCGTCTCGACCACCCGCCCCCGCGGGACGTGCACGAACGCCCCGTCTTCCATAAAGGCGGTGTTCAGGGCCGTGAAGCCGTCGCGCGCATAGTCGGCGTACCGAGCCAGATGCTGCTCGAGCACCGTTCGGGCATCGGTGAAGGCCTGGGCGAGGCTGCTCACCGTCGCCCCGTCACTGAGCGGACCGGGAGACGAGAGCGTCGGTGCGTACCGGCCGTTCACGAAGACGAGCTGAACGCCTTTGAGGCCGGGAACCGTGAATTGTTCGATGTCTCGAGGCGCCAGCGCGATGCGGGATGGCTCGGCACGCTTGAAGGAGGTCTGGGCAATCGGGGCCACGCTGGTGAACCGCCAATCCTCATCGCGGGGGGTCGGGAAGCCCAACTCGGCGAAGCGGGCGATGGCGGCCTGGCGGACCGGGCGCAGCCATTCCTGCCCGTTGCCGGTGGTGGCCTTCTCGAACCGGGCGAAGCTCTCGAGGTAACGATCCTTTGCTGGTGTCACGGCGGTCATCGCCTTGGCTCTGCCTATCGGCGTGCCGGCGCAGCAGCCCCGGCGCCTCCCTCGAACCGGGCGTACCCCTTCTCCTCGAGCTCGAGGGCCAGCTCCTTTCCCCCCGACCGGACGATCCGACCATCGACCAGGACATGGACGTAATCGGGGACGATGTAGTCGAGCAGCCGCTGGTAGTGGGTGACCACGATGATCGCGCGCTCGGGACTGCGCAGTCCGTTGACCCCCTTCGCGACGATCTTCAGGGCGTCGATGTCCAGGCCGGAGTCGGTCTCGTCCATGATGCAGAGCCTGGGCTCGAGGAGCGCCATCTGGAAGATCTCGCCGCGTTTCTTCTCGCCCCCGGAGAAGCCCTCATTGACCGAACGGTGAAGGAGCTTCTCGTCCATTCCCAAGACCTTGATCCTCTGCTTGACGAGCGTGAGGAACTCCATGGCGTCAAGCTCCTCAAGGCCCCGTGCCTTGCGGATGGCGTTCAGCGCCGCCTTGAGGAACTGGGCGCTCCCGACGCCGGGGATCTCCACCGGATACTGGAAGGCCATGAAGACCCCCTCGCGGGCCCGCTCCTCGGGCGCCATCTCCAGCAGATTCTTTCCCTCGTAGATGACCTCACCCCCAGTGACCTCGTAGGTCTCGCGGCCTGCCAGGACCTGGGCTAGGGTGCTCTTGCCTGAGCCGTTGGGACCCATGATGGAATGGACCTCCCCGGCGTTCACTCTCAGGTTGACACCCTTGAGGATCTCGTGGTCGCCCGCCTTCACGTACAGGTTCTTGATTTCGAGCATGGTCCGTCCTTTGTGAAGAGTCGTTCACGCCGCTTAGCCGACGCTTCCCTCAAGGCTCACGCCGAGCAGCTTCTGCGCCTCGACGGCGAACTCCATCGGCAGCTCGCGGAAGACCTCCTTGCAGAAGCCGTTGACGATCAGGTTCACAGCGTCCTCCTTCGAGATTCCCCGCTGGTTGCAGTAGAAGATCTGGTCGTCGCCGATCTTGGAGGTGGACGCCTCGTGCTCCATCCGGGCGGTGGAGTTCTTCACCTCGATGTACGGGAAGGTGTGGGCGCCGCACTTGTCACCGATCAGCAGCGAGTCACACTGGGTGTAGTTGCGCGCCCCCGCGGCGCCCTTCAGAATCTTCACCATCCCGCGGTAGGTGTTCTGCCCGTAGCCGGCCGAGATGCCCTTGGAGACGATCGTGCTCCGCGTATTCTTGCCGATGTGGATCATCTTGGTGCCGGTGTCGGCCTGCTGACGATTGTTGGTCAGCGCCACCGAATAGAACTCACCCACCGAGTTGTCGCCCACCAGCATGCAGCCCGGGTACTTCCAGGTGATGGCCGAGCCGGTCTCGACCTGCGTCCACGAGATGTGGGAGTTGCGACCCAGGCACTTGCCGCGCTTGGTGACAAAGTTGTAGATCCCGCCCTTGCCGTTCTTGTCGCCGGGGTACCAGTTCTGAATGGTCGAGTACTTGATCCTGGCGTCGTCATGGGCAATCAGCTCCACGACGGCCGCGTGCAACTGATTTTCATCCCGCATCGGCGCGGTGCAGCCTTCCAGATAGCTCACATAGCTCCCCGGCTCGGCGATGATCAGGGTCCGCTCGAACTGTCCGGTCGACTCAGCATTGATGCGGAAGTAGGTCGACAGCTCCATCGGGCAGCGCACGCCCTTCGGGATGTAGCAAAACGAGCCGTCAGTGAAGACGGCCGAGTTGAGCGTCGCGAAGAAATTGTCGGTGTACGGCACGACCGACCCAAGATACTTGCGGACCAGCTCCGGGTGACGCTGCGCCGCCTCGGAGAAGGCGCAGAAGATGATCCCCAACTCGGCCAGCTTCTCCTTGAACGTGGTCGCCACCGACACGCTATCGAAGACCGCGTCGACCGCGACACCGGCGAGCTGCTTCTGTTCCCCGAGGGGAATGCCCAGCTTCTCGAACGTGCGCAGCAACTCGGGGTCCACCTCATCCAGGCTTTGAAGTTTCTCCTTCGGCGCCGCATAGTAGCTGATGTTCTGGTAGTCGATAGGCGGGTAGTGGACGTTGTGCCACGTTGGCTCTTTCATGGTGAGCCAGTGTCGGTACGCCTTCAGGCGCCACTCAAGCAGCCATTCGGGCTCCTCCTTCTTGGCCGAGATCAAACGAATGACGTCCTCGTTCAGCCCGCGCGGCACGATATCCTGCTCGATGTCCGTCACGAACCCCCACTTGTATTCCTTGCTCACTAAGGATTCGATCATGTCAATCGGGGTACTCATGGCTTCTCCTCTACAATGCTGTTTCGAGTCTTATGGCTCAGCCCACCATGGTGGGCAGCCACCCTTGAATCGCATGCCGTCTTGGGGGAACGCCCGTCCGGAGACACCCTCCTCCCTCGTCAGGTAAAGCCTGACCACGCTAGACATCCGGGGATGGGGCCGGGAGGACAGCCTGAGACGTCATTTTCTTTCTTTACTATACTATAGAGCGTCTGACGTGTCAACGCACACTCGGCCACGGACCCAGACGCCAGAGCACGCCCACCACCACAGCGAACGCTCCATAACCACGCCTCGCCCCTAGGCCTGGAACGACTGGCCGCAGCCGCAGGAGCCTTTGGCGTTCGGGTTCTTGATGGCGAAGCCAGCCCCGGTCAGGCCGTCCTGGTAATCGATCTCCGTGCCGGCGAGGAAGAGGAAGCTCTTGGGGTCCACCACGACCCTGATCCCTTCCTGCTCGATGACCTTGTCCCCCTCCCGGGGAGTGTCAAAGGCCATCTCGTACTGATAGCCAGAGCAGCCGCCTCCCATCACCCGGACGCGGAGTCCCTGGTCCTGCATTCCCTCCTTCACCATCAGGTCCTTCAGCTTCGCTGCCGCCCTCTCGGTCACTGTCAACACCGGGATTTCCTCCTGATTGAGATTGAGATTACGCTGTCAACGCCTCCACGCTGATCCGTCCTGCCAGGTTGCTCGCCACCTGCCTGAAGATTGAGGCGACAGGCGAGTCGGGCTTCTCGATGAGGATGGGCCGACCCACATCGCCGCCGTGGCACAGCTCGGGATCGAGCGGGATCTCGCCGAGGAAGGGGACCTCGAGGCGCTCGCTCGCCTTGCGCCCCCCGCCGTGGCCGAACAGCTCCACCGGCTTCCCGCAGTGGGGACAGAGGAGATAGCTCATGTTCTCGATGATCCCGAGGATGGGAACCTTGAGGGTCCGGAACATGTTCAAGGTCTTCGTCGCGATCTGGACGGCGACCTCCTGAGGGGTCATGACGACCACCGCCCCCGAGAGGGGGATGGCCTGGGCGAGCGTCAGGGACGCATCGCCAGTCCCCGGGGGGAGGTCCGCCAAGAGGTAGTCCAGCTCGCCCCACTCCACCTCCATGAGCATCTGCTTGACCGCCTGGGCGACCATCGGCCCCCGCCAGACAACCGGGGAAGAGTGGTCCGGCAGGAGAAAGCCGAGCGACATGAGCTTGACGCCATGGCTCACCAGGGGGATCATCCGCTTCCCCACCACCTCGGGCTGCCGATGCACCCCCATCATCATCGGAATGCTTGGCCCGTAAATATCCGAATCGAGAAGTCCTACCGCTGTCCCCGCCTCGGCCAACGCCACCGCCAGGTTCACTGTTACCGTGGACTTGCCCACACCCCCCTTGCCACTCCCGATGGCGACGATGTGTTTCACCCCGGGAATCGGCTGGCGGCCCGCTGGAGGCTTGCGCACGCTGGCCGTGAGGTTTACAGTGACCTCCCCGACGCCATGGAGGCCTTGAATGGCCGCCTTCGTCTCCTCTTCCACCTGCGCCCGCATCGGGCACGCGGGGGTGGTGAGCTCGACGGTGACCGTCACCGCCGCGCCGTCCACCTTAATCTCCTTGACCATGCCCAGCGAAACGAGGTCCCGGTGGAGCTCAGGGTCTTTCACCGTCCGCAGGGCGTTCAGGACGACTTCTTCGGTAACCATATGCTCCCTACGCTGTTGCGCGACACACTCGCGGTTGACCTTATTTTCCCTTGCCGCGCGCGGGCGAGACTCCGGGATTCTCGCGGAAGAACTGCGCATTTTTCGGAGTGTAGTTCTTCCACTGCTCCGGCACCGCGCTCTCCTCGAAGATTGCCGTCACCGGACACTCCGGCTCGCAGGCCCCGCAGTCGATGCACTCTTCGGGGTGGATGTAGAGCTGGTCTTCCCCCTCGTAGATACATTCCACGGGGCAGACATCCACGCACGCGCGGTCTTTCACGCCAATGCATGGCTCCGCAATGATATAGGTCATTCGGCTCCCTCCCTCCGGTCAAGCTCGGTTCTGATGCGAACCGGCTCCGGCCTCCTCACACCGATATAGGCCATCACCATAAATAATACACAACGGCGAAGCGGCAAGCACCATGCCAGGCCCTCTCTGAGACCCGAGTTTCCACGACTGTTCCCTTAAGGTGCTGCCATTACACGTTGCTCCAGACCCGAAGAGCGATCCACAGGGTTGAGAAGCGGGCCGCAGATGCGGGGAATTCCTGGAGGGCGGGGAGTTTCTCCCTGGTCAGAAGCGGATGTTGTAGATCCGGATCTT
>CAYSDK010000039.1:0-1057 GCA_964429865.1 uncultured bacterium
CCAGAAGGATCTTTGTGATCGCCGGGAAGAACGGTGCCACTGCACCTGCCACGGAACCCCCGGAGGAGAATCCGGCCAGGTATACCTCAGGCTCCGTGGCACCACAAAACTGCGCCGCACTCTTCAGACAGTGCTCCACCACGTAGGCCATGCTTTCGACATAGATGCGGTTCCAGCTCGCCTCCCGGTACGAGTAGGGCTCGTTTGGGTACTTGAACTGGGCGTCTGGGCGGGGCGGGTTGAAGCTCACCAGTGTCGCGATGCCGCGGGCCTGCAGCAACTCACCAAGGCGCACGTAGCGATTCTCGGCACCTTCCTTCACCTCCGACGTCCCGGGCGCCTGGATAATGAGCCTGCCGGATGTCGTCGGAAGCGCGATGAAGGGCACCTCGTAAGGAACGGTTTGCCCTTGATACCCTCTCGTCGTAAGCTGGAGGCAACCTTTCTCCATCACCACTCCACCCGCGTCAGCGTGACAAAGCGATTCAGTTCCAGCGGGCGCGACCCTGGGGGCTCGCGCGCTGCGTCCTAAGCAGGAGCGCCTCGACGACCTCGATCGCTTCCGCCATCCGCTGGGGGACGTCGGTGAGCTCAAGCAGGTGCTGTCGGTCATCGGCCTCTTGTACCAGCAGGCTGCTCACGCGATCCACAAAGACGCCGGGGCGATCCTGCTGGGTCATGACCTCGAACAATCCGGGAACCGGGTGGGCCAATGCGGACAAGAGCCGCCCGCAGATCTGGCGCAGGCGAGCGACCTCGGGCGCAAGATCTCCCTCTCCTCCGGCCGGATACACATCGTCAAGCCACAAGGCCCGCGCGATCCGATACGGCTTGGGTGAGGGGATCTCGCCTTCAATCATGATCCGTCCGAGCCCCTTGAGCAGGATATTGGAGCGTCCATCAGGCAGCCCCTCCGACGCCACGATCTCTCCAGCGCCCGCGACGGAGCATACTGGAGGGCAGCCGTAGTAGTCCGCCTCCCAGCCCGGCTTGAGAAGCACCACCGCCAACCGCCGCTCGCCGGCGAGACAGTCGGCGAGCATCTGTCGGTACCGCG
>CAYSDK010000039.1:1157-12460 GCA_964429865.1 uncultured bacterium
GCGGCTCAAAGATGTGGAGCGGCAAAAGGGTGTAGGGAAAAAAGACGACGCTCGGTAAGGGGAACATTGGGATCTCCATTGGGGTTCTCCGGGTTTATTGGGTTTATTGGGTTTATTGGGTTTATTGGGTCTTGGGTCCACTGCCCAACACCGAAGACCCAACACCTGACACCCGCAACTAGTGGAGCTTGAGGCTGATTGCGAGGCCGTCCCGGACCGGGAGGATCGTGGTATACAAACGAGAGTTCTCGTAGATCAGTCGTGTGTACTCCTGAACGCCACGGGTGCTCGCTTCGGCAGGATCGGGGGCCAGAACCCGTCCGCTCCAGAGGATATTGTCGGTGATGAGGAGCCCTCCCGGCCTGAGGCGTGGAACGGTGAGGGAGAAGGACGCCGGGTATTGTTCCTTGTCCACATCCACAAAGATCAGGTCAAAGGGACCGGGCAGGCCCGCGACCACCTCTAAGGCGTCACCCACGATAAACTCCACCTTGTCGTCGAGGCCCGTCCGTCCGAGCCACTCCCTGGCCAATCGGGCATTCTCGGCAGAGCGCTCGATGGCGAGGAGGCGGCCGTCGGGCGGAAGCACCCGCGCGACCCAGTAGGCTGAGTAGCCAAAGCCCGCCCCCATCTCCAGGACGCGCTCTGCCCCGATGAGGCGGGCGAGCTGCGCCAGGAGGCGTCCCACGACGGGCCCGACGATGGGAAAGTGACGCGTCTTGGCGAGCCGCTCCATCTCCGCGAGGATGGTATCCCGGTCCGGAATGAATCGGTGGAGGTAGGCCTCGATGTCCGGTCGCAGCATGCCCGGGCCCTACATTCGAAGGGTGTCCTTCACGCCGCGTCCCCCCCTGTGGCTACGGCGCGGTAAGCGGTGGGTCGATGGCCTCCATCGTTGACATAATGTAGTCACCGATCATCTGCATTGTTGCGTCCGAGCGGTCCACAAACTCCAGTCCGGTCTGGTAGACCAACGCCCGCTCCCCATCGGACTCTACCTGAACCCGGTGGACACTCGACCGGATTATTCGGCACCGCAGGTTGACGTCGCGCCCCTCCACCCTGAGAATGAGATGCGACGTGGTGCCGGGGCGGACGATATGGACATGCTCAATGAGCGCCCCCCCGAGGCTGAGGTCCAACAGTGACGCCTCATAGACGGCGGTCACTCGGCCCTTGGCTCTGCCCCCCACCAGGAACCGGGAATACTGTCGCCTCTCGGACTGTCTCTTCTCCACAGCCAATCTGAGCGATCCTCCCGAGCCCGGACACTCCGTGCGCGGCCACTCCTTCTTCGTCTGTGTCTTTGGCCGACGTGGTCAGCTAGGCCCGAGGCTATCCAAAGAAAAAATCGATGTCAACGAGAAAGCCCGGGGCCTTTTCCCTTGGAGGCGCGTTCACGCCCCTGCTATAATCGCCTCGGATCACAAACACGTTCTGCCGTCGTCGCCTCGGGCGAGTCTCTCAATGTGATCTTCGACACGAACACGGTCCTCTGTGGTCACGACCCTACCCCCCGCCTCATCGCCTTTGAGATAGCGGGGCAGGATCAGGTCCGGGTCTTTGCCAATAAAAACGGGGAGATCACGTCAACCCTCTCCCCCTTCACCCCCTTCCTCCTCCTCGCCGATACCCGACTCCTGACCAACTTCCGGGGGGACGCCGAGATCGAGGCCCTCCAGGGCGAAGCCTTCTTTCGATACCTCGCCCGCTTCCCATCTCTGGGGGAACTCACCAAGGCCAGGGAGCACCTCCAGCAGGTCTCGGGGAAGACCGCCACCGCCCCGGATGCCCCCTACTTCTATGTGAGTGATCCGATCCAACAGTACCTTCTCCTGTCGGGACAGACCCACTTCCTCGGGATGGACTTTCAAGACCTGGCGCGTCTGCAGATGGACATCGAGGTCTACTGCCAGGCAGGGTTCGAATTTCCCAATCCATCCCGGGAGGAGGACCGGATCATCGCGATCGCCCTGAGCGACTCGACCGGCTGGGAGACGGTCCTGTCCGGCAGAGAGATGACCGAGCCGGCGATGCTCCGCGAGATGGTCCGCCTGATTCGCGAGCGGGACCCGGACGTCATCGAAGGGCACAATTTCTTTCGCTTCGACTTGGAGTATATCGAGGCGCGGGCCAAACGGCACGGAGTCCAGCTCCCCTTGGGGCGGGATGGCAGCCCCTTGAAGGGCCACGCCTCTCGGATGCAGATCGCCGAGCGGGCCATTACCTATCGGAAGTACGAGATCTTCGGCCGGCACATCGTGGACACGTGGATCTTAGCCCAACACTACGACGTCGGGGCCCGCAACCTCGCAAGCTACGGCCTCAAGGACGTGGCCCGGCACTTTGACCTGGCCGCACCCGAGCGCACCACCATCCCGCCGGAGAAGATCAGCTGGACCTTCGACCACGATCCGGCGACCCTCATGGAATACGCCCGAGACGATGTCCGGGAAACCCGGGCCATTGCCGCCCTCCTCGCCCCGAGCTACTTCGTCCAGGCGCAGATCTTTCCCTTGAGTTACCAGAACGCCATCCTGCGGGGCAACGCGACCAAGATCGATGCCCTGCTCATCCGGGAATACCTCCGCCAGCGGCATGCGATTCCGGCCCCCTCTGCCGGGACCGAGGTCGTTGGGGGGTACACCGATATCCGGTACCAGGGGGTGGCCCGGCACATCCTCCACTGCGACGTCACCTCGCTGTACCCTTCGATCATGCTGCACTCCCGGTGTTTCCCAGCCAAGGACACCCTGGGAATCTTTCCCAGACTCCTCCAGGACCTGCGCGACTTCCGGGTCGAGGCCAAGCGGCGGGCGCGCCAGGCGGCCCGCGAGGACGAGCGGGTCTATCTCGACGCCCTGCAGTCCACCTTCAAAATCCTGATCAACTCCTTCTACGGCTACCTGGGCTTTGACATGGGCCACTTCAACGACTTCGCGCAGGCGAATCGGGTCACCAGCATCGGCCGGGATCTGATCAGGGGAATCGTGGACTGGTTGGAGGGTCGCGGGTGCCGGATCATCGAGGTCGACACCGACGGCCTCTACTTCACCCTCCCGGATGGGATGCGACCGGACGCGGAGAGCCAACTGCTCGATGACCTGGCGGGGACGCTGCCGGAAGGGATCCGCCTCGAGCTCGCCGGCCGGTACCGATCCATGTTCAGCTACAAGATGAAAAACTACGCCCTGCTGGACGAGCAGGGACAGCTCATCATCAAGGGCTCCGGGCTCAGATCCCGCGGCCTCGAGCTGTTCCAGCGGCAGTGGATGCAGGAGATGATGCTTTTGCTCCTGCAGGGAGAGCGGGACAGGGTGAAGGAGCTGACCGACCGCTACCTCAAGGACTTCGAGGCCCACCGCTTGCCCGTCCAGATGTTCATGAAGACCGAGACCCTGCAGGAGTCCCTGGAGAGTTACCAGCAGAAGGTGAAGCGCAAGCAACGAAACCCCGCCGCTCCCTATGAACTCGCCCTGAAGTCGGCGCGGCCCTATCAGCCGGGTGATCAGATCTCGTACTATGTGACGGGGCAGGGGGTCAAAGTCAAGGTCCACGAGGCGGCCAAGCTGGCCTCCCAGTGGGACCCAGAGCGGCCGGATGAGAACATCGAGTATTACAAGGCCAAGCTCCTCGACCTCTATAAGAAGTTCAAGCCCTTCATCGAACAGGAGGGACTCGTCCCGGTCCGATCCGACGAAGAGCCCACATGACTCCACCGGTGTAACCCAAGCGACTCCGGATCGGGATGGAGAGCGCCGGGCGAGACTTTTGACAACATTGTTCTGCCGGGCTATCGTAGGCCTGCCTCAGGAACGCCGCCGCCGATTCCGGTACGTGGAGGAGCTCACGGAGGTGAGCGGGATCGGTCCGATCATCTGTGACGCGATCAAGGACCTGATGACCGTCGGGCAACATTGAGCAGCCGGTCGAAGGGACAGGGACAGGAGGACGCATGGCCCCAGCCATCACGATCGAGATCCTCGACAAGGTCAAGGCCGACATTGCCATCTCCGTGCGCCGTGCCCGGAGGGCGTTCCGGGGCCTCGTGTATGCCGACCTGCGTCTCGCCGTGAGAGAGGGGCAACACGCGACCGCCGAGAACGGGCAATCGAAGCACGGCGGCCGGGACGCCACGGTGGGCCTCGGCATCCGGGTCGTGGCCGGCGGCAAGACCGTCGCCGCCGGTTACTACGGCCGGCAGCTGGGGGCGGGGGAGCTGGCGAAACTTCCGGGGATCGTGCGGGAAGGATTCGGCCATGCCACCGCGCGCGCGGTGGCGAACGCGTCTCAGAAGAGCGCACTGAAACGGCAAATGGTCGGCCTGGGCAAGAGCCTCACGAACACCGCATTCGCCCCCATCGATGTCCGACAGGAGATTGTCGCCGCCCACTTCGCGATCGATCCGCGGTCGGTGCCCCTTGCGGAGATCATCCGGTACACCACCGAGGTCTCGCGGACGCTCACCGGGCTCGACCGCGCCATCCGGTACAACCAGGTGACCAGTCTCACCGGGCTCAGCCGGCAGCTCTTTGCGAGCTCCGAGGGGGCCCTCATCGACCAGGCCACGGCGCTGACCGAGGGGGGGGTGGCCGTGGTGGCGGAGCAGAACGGGGTCGTGCAGGAAAACTGGGAGGCCATCGGCCATCAGCGGGGATTCGAGGTGCTCCGTCACGGGGTGGCGGAAGATCCGGTCCACGCGCCCAACCTGGCGACCTTTGCGCGTGAACTGGCCCAGGAGACGCTCGCCCTCTGTTCCGCCCCTCCGTGTCCGACCACCCCCGATCCGGTCGTGGTTGTAACCGACCCTCACTTCAATGCGCTCCTCTGCCACGAGATCGTCGGCCACCCCACGGAGCTGGACCGCGCTCTCAAGATGGAAACCGCTTATGCCGGCCGCTCGTGGCTTCTCCAGGACCTTGCCACCCACCAGATCGGCCGCCGGATCGCCTCACCTCTGGTCACGGCCTACTCCGACCCCGGGCTACCTGGCTACGGGCACTACCGGTATGACGATGAGGGGACCCCGGGAAGGCGTGTGATCCATATCGATCAGGGCATCTTCCAGGGATTCATGAACAGCCGCCAGACGGCGGCGATCCTGGGCGCACCCCCGAACGGCCACGCGAAGGCGACCGAGGCCTTCCTCGTCCCGCTGATCCGCATGTCGAACACGGTCTTTGCCCCCGGCGACCGCCGCCCCGAGGACATCCTCCGCGAAGTTGAGACGGGATACTACGTGGTCGGCCACAAGATCCCCTCGATCGCCGAGTCCCGCGAGAACTTTCGCATCTCCGCCCGGAAGGTCTATGCGGTGCGCCGCGGGGAACTCGGGCAGCTCTACCGAGACGGAGGGATCATGGCCGACTCGAGGGATTACCTCATGTCGGTCGATGCGGCGGGAAAGGACTTCCGCCTCTTCCCCATCCCGCACTGTGGGAAGGGGCAACCGATGCAGACGAAGCGGGTGGGGAATGGCGGCCCCACCATGCGGGGGTTGGCGCGCCTCACCGGAGGAGGCCGATGATCTCCCGGGAACGCTTAGAGCGGGCAGTCCACGAGGCCTTGTCGCTGCTCAAGTCTGTCGAGGATGTCCGGGAGGCCGAGGTCTTTGCCGCGTCCAACCAGCACCTGCTCACGCGACTCCATTACACTTCTCACCTCCCCTGTAACGGTGCCGAAGAACCCAAGTCCACCCTGGCCTATGGCATCGGCATCCGGGCGGTCTTTCGAACTCCAACAGGGGTCCACGTCGGATTCGGGAGCGAGCCGAGTGATCTCACGGCTGAGGGGGTGCGGCAGGCCCTCGCGAAGGCACGACAGTCGGCGGTCCCGGACCCCGAATTCGTCTCGCTGCCTCAACCCACGGGAGAAGCGCGAACCCTCACGCGCTACCACGACGCCCGGCTCATGAACCTCCGCGACACGGATCTCGTCAGGGTCGGTTGGAAGGCCATCCGGGGAGCGCTGCGGACCTTTCTCGGCTCTCGCCGCCTGGCCGAGGTGGCCGGAGGGCAGCGGCAGATCTCGTCCCTAGGTCTCATTCTGAGCGGGGACGTGTCCATCGTTCAGGAGCGCATCGCCATCGGCTCGACCAGGCTTCCCCGAGTTCAGACGGATGAATCAGCCTTTTGTCTCACGTTTCTCACCGCCATGGTGGAACGCTTCCACGCCAAGGGGAGTGGGTGGGCGACGGGTCGGCGCCTGAGCGACCTGACCGAAGAGGCCGGGGTCCAGGCGGCCCGGGCCGCCATTGCTGCTATCGGTGGCATCCGCGTCCGGTCGGGAAGCTACCGAGTGATCCTCGGTCCACAGGCGGTGACGGACCTCATGACCCACCTGATCATTCCCGGCCTCACCACCAGGATCTTCTACGCAGGGAGTTCCCCCTTTCAGGGGCGACTGGGCCAGCGGGTCGCATCGCCGGAGGTCAGCCTGTATGATCATGGGGCCGCCCGAGGGCTCGTTGCCAGTAAAGGCATCACCTGTGAGGGGCTTCCAACCGGTCGCACCGACCTCATCCGCGAGGGGGTCCTGGTCGGCCTCTTGAGCAACGCCTACGAAACCGAGCGCCTCCTCCGCGATCCCCGCGGAAAAGAAAAACTCGGCATTGACCCCCGTCGAGGCCGAAAGGCGCTCGTCCCCCGAAACGGTTTTCGCCGCGGAGCGGGGGGTGGCCGCCACTTCGACCGGCCGCCCAGGATCGCCGGGACCAATGTCGTGCTTGAGGGGAAGAGGCCCTTGAGTGCGCGGCAACTTTTCCGCCTGGTGGGAGACGGCCTCTACATCGGTCGGACCTGGTACACCTACCCGATCAATGGGCTGGCCGCCGGGGACTTCACCTGCACCGTCATCGCGGATTCCTTCTTCATCAAGGACGGAAGGCTCGCCGGTCCCCTCAAGCCCAACACGGTCCGGATCAATGACAACATCCAGAGGGTCCTCAAAAGCATTGCAGGCGTGGGGCGGGAGCGAACGGGCACCTTTGCCTGGGGCGCCGACGAGGTCGTCTATGCCCCCGAGGTCGTCGTGGAGGGCGTCAGGATCACCGAGATCGCTGAATTCACAGAGCAGCTCTGAGTCGCCGGTCCGGGACCACACCCAGCCGGTTCCTCAGGCAGGCCGGCGACACAGGCAAAAGGGCCCCGAAGATCTCGGGACCCTCTCTCACCAGAGCTCGATCCGGCCAACTACACTCCGGTCACGAAATGCGGGGTCAGGCGAGCGATCCCGTCTCGCCTTGTCAAGAGCTATTTTCCTGTGGTAGACGTGGTTCCAGGAGGGATCATGCGCACCGAAAGATCAGCGGCCCTCTTTGTTCGGGGAGAGAAGGAGCGACGGGCCGGCATGTTTACCCAGGCCCTCGCATCCTATCGCGACGCCGTACCGCTCTTCCGGCGGTCCGGCGACCCACAAGGACTCTTCCAGTGCCTTCTCGCTCAGGGCCACTGCCTGAGGCTCCTCGGAAATTTCAGACAAGCGCAGGAGACCTATCAGAAGGCCCTGGCAGTGGCCGCCATCCTCAACAGCCCGGCCGATCAGGCCGATGCCGAGGTCGGTCTCGGGATGAGTCTTCGGGCCGTGGGGGATCACCGGCGGTCCCTGCGTCTGTTCGCCCGTGCCGGCCGGACCTACGGCAAGGCCGGAGACCGCACCGGCCAGGCGTACGTCCTGTGGGCCACGGCAGGCGCACTCCGGATCCGGGGAAGCCTGAACGACGCCCTGGACACGTTTCGGCGCGCCAAGGCCCTGTTCAAACAGCAGGGTGATCGAGCCGGAGCGGGGTATTGCCTCTGTGGAATGGGGGGTGTCAGTCGCCTGATGGGGAAATACCGCCACTCGCTCACCTACTACTCGGAGGCGCACCGTGAGCTCAGGCGCCTCCGCGATACCTTCGGAAGGGCCTACGCAGCCTGCGGCATCGCCAACGCCAACCGGATGCTCGGGCGCTCAAGGACGGCCCTCGCCCACTTCGCCGAGGCCCGACGGCTCTACGCGGATCTCCGGGACCGGGTGAGCTACGCCTACACCCTCTGGGGAGAGGGAACCCTGCACAAGGTCCTGGGACAACTCCGGCGGGCCGAGAAGGCGTTTGCCGAGGCGGAGGCGATCTTTCTTGCGACCCGAGATCCACGGGGATGTATCTATACTCGCCTCGGTCGCGGGGAGATCCTGATCCTGCAAGGAAAGCGGGGGCTGGCCCGACGACTCCTGGAGAAGGCCCGAACCGCGGCCCGGCGGCACGGCTTCCGCTTCGAGGCACTCCACAGCGATCTCCTCCTCGCTCTCCTTGACCGCCGCGAAGGGAAACGCGTGTCGATTGCCTCCCTGGGGCGCCGATACGAGGCCTTGGGCTCTACCATCCTCGATGAGGGAGAGCTTCCCCTCAACCTGCCCTGACGGTGCGAGACCCCGAGCCCCCTGGGCGTGCCGGCCGGCACCGACGCATACCGGAGGAAGAAGGGAGCGTGATCAGTCCGCCGAACGCCCCTCGGCGTGCTCGCGTTCCCTGTCCAGCACGACGCGCTTGCGCTGCACACCCCACCGGTAGCCGCCGAGCTTCCCATCCGATCTCACGACGCGATGGCACGGCACCACCACGGCGACCGGGTTGGTCGCACAGGCCCGTGCCACGGCCCGCACGGCTCGAGGCTCCCCGATCGCCTCGGCGATTTGGGCATACGAGCGAGTCTGTCCGTACGGAATCTCGCGCAGGGCGTCCCACACCCGCGACTGGAAGGCCGTCGCGTGCACGTCAATCGGCAGATCGAGCCGGCGCGGCCCAGAGTACCCCAAATGATCGCGAATGGCGTTCACGGTCGACCGGAGCCTGTCATCCGCGCGAACGAGGACAGCCCGCGGGTATTCCGCGCGCAGCTCCTGCACGAGCGCCGCGTCCTCGCCGAAGTACACTGCGCATATACCCCGCGTTGTGGCGGCGACGAGCATCCGTCCGATCGGGCTATCCGTCAGGGTGTATGCGATCTGTTCAGCCTTTCCACCGCGTTTGTACGCTCGAGGTGCCATGCCGAGCTGCTGGCTCGCTTTCTCGTACAGGCCGCGGCTCGAACCGTAGCCGGCGTCGTACATCGCCCCGGTCACGCTGCGCCCCTGTTTGAGCCCCGCCTTGAAGCGCTGGAGACGCTGCGCAGTCGCGTACTGCTTGGGGCTCAGGCCGGTGGCGTGCCTGAACACGCGCTGGAGGTGGGAGGAGCTGAGGCCCACCGTCTCACTGAGTTCGGCGAGCGAGGGGGGCACCTCCACGGTATCCAGGAGCTGCAGTATGTGCGCGACCACCCGTTGCTGGGGGCTGACCTCCTTGGGGCGGCAGCGCAGACAGGGCCGGAAGTTGGCTCGCTCTGCTGAGTCGATGTCCTCAAAGAACGCGACGTGCGCACGCAAGGGGCGTCGCGACGGGCAGGTGGGGCGGCAGTAGATACCGGTGGGGTGCACCGCATAGTAGAAGGCGCCATCCGCCGAAGCGTCACGGGAGAGGACAGCCTTCCAGCGTGCATCGTCAGTCACATAGGGTTGCGGCTCAGTCTTCTTCATCGCGTCTGTCACCTCCTGCGGGTAAAGATAGTCAGCCCTGGGGAGGCACACCATCCGATTCTTGCGCTCAAAAGGATTTTCTCAGGCGCCCGCGGCGAACCGGGCCAAAGCCATCTCGTAGACCGCCGGAGGCGCGGCCCCCTCAATGCGCTCCTCGCCAATGATGATCGTGGGAACCGCCTCGACGTGGTACCGGTCCACCGCCTCGAGGTGCTCCGCGTAGACCGCCTCCTTCACCGTGGGATCATTGAGGTCGACCGTGAAGCGGTGAAGATCAAGACCGCACGTGGCCGCCACCTCTTCCAAGACGGCTCGGTCGCTGATATCGCGGTTTTCAACCAGGAAGGCACGGAAGAGGCCGAAGTGGAAGGCCTCCGAGGCCTCGTCCCCCTGGCGCCCGGCCGCCTGAGCGGCCTCGAGCGCCGGAATGCTTGACCCGGGATAGCGCTCGCCCTTCACCCAGAGACGGATCCCGAGGGAGGGCTCCGCCGCCCCAGCCCGCTGCCAGTGGGCACGGCGCTCGCCAGAGAAGCTGGGGAAGGCGGGGGGTTCAGGCTTGAGGATATAGCCGACTCGCCGGAGGGGCACTCGTCGGCTGAGGCGTGTCAGGACGGTGTCGAGCCGAACCTCGGCCACAAAGCACCAGGGTCAGAGGTAATCGAAGACCACCAGAATCGACACGGGTCGTTCTCGCGCTGCGGAGCGGTCGCAGGGCGTCTCGGCAAGGGATACACCAGCACGTTACCGCAAGCCTGGGCGCATCTCGAGGTCCCGGACTTGGCGCCGGAGCGCTGCGATGCGCTCTTCCCGCTCCTTGAGGGCCTGGGTGAGCTCGTGGACCTCCGCGGCCTGTTCTGCCTGGAGCAGATTGACCCGCTTGAGCTCCTCCTCGCGGGCCCGGAGTTCAGCCTGGAGCTTCTTCTGCTCATCCATCAATCGCTGACCGGTCCCCTGCCACGTGCGCAGGGCCTTTTCCAGCTCCTGAAGCTTTGCCTCCCGATCCTTGAGCGTCCGCTCGACACTCTCCAGTCGGCGATCCAGCTTCTCCTTGTCCCCCTGGAGGGCCTTGAGGTTCCCCTCCAGTTTCTTAGACTCGGCCTGGAGCGTGGCGACCTGGGTCTTCAATGTCTCTCGTTCTTGGCGGGTCTTGGCCAACTCCTTCTGCAGGCCCTGCACCTCACCCGTGAGCTTCTCTCGGGTCTCCGCGGCCTTCCGAGCCTCCTTCGCCTGCTTTGCCTCGGTGAGCTCGTGGACCTCGGTGACACCCTCGATCTCTGCCGTGAGCCGAGTCGTCTTCTCGGTGAGCTGGGCGATTTGCTCCGTAGCCTTGTAGTACCGGTACCCCAGGACCCCCACGACCGCACAGGCCACAAGGAGTACCACCCATGTCACCGTGTCTCGCATCGCTCCTCCAGGGCCGCATCTTAAGCGCCGTGTTCTTGAAGGGCAAGTCCTTTCTCACGCCCTGACTGTATGATATGGTGGTCGCCCCGGAACCAGCCGGACAGGTCGTCGGGACCGCGACAAAGCCACCGGCATTTTTCCTTGCGCGCGGGGCTCAGGTATATATATTGTCAGTCCACAGACGAGACGAAAGGGGGTGATCCGCGTGCGGGCCCAGAAGCCAGGCGAGAAGAAGCCATGGCCACCACCACCGAAAGGACCGGGACCGAAGAGGCCCTAGATGACATCGTCCTATACCGCATTTTGAGCGAAGCATCGCCCGACAAACTTGATTCCCACCGGGATCC
>CAYSDK010000039.1:12560-15244 GCA_964429865.1 uncultured bacterium
TATACCGCATTTTGAGCGAAGCATCGCCCGACAAACTTGATTCCCACCGGGATCCCGGACATGGAGCAGAGCATGACACAGAGGATGGCGGGGAGCCTTCTGGTCCTAACCCTCTTCCTGATCGCGGGCTGCGGCCAGGAACTCCAGAAGGAGAATGACGCCCTAAAGGCCCAAGTCAAGACGGCCCAAGAGGAGAATGCCTCCCTGAAGGGGAAGCTCCAGTCCCTCGAAGCGGACAAGAATACCCTGAGCACAAGCATTGAAGGTCTGCAGAAGCAGGTCGCCGAGCTGGAAAAGTCCCTTGAGGCGGCCAGGAAGGCTGCCACGGCTCCGAAGCCACCGGCCGCCAAGCCGGCCCCCAAGGCGCCGGCTCCGACCCCACCCCCCGCGCCCAAGCCGAAATAGGCGGTGGACCCCCTGCCCGGTGGGAACAGACGGGGGGGTCCGTCCGTCTAATACGATGAGGACACTGCGTGGGAACCTGACCCAGGAGAGGAGGTGATACCAATGAAGAAGGCACTGGCTGCGTTTTTTGCCCTCGCGTTCGTGGTGGGCGTGGCGATCAGCCCGGCGTGGGCCGCCCATGCCCCAGAGCTCTCCAAGCAGTGCCAGGAGGCGTTGAAGAAGACCCCGAATAAGGATGCCGAGAAGCTCTGCGGCGAGGGAGACAAGCTCCTCAAGGAAGGCAAGGGTGAGGAGGCGGCAAAGAAGTTCGAGGCGGGCTTAGACAAGCTCGGGATTAAGCCTGCACCTGCAAAGAAGTAACCGCATCATGCAGCAGGGGGAGGGGACAAGCCCCTCCCCCCCCTTTTTCTTACCAGACTTCCGCTTTAAAGCTGGCGGGGTTCCTTGCCTGCTCAAAGCCTGCCCGAAGATGTGACTCTGCCGTTTCATTCCCGCACATCCTGACGTGCCTTTCTTCGATATCGGGGACAACCTGGAAGAGAGGATCGATGTTCATCTTATCCTTGCCATCAGGCGCCTTCTCGGCCTTGACAATTCTTCCCCGCGTATACGGCCAATCCTCAGGCCATTCGCGGGTCAAGACGGGATGATATCGGAAATTTTCAGGGTACTTCTTTTCGAGCTCCATCCACTCTTCGTGAGACATCAATTGCCTCGGATTCTTCACGCTCACAATCAGGACATAGTGCGCCCCCGGATGTTTCCGTGTTCGCCCGAAATTCAGCGCAGCAAGATACCGGACGTGGGCAAAGAGGGGAGTGACGCCAGTCGAGAACCCAATACCAAGAAACTTCTTGTCGAGCCACCAGTCATCGGGTTCCAGCTTGAGACTCTTGTTCTCATCCTTGATCCTGTGTTCGTACACAATCAATGTGGTCCCATCACCATCGAATTCGACCCGCACGTTGATCGTATCCCCGACGCTCACCTCATCGGTTTGCCACCATATGGAACTGTCCGCCTTCGGATCGTGCGTGTCGTTAATGATGGTCTGAAGAATTCGATTCTCGGTGAGGGCGCAATTGGAACGAGTATAGAGACGCTTTTGGAGCTTTTGTGTCCGCGCGCCAAAAGGCTCTGCGAGAAAGGCGGTACCCGGCCGCATTTCATCGGTAATCGGGTACATTCGGCCATCGACTTCAAAGGCAGTGGGCATCTGTATCTCAACGACCCTGATCTCCTTTGGATCGATATTATCGAGACGACTCACTTCCGCTGGGACGAAGATTACAGCCATGATCTCCCCTCTCTCTGAGGGAGTCCTCCTCTCTTCGCGTCGGGCCCTCTACGCACGTACCCACCACGCGGCGATGCAACGCTCATGCCGGATTCTCTTTCTCGGATAGGAGGCGGCGGGCTTCTCCAAAGATGGCATGAAACACAGGTTGCGTCAACCGGCGGACCTTCTGAGCCGCCGCCCGCTCCCGATGCTCCGCGTCCCATAGCTTATTGGGCGCTCCCCGGTTGAAATTCGATCACCAGAATCGTCAGATTGTCTGTCCCGCCCCTGGCAAGGACTTCATCCCGAAGGGTCTCGGCCCCCTCCCGAGCCCCAGAACTCCCGAGGAGTACTCGCACGATGTCCTCTCCCTCCAGGACGTCAAAGAGGCCGTCGCAAGCCACCACCAGAAACCGATCGTCCAGACCGAGCCGCCGCTCTCCCACGGTCGGGACAGCCATCACTCCGATGGAACGAAAGTAGCTGTCGCCGAAGCTCCGGGTCGGCATGAGTCCCCGGAGGCCCCGGACCACATATCCGCCCTCGATCTGTCCCCCTGCCGTAATGATGCGGGACCGCTCCGAGGGATCGTCCACCCGGTGGGGGCGGGTGAGGGGTGTCGGTCCGGTTCCTGCGAGGAGGATCTCGGCATCCCCCACGTGGGCGAAGTGGAGTTCATCCTTCCGGAAGAAGATCGTCGCCGCAGTGGCCCCGCTGTCCGTGCGCTGCAGCCGCCCCTCCACCACGCGGTAGGACTGCCGGAATGCCTCGATGGGGTGGAGCCCAGCGTCAAGCGCCTCGAAGAAGGCCTGATGGAGTGATGCCGCCACGATCTCGGCCGCCTCCGGCCCTCCATGACCGTCGTAGACCCCACCGAAGAGGCCGATCTCCGGACGAATATCGAGGACATGGCGGTCCTCCATGGTGTGCCGCAGGCCGATATCCGAGACGTCATGGACGGCCCGAATGCGGGCAGTGGCCGGGTCAGGCTGTCTCGACA
>CAYSDK010000039.1:15344-17963 GCA_964429865.1 uncultured bacterium
GACCATACGCCAGGGGAGACGCAAAGGCAAGGCTTGGGGTTTTCACTCCTCCCAGGCTATAGTCGAGGGGTGGACCAGGACACAGTAGAGAACCGGGATCTGGTTGTCCTCTGCTTTCGATCCCTCGATGCGGCCTTTGCCAAGGGAGACGAGGCGGAGGCTGTTTCAGCTATCCGCGAGGCCTTTGCCCGGCGGATCAGGGCCTGTCTGATCGACCTGCCGTCGGCGGAAGAGATGAAGGAGCTGTCCGAGGAACTTCAACAAGCGATCAGGGAGCGGCAGCGGAAGGCCGCGCTGCTCCAACAGAAGCGGGAGGCGGCCCTGCAGGTGATCCCCGCGTACAGTCGACTGCTCCAGGCCTATCGATCCTACGACGCCGAGATGGGTTCTCCACGGCGCCTCGCCCGCACCTTGAAGATCTCGGCCACGACGGTTCTGGTCGGCGCAATGCTCGGGTACCTCGTCGAGCGAGGGGTTGGCCTCCCCTACGCCACAGTGGGGGGGATCGCTCTGGGCGTCATTGCCTTCTTCATGATGATGCTCCGAACTCTGCGCACCTCCCGGCAGATGACGCAGGTGGAGTCGGCCCACACCGCGGCTGTGGAGAGATTGAAGGAAGAGCTCACCACCGCCTTCGAGGCGATCGATCGTCAGAGGGTGCGAGAGGGAGCAAGGGACCTCGGCTCCTGAAGGAGGCACCCATCATGGTGGATGCACGTTACCTCGTGGAAGAGACGCGGCGGGAACTTCAGACGGTCGACGCGCAGATCCGTCGGCATCCCTACCTGGACGCCGTAGAGGCCGGAGCGGTCTCGCGAGACGAGCTCCGTCGCTTCGCGGGCCAGCAGTACCACATCATCGGCAGCGATCTCCGCGCGATGGCCCTTGTGATTGTCAAGGCGGACTCCGCTGAAACGCAGGAGTTCTTCTGGGGGGGTATCCAGGGAGAGCGGGCGGCCCTGGAAGCCCTCGAAGCCTTCGCCACCGCCCTGGCCATCCCGGCGGGCGACCTCACGGGTGCCGAGCCGCTCGCCGGGGCATTCGCGTACAGTGCCTATGTCGCCTGGCTCGCCCTTTTCGGCTCGTGCGCCGAGTTTGCCGCCGCCTTCCTGGTGAATCTCGAAGCGTGGGGGTCGAACTGCGCCCGGATGAGCCAGGCGCTGAAGGCGCGATACCAGATGAAGGATGGGGATGTCGGCTTCTTTAATCTATTCAGCGACCTGCCGCCGGGTTTCGAGGAGCGGGCCCTGCGGGTGATCCAGGAGGGGCTCAATCGAGGGGTCGAGACCACGAGGATAAAACGGGCAGCCCGCATGCTCCAGGGCTACGAGCTTCTCTACTGGGATACCCTCTACCGAGCGCTGGCGAAGTAGCCCCCCAGAGGTCCAGGCGAGCCAGCCCGGCCTGCATCGGGGCGCCTTGAACCCCCGGGGACAATCCTCTCCCGCCGAAGGAAGTCCGATGCCCTCCCCGGTGTTCCGGAGGGGATTATTTCCGGCCCAGGACGGCGTCCTTGAGCGCCTTCGCGATCCGGATTCGGACCACCCGCTTGGCAGGAATCCTGAGGGGCTGGCCGGTCTGGGGGTTGCGACCCATGCGCGCCTTCCGGTTGACGAGGACCACCTTACCGACCCCTGGGATGACAAAGCCGTTCTTCGCTTCCTTCGCCGCCAGGGAGGCGATCTCATCGAGAATCGCTGCCGCGGTGCCTTTGGTAATGCTCGCCTTCTCCGCCAGACGTCCGACAAGCTGTGCCTTGGTTATCATCTTTGCCATTCCGTCCTCCCTTGCCGTGAGTGTTTAACCCAACCCCGCTTCCCGCAGGTGAAAGCTATACCCTGTCCATCCGGCGCGAGTCAATAGATTCTTGCAACCCCGGCCTTTCATCGCTTCGCCTTCGCCCCCTCCAGGGCCTGCTCCAGCTCCTTGACCCGGTCCCGAAGCGCCTTTTGCGTGTTGAAGGCCTCGGTGTCATCGCGCATCACAGCGAGGATCCCCTCCACCTGCCCATCGGTCTTTTTCAGCAACCCGACCGTGAACGCAATGGAGCATCGGCTCCCGTCCTTCCTGAGAGCCGGGACCCGCAGGACCTGGTCACCGTAGTCGGTCTTCCCGGTTCGCATGACTTGATGAAAACCGTCCCAGTGCCGCTCCCGGTACTTCTCGGGGATGATGAGATCCAGCGATTGCCCGGCGGCCTCCGCCTCGGTAAACCCGAACAGCCGCTCGGCCGCGGGGTTCCACAGCGTGATCTTCCCGTCCGGGCCGGCCAGCACGATCGCATCCGCTGCCGCCCGGACGACCCGCTCATACATCGACACGGTCCCCCCTCCTCTCTCGAGAAAGTCCTCCCGCATCCTGGACCCCTCCGTTCCGTCAGGAAGGGTTCAGGCTCACGATATGATGATAATGCACCGTGAGTCGCTGGCCGCCGGGTGAGCCTTCAGGTTCGACGTAGACGACCAGGCCGTCCGCCGCCTCAAGGGTCCCCACCAGGTGCCCCGTCACGGTGGGTCCCCCGGGGGCGTCAGCCCTGAGCTTCAGGGTCACCCGCTTGCCGACGTGCCGTCTGATCTCTTGTGGCGTCATCGCGTCCCTCCTTCTTTCAGCCTTTCAGCC
>CAYSDK010000040.1:0-16654 GCA_964429865.1 uncultured bacterium
TGGAAGTGATCCCGCCCGATTGCTGAGGGATCTGCGGAGCTCCTGCTCACCCGCGATCCCCACCCCCCGCCCCAGGTGTCGCTCCAGCCGATGCAAACCCGGCGCACCTTCCTACCGGCAGCCGCGGGTACTTGGGAAATCGTCGGTCCTGCACCGCCCGACGGCAGAGCCAGAAGACGGAGCCGCGCGCGCTCCCCACGCGCTTCGCATAAATGCAGATACTGCAGAGTCCCACGCTGCGGTCGATGACGGCCCTGTTTTTCACCGCGAATTTTGTCCGCATGGACGACGAGACGGATGTGACGAATCGGGTATTCCGTCGAGGGACGGGCGCTTTCCCTACTCGGTCGCCTCCTCCGCGAGCTGACTGAGTTGCCGTCTGTACTGTGAGAGGGCACCCTCCTCCGTAAAACCGAGGAGCCGGACGCCGTGGTGGAATCGCCCATCCCCGGCCTGTTTGGGATCCTGCCACATCACCCTACCCTTGGCAGTAATCGGGCCTTTGGGGAGGGCCAGCTTGAGGTGGAGGATGGTTCCTTGGTCGACCCTTTCGGGCAGCCACACCGACAGCCCGCTGAGGCTGACGTCGAAGGTGTGGCCCATGAGTTCCCGGGTCGTGTGCGCATTGTCCTCGACGACGCACGAGACCGGAATCTCTGCCGGGTGACGGGGATGGCGCCGCCGGCGCTGCATTGGGACGGTCTTCTGAGCCCGGTCTGCGGCCAACTCTACCAAACCGAGGAGGCTCGCCGCACGAAACGGTTTCGGCAAGAAGAACTGGGCCCCAGCGCGAAAGGCCTTATCCGCACACGTCAAGTCTGATGAGGCCGTGATGGCAACCACGGGAACATCCTTGAGACCGGGATCTCGTTTCAGGCCTTGCAATGTGTCCATACCGTCGGTGGCGGACGTCATGATATCCAGGATGATGACGGCGGGCTGTACCCGCCGGGCCAGTTCAATCCCCGTCGAGCCATCCGGGGCAGAGAGCACCTCGAAATCCGCTTCTGTGAGGGCGGCAGTGACTAGCTTGCGGGACTGGGGGTCCCCGTCAACAACGAGGATGGGACGATTCCGCATAGTCATACTCGTGGCTTGGCCTCGGGCGTTCAAGGGTCTGCCGGATAGGGGTCCACACCAGGGAAGATGGTGGCGTCTCCTGCGGTGGACCCAAGTATCCACGACTGAGTGAGGGCTGTCACGGGACGGACCTTGGGTCTGCAATGCGTGTGCCGAGATCAGGTGAGCAGGATTGGTGAAGTGATGTTCAGGGAAGGGGACCTGCAGGACCGTTGGCGTCACCCTGACTGCGCAGCAGGCGCCGCTATCTGGCGAAGGTAGCGTCTATACTGTGAGAGCCCTTCATCCTCCGCAAATCCCAGGAGCCGAACGCCGTGGTGGAATCTTTCGCCCCCTGTCGGCTGGGGATCACGCCATACGACGGTGCCCCTGGCGGTGATGGGGCCTAGGGGGAGTCCCAGCCCGAGGCGAAGGGCAGTTCCGGGGTACAACGTCTCTGGCAGCAAGACCGATAAGCCGCCGAGGCTCACGTTACCTGTGTGCCCCACCACTCCTCGGGTCGTTCCTGCATCGCCGCGGACGAAGCACCAAACCGAAATCTCTGTCGGGTGACGGGGATGGCGCCGACGGCGCTGCATTGGGGTGTCTTTCTCAGCACGCTCCGCGGCCAACTCTACGACGCGGAGGAGGCTCGCGGCACGAAAAGGCTTCGGCAGGAAAAAGAGCGCCCCCGCCCGAAAGGCCTTCTCGGCGTATGTCAGGTCCGATGAGGCCGTAATGGCAACTACGGGAATATCCTTGAGTACACGGTCTCGTTTCAGTGTTTGCAGGGTGTTGATGCCGTCGATACCGGGCATCATCATATCCAGGATGATGACAGCAGGTCGCGCCGTGCGCGCCAGCTCGATTCCTGACGCACCATCGGGGGCCGAAAGGACCTCGAAGTCCGCTTCGCCCAGAATAGCGCTGACCAGCTCACGGGACTGGGGATCGTCGTCAATGACCAAGATCGGCCGGTTCCGCATAGTCTCCCTCGTGGTGCATGCTTGCCCGTTTAGGCGCTAGGCAAGAGCTATGCTGGCGGCATGGCTGGAGGTCTTCGGTCATTAGTAAGGGGAACGCCTTCCCAGACGATGCTCCGCCGGAGAAGGCGCCAGAATCTTCTGAAACGCCAACGAGGGTGACGGAGGGGCTATGCTTACCCCGGTACCATTACGCATCTCCTGGCGTAAGTATGCCCCGCTGCGAAAGGGATGTCAAGGGCCGAGAGGACCAATTGGCATCCGGGTTGCACGGAGATCGCTCGATATGCTCAGCGAGGACGCAGTGCGGACAGGACCCATTCTCGTTATCGACGACGATCATGTGGTGCGTGAGCTGGTGAGATCGGTCCTCACGGGCGCCGGCCACGAGGTCCTTGAGGCTTTCGGGGGCCAGGAAGGGATTGAAGTCGCCCGAAAGACTCAGCCCACCATGATCCTCTTAAGGATCATGATGTCGGGCGTGCACGGGATCGGGACGTGCGAGCGCCTCAAGAGAGATCCCGTCCTGCACGATATCCCCGTGGTGGGGGTCACAGACTCGCATGACCTGGCGGATACCGAGCAAGCCTTTCGGGCTGGGGCGGAGTTCTTTCTGGCAAAGCCCTTTGGACCGGAGAGCCTGCTTCAGGTGGTCGGCATGGCCCTGGAGCGCGTCGACAGGCGCAGCCCCAGTCAGCGATTGCATCCGCGGTTTCGGGCTCGGGTTCCCGTCCGGTGCGTCCTCGGCAAAGATGCTGAGGTCGTAGGGACCACGGGGAACCTGAGCCTCGGGGGCCTCCTGCTGATGCTACCGAAAAAGCTGGCAACCGGGGCCGTGTTTCGCCTTGGGCTGGAGCTTCCCAAAGGGCTTGTCCCGGCTGAGGGGGCCGTGATGTGGGAGCGATCCCAGCCCCTGGATGACGGGAGCTTCCTCCACGGGATAAGATTCTTGCGCTTTGTAGAGGACACCGGGCCGGTGCAGTATCGACGCTTCCTCAGCGAGGTCGCCGCGAGCAGTCCTGCCTAGCGATGTTGCCTCTCTCCTGGTCTCCCGCGCACCGCCCCTCGACCGTCCATCGAGGATAGCGCCGCCTCTCTCCCTTCGCTTGCTCCGATGGCACGGTGTGTTCTCGTTTGGGTTCTTCTCGCTGGTTGGCGGATTATAATGTGCGGCCGACGGCCCTGGCGACCGGCTCCACCTGCCGCATCAGCTCCTGGAACCGGGCGGGCGTCAGGGACTGCACCCCGTCGGATAACGCCTCTTCAGGTTTGGGATGGACCTCGACCATGAGGCCGTCGGCCCCGGCGGCGATGGCGGCCCGTGCCATGGCCGTCACGTACTCCCAGTGGCCCGTTCCGTGGCTCGGGTCCACGATGACCGGCAGATGGGTCAGCTTCCGAAGGACGGGGACGGCATTGAGATCCAACGTGAAGCGGGTCGCGGTCTCGAAGGTCCGAATCCCACGCTCGCAGAGGATGACGTCGTAGTTCTCATGGGAGAGGATATACTCCGCCGACATCAGGAGGTCCTGGATGGTGGCCGACATGCCGCGCTTGAGGAGGACCGGTTTCCGGGCCTCGCCGACCGCGTTCAGCAGGGAGAAGTTTTGCATGTTGCGTGCCCCGACCTGGAGGATGTCGGCATACCGGGCCACCAGCTCCACATCCTGGGAATTCAGGACCTCGGTGACAACCTTGAGGCCGGTTACCTCCCGAGCCCGCGCCAGCATTTTCAACCCCTGCTCTCCCAATCCCTGGAAGCTATACGGTGACGTCCGTGGCTTGAAGGCACCCCCGCGCAGGATGGTGGCCCCGGCCGCCTTGACGGCGTGTGCGCTCTCCAGTATTTGGCCCTCGCTCTCCACCGAGCAGGGCCCGGCCATGAGCACGAGACGGTCAGAGCCGATTTCGACCTCGCCGATCTTGACCACCGTCTTTGGTCGGAACTCCCGACTGGCCAGCTTGAACGGCTGCAGGATCGGAACCACGCTTTCAACGCCCGGCAGCGCCTCCAGACTCTGGAGTCGCGCCTTGCCTCGCTCATCGCCGACCGCTCCGACCACGTTGCGCTGGGTCCCCCGGATCAGGTGGGGATGGTATCCTAGCTCTTCGACGCGCCTGAGGAGTTGTTGGAGCTCCTCTTCCGGCGCCCCCGCCTGCATCACGATAATCATCGCCTTCCTCCAAAACAGAAAGCCACGGCATCACCGTGGCCCTGAAGATACAAAAGCCACGGAGGCCTATCTGCCCCCGCGGCCATCCTCGACGATAAAAGGGTCAGGCGCCGCCGACCGGAGGGCAGACGCCGCTAAAGTAGAACCGCCAACTCCAGAGATGTCTCAGGTCCATCTTCGTCTTCCTTGAAGAAGTTCCCATCGATCTGGTATCGTAATTACCACTGCCGCTCCAGCTTGTCAAGGGGATTTCTCCGGATTTTCCTTTACAGATGGCCGGCTTTTCTGTAGTTTTTCGGGTGAGGAGGTTTCGAGATGTCCGGGCACTCCAAGTGGGCAGGCATCAAGCACAAGAAGTCGAAGGTTGATGCCCAGCGGGGGCGGGTCTTTACCAAGTTGATCCGGGAGATTACCATCGCGGCCCGTACCGGCGGGGGGGATCCGGCGGGGAATCATCGCCTCCGGGATGCCATGGAGAAGGCCAAGGCCGCCAACATGCCCCAGGACAACATCATCCGGGCCGTCAAGAAGGGGACCGGGGAACTGGAAGGGGTTACCTACGAAGAGTGCGTCTACGAAGGGTATGGCCCTGGGGGGGTGGCGGTGCTCCTCGATGCGGTGACCGACAACCGGAATAGGACCACCGCGGAGATCCGCAAGATCTTTTCTCGCTTTGGGGGGAACCTCGGGGAGTCGGGGTGTGTCGGCTGGATGTTCCAGAAGAAGGGTCTGATCCACCTCGCGAAAAAAGGGCTGGATGAGGAGCAGCTTTTGGCGGTGGCCCTTGAGGCAGGTGCGGAGGATGTCCGGAGCGGAGAGCAAACATTCGAGGTCGTCACCGCGTTACAGGACTACGAGGCAGTGAAGAGGGCCTTGGAGCGGGCGTCCTTCCCCCTCGAACACGCCGAGATGACCATGCTGCCCCAGTCCACCGTCCGCCTCGAGGGGAAGGAGGCAGAGCAGGTGCTCCGTTTGATGGACGGGCTCGAGGAGCACGACGACGTTCAGCATGTCTATGCCAACTTCGATATCCCTGAAGAGATCATGGCGGCCCTGACAGCCTAGGAGATGGAGCGGGGGGTGACCACTGGGTTCCGGGTGTTGGGGATCGACCCCGGGACGGCCATCACCGGCTACGGCGTGGTGGAGGTGCGAAACCGGTCCCTGATCTCCATCGCGCACGGCGTGATCGCGACCCCTCCCCGCCAGCCCTTTCCGCTGAGACTCCAGGCGATTCACCAGGCCCTCCAGGCGATCATTCGGCAGCATCGGCCCGAATGCGGAGTCGTGGAGGGGCTTTTTTTTGCCAAGAATGTCCGCACGGCGCTCATGCTCGGTCAGGCCAGGGGGGTGGTCCTCTTGGCCGTGGTCGACGGCGGACTTGACGTGTTTGAGTATAGTCCACTCGAGGTGAAGAGCGCGCTGACCGGCACCGGGAGAGCGTCGAAGGAGCAGGTCCAGCGGATGGTGGCCTCGCTGCTGGGAATCTCGTCGGGGATTCCTGCCACCGATGCTACGGATGCGCTGGCATTAGCCATTTGTCATATCCATGGGGTGGGTCTTCAGAAACGGCTGGCGACGCTATAGCCTGGTGCTGCTCCTCCCGGTACTCCTGGGGGCGGTAGATCCGCAGGAGGTCGAGCGGGTGACGGCGGCCACTGGTGCCCTGGTGGAGATCCTCAATCTGTGGCATGGTGAAAATTATGGGGCCATCTACGACCGGGGGACGACGACGACGAGACGCCTCTTCACGCGGGAGGAGTTTATTAGCCGGATGAAGGGTCTCGGGTGCCGGGCAAGCTGCTGTCACACCACCTTTGAACTCACCTCGGCGGATTATCGGTCGCCCGAGTTGGTCGTGGTGACGGGGAAGGTCGGTCTGGAGTGGTCGGGGCGCGTCGTGCCCCGTTTTCAGTGCGCCCCGGGTGTCCGGAGTTATCCGATGACCCGAGAGGCGGATGGCTGGCGTATCGATCTCACTCTCATCCTGCCCTTTTTTTAGTTCGAGGGGGCACTCATGATCGGGCTGCTGAGGGGACAGTTGGTGAAGCGGGACCCCGCCCACGTCATCGTGGAGGTGAACGGGGTGGGGTATCGCGTTTTTGTTCCCCTTTCCACCTACTACCGGCTCCCTGACGAGGGGATCGAGGTCCTCCTCCACACGGTGACCTACCTCCGGGAGGATGCCTTGCATCTCTACGGCTTTATCACGGAGCGAGAGCGAGCCCTCTTCGACCTCCTCCGGGGCGTCACGGGGATCGGGCCCCGACTGGCCATCAACATTCTCTCCGGGATCACGGCGGAGGAGCTCGCTGGCGCCATCGGACGGGCGGATCTGGTGCGGCTCAGCGCCATCCCGGGCGTGGGGCGCAAGACGTCGGAGCGGATGATTCTGGAACTGAAGGAAAAGGTCCAATCCCTGATCGAGCCGGCCGAGGCGACCGCGGCACCTCGGCGCGACCCGAGCGAGGAGGTCCTGCAGGATGTGATCTCTGCGCTCCTGAATCTGGGGTACAGCCGTCCCGTCGCCTCCAATGCGGCAGCCAAAGCCCTCCGCACGGTGGACGGGGATCAGGATTTCGAGACGGTGATCAAGCGGGCGCTACGTCTACTCTCCGAACACGCCGAGGGATAGGCCATGACCGATCGCATTGTGAGCCGTCGCCCCCTGGAGGAGGATCAGCAGTGGGAGCCGACCCTCAGGCCAAAGATCTGGGATGAATACATCGGTCAGGAGAAGGTGAAGGAGAATCTTCGGGTCTTCATCGAGGCGGCCCGCGCCAGGCGAGAGCCTCTGGATCATGTGCTCCTCCACGGCCCCCCGGGTCTCGGCAAGACCACGCTGGGCTACCTGATCGCGACGGAGCTTCAGGTGGGCATCCGGGCGACTTCGGGACCGGTCTTGGAGCGACCGGGAGATGTGGCAGCCATCCTGACCAATCTCGAGGACCGGGATGTCTTCTTCGTCGACGAGATCCATCGGATGAACCGGGTGGTGGAGGAGATCCTGTATCCCGCCATGGAGGAGTTCCAGTTGGACCTGGTCATCGGCCAGGGCCCGCACGCGCGGACCATCAAGCTGGACCTCCCCCGCTTCACGTTGGTCGGGGCCACCACCCGGGCAGGCCTCCTCACCGCCCCCCTCCGGAGTCGCTTCGGGGTGTTGCACCGGCTCGATTACTATAGCGATGAGGAGATCCACCGGATCATCCTTCGGTCCGCGAAAATCCTGGGGGTCGAGATCAGTCCGGAGGGGGCGGCCGAGCTTGCCGGTCGGTCGCGCGGGACGCCACGCGTGGCCAATCGGCTCCTCAGAAGGATTCGGGATTTTGCTCAGGTGCTGGGCGACGGGGTGATTAGCAAGGAGCTGGCCCACATGGCCCTGGAGCGATTGGAGGTCGATGAGCGGGGATTGGATGACATGGACCGGCGGATCCTGCAGACCCTGATCGAGAAGTTCGATGGGGGCCCGGTGGGCCTGGAGACGTTGGCCGTGGCCGTCGCCGAAGAGAAGGATACCATCGAGGACATCTACGAGCCCTTTTTGATCCAGGCGGGATTTTTGGCCCGGACTCCCCGGGGCCGGACCGCGACCCGGTTGGCCTTCGATCACTTCGGCGTCCCACCGAAGGCGCGCCCTCAAGAGGACCTGTGGAGGTCGGGAGATGAGGGGCGGCCCGCGGACTGACAGTGTCGGTTCGGGGTGGTATACTACGGTTGCTTGTGCATGCGGACCATGGGGAAATCGACGAGCATGTTCGGGTTTGAGGGATTCGCCAAGCTCCTGATCCTCTTCGGCATCGTCCTGGCCCTCCTCGGAGGTCTCCTCCTCGTGGTGGGGAAGATCCCGCTCATCGGCCGGCTGCCGGGTGATATCTACATCCGGAAAGGGGATTTTACCTTTTACTTCCCCCTGGCCACGTCCATCCTGATCAGTATCCTGCTCACCCTCCTCTTTTCCCTCTTTGGCCGCCGGTGAGGGGGAGGCAGTCGATGCGCAGGTGGTTCATCAGTGGCATCCTGCTCCTCGTCACCTCAGGGCTCACCTCGGCGGAGCAGTGGCCGGTCCGCGTCCTCTTGAAGGAAGGGGTCGCTGCAATTCATCTGCAGGCCGAAGGATTGTCCCGCCTCGAAGAAATCGAGCGCCCCGTGGTGCAGGTCCTCCCCCCCGGTAAAGCGGTGCAAGTCGCCTGGGACGGAAGGCCGGGGACCAGCTTCAGATTGAAACCGGATGCGGGTCTCGTCTGGATCGATGGGAGACCCTACCGGGGGAGTGTGGAGGTCTGGAATACGTCGGAAGGTCTTCGGGTCGTCAACGAAGTCCCCCTCGAGGAGTACGTTCGGGGGGTAATGAAGGTCGAGGCCAACCCCGAGTGGCCCCTCGAGGTGCTTCGGGCCCAGGCGGTGGTGGCCCGGACCTATGCCCTGTACGAGCGCCTGGTGGATCCCGGGGCGCCGTATCACCTCCATGCCACGACCGCCTCTCAGCTCTACCGGGGGGTGAGCGGTGAGGACCCCCGATCGGACCTGGCGGTTCAGGCAACCCGGGGAGAGGTGCTGACCTACCGGGGACAGGTGATCCCAGCCTTCTACCACGCCGACTCAGGGGGGCAGACCGAGGATGCAGTAGAGGTCTGGGAGAAAAAGTATCCGTTCATCGTCGGCACACAAGATCCTTTTTCGACTGGCGCCCCCACTCATCAGTGGGAGGTGGCGATCCCGCGCTCCGAGATCCGGCAGGCCCTCGTCGAGCAGCTCGGCTGGCGGTTGGGCGAGATCCGTCGCATCGAGACGGCCCGACGGACCCGGTCCGGCCGGGTCAGTCGGCTCCGGATCTGGGATGACGCGGGCGTGCTCGACATCGAAGGGAAGCGGTTTCGCCAGATCCTGGGGCCGGACCGGATCCGCAGTACGCGGTTCACCATTTACCCCAACGGGGGCGAAATGATCTTTGTCGGTCAGGGGTGGGGGCACGGGGTGGGGTTGAGCCAGTGGGGGGCCAAGGCGATGGCGGATCTCGCCTACAGCTACCCAGACATCCTGAAGCATTATTTCCCGCTGACAGAGCTCCGGCGCCTTCCCTGATGGGTAGTTCTCGGTTCATGGTTCAGGGTTCGTGGAAAATTCCATCCGTGGAGGACCATCAAGCCTGAGTGTTAATGGTGGGCTGTGACCGTGATCCGTCACCAGCTCTCACCCTGAACCCTGAACTATGAACATTCGTGAATTCGACTATCGTCTGCCGGACGGGCTGATCGCCCAGTATCCCATCCCGGAGCGGGATGCCTCCCGCCTGCTGGTGGTCCGCCGCGAGGATGGGGCGATACTGCACCGGCAATTTCGCGAGCTCAGCCTGTGGCTGCAGCCGGGGGATCTGCTCGTCCTCAACGATGCCAAAGTGATTCCGGCCCGGCTCTACGGGCGGCGAACAGGGGGAGGAAAGGCCGAGGTCTTGCTCATTGAGGAGGAGTCTCCGAATCGGTGGTGGGCGCTGGTCAGGCCGGGCAAGTCGCTCCCCGTCGGCCGACGGCTGAGCTTTGGGGCGGACGTGGGCGCCCTCGTGATCGATCGGCGCGAAGGGGGACGCCGTCTCTTGCAGTTTGACGGGACAGCGGACATCCGCGCACAGCTCTCCCGCATGGGAGTGATGCCGCTCCCCCCCTACGTGAAGCGCACCCGGAACATCGACGGGCGCACCCACGAGGACGCCCTCGATGCCGAGCGCTACCAGACGGTCTTTGCGATGGCGGAGGGTTCCATCGCGGCCCCCACCGCCGGGCTGCACTTTACCCGGGCCCTGCTCCGCGAGCTGGAACAGCACGGGCTCGAGATCGCCTTCCTCACCCTCCATGTGGGGGAGGGCACCTTCACGCCGGTGACGGTTGAGCGGGTCGAGGAGCACCGGATGGCTGCAGAGCGATACACGATTCCTGAGCCGACCGCGGCCGCCATCAAGCGCGCGAAGAACAAAGCCCGGCGGGTGCTGGCGGTCGGGAGCACGACGACCAGGGCTCTCGAGGATGCCGCGCTCGACGGGGGAGGGGTGCGGGCAGGGGAGGGAATGGCCTCCCTCTTCATCACCCCGGGCCACCACTTTCGGGTGGTGGACGCGCTCCTGACGAACTTTCACTTGCCCCGCTCGACCCTGCTGATCCTGGCCAGTGCCTTCGCCGGCCGGGATCTCATTGGGAAGGGCTACGAGGAAGCCATACAGCAGCGCTACCGATTCTACAGCTACGGTGACGCGATGTTGATCGTGTGAGGGGATGATGCTCTGTCAGCTCTGTGGGACGCGTCTCGAAGGGGGGCAACTGACCTGTCCCAACTGCGGCCATGTGACGCCGGGGCGCGAGGGGGAGCGTGTGAAGGAAAAGGAGACGGATGCGGCCCGCGGTGCCGCTCCACCCCGGGAGTCGGACACCCTCGAAGCGGAAGGAGCTGCCGGGCCGGAGGGGGGAGTAAGGTCAGAGGAGAAGGCAGATCGACCGATGGCGGTCCAGACCGGGCCTGAGGCACCCCTTCAGGTCTTCGCGCTGGACCCGGCAGGGCTCCGAAGGCTGTTGGGCCGGCAGCCAGAGCTCCTGGAACCCGGACTCAGCGTCTTCACCGATGAAACGGGAAGGCCAGTCGGCGCGGGCTATTCCACTCGGGTCGGCGAAATAGATCTATTGGCCCGGGATAAGAGCGGGACCTTCGTCGTGGTCAGGGTGGCTGACCGGGAGGGAGGAGAGGACCTCGTGGCCGAGACCCTCCGGCGGATTGGCTGGGTCCGCAAGCATCTGGGAAAGGGAAAGCAAAAGGCTCGGGGGATCGTCTTGGTCGAGCAAGCCCCCGAGAACCTGAGCTACACCGCCGCTGGCGTCGCGGGAACGATCACCTTCAAGACCTACCGGCTCGCGGTGACCTTCGAGGATGTGGAGATCGAATGACCTTTGAGCTGCTCGCGGTCGATCCGTCCGGGGGCCGGCGCGGTCGACTCCACACCCTCCACGGGACCGTAGAAACCCCGGCCTTCATGCCGTGCGCCTCTTCGGGGGCGGTGAAGGGCCTCTCCCCTCAGGAGGTCCGGCGGGCAGGGGTGGAGCTCATCCTCTGCAATACCTACCACCTCTACCTCCGGCCCGGTCACGACGTTATCCAAGAACTGGGGGGACTTCGTGCCTTTACGGGATGGGATGGCCCGATCCTCACCGATAGCGGGGGATTTCAGATCTTCAGCATGGCTCCGCTCCGGAAGATCACGGAGGACGGAGTCCTCTTCCAGTCGCACGTGGATGGATCGCGCCACTTCCTCTCCCCGGAACGGACGATCGCCATTCAGCAGGCGCTTCAGGCCGATATCATCATGCCACTCGACGAGTGCCCCCCCTACCCCATATCCCATGAGCAGGCTGCCGATGCCCTGGACCGGACCCTGAGATGGGCCGAGCGCTCCAGAGATGTTCATAAGGGAACCGAGCAGATGCTCTTCGGGATTGTCCAGGGCGGCGTCTTTCCCGATCTCAGAGAACGAGGGGTCCGAGAGCTCACCCGATTTGGATTCGGGGGGTACGCCGTGGGCGGTCTCAGTGTGGGAGAGAGCAAGGCCGAGATGGAGACGGTGCTCAGGGCCGCGCTCCCGCTGCTCCCCGCCGATCGGCCCCGGTACCTCATGGGGGTCGGCACCCCTGGGGATCTCCTCCTGGCCATTGCCCTCGGTGTCGACCTCTTTGATTGTGTCATGCCGACGCGTCACGGGCGGACCGGGACCCTCTTTACCAGCAGGGGGCGGCTCAACATCAAGGGGGCCAGGTATGCCCGGGACCCTTTACCGGTGGATCCGTCGTGTCGGTGTGAGACCTGTCGGCATCACTCCCGGGCCTATCTTCGCCACCTCTTTGTTTCTGGCGAGATCCTGGGTCTCCGTCTCAACACGCTGCACAACCTCCACTATTACGGACATCTCATGCAGGAGGCCCGCCGGGCCATTGAGCAGGGGTGCTACGGGCATTTTCAGGCGGAGGTCCTGACCCGGCTCTCGGGCGGGGAATCGTCCGCATAATCCAGATGCACGGAGGAGGAGAAGAGACCGATGATCGACATGGCCTATGCAATGGCAGAGCTGCCGGGGGGCGGGGGGGGCGCGGGATTCTTCCAGGCGATGTTCCCACTCCTGCTCATCTTCATCATCTTCTACTTCATCCTGATCCGCCCGCAGCAGAAGAAGCAGCGGGGACACCGGGAGATGTTGGATGCTCTCAAGACTGGCGACCAGATCGTGACCGTCGGCGGGATGTACGGGACCATCGTCGACATGGGTGAGACCAAGGTGAAGATCAAGATCGCCGAGAATGTCAAGGTCGACGTAGCCCGGAGCTCTATCGCCTCCCGGCTCGGCTGGGAGGGGGAAAAGGGGGGGAAAGAGGGGTCATGAGCGGAAGCGATGACCGATGACCGTTGTCCGATGACCGTCGGGAGCAGGACTGTCTCATGCTGTCATCGGTGGTCGGTCGTCGGTGATCGGCTACTCCTTGCGGGTGACCACGACGGCGGAGTCGCCCAGGGTGTAGAAGGGGAAAAGCTGCTTGAGGCGAAAGTCGCAGTGCCCGATGGCCTGGAGGGTCCGGGCGAGAGATGTGTTGAGGGGGAGCCGTTCCTTGGGGGGGTCCTGGATATGGTCGGGAATCAGGGAGGAGAGGATGTGCGCTCCGGCGCGCTCGGTGACGACGAGTCCGTGCCGGTTCAGCAGGGATTGCATCTCCGGAAAGGTGAAGGTCTTGTAGGTAAGATCGACCTTCGAGTCGTGGGTCAGGTATTCGTAGGTCCACCGTCGGAGATCTCCCTGCCGCCGCGTCGTGAGGGCGTTCCAGAGTTCGCGGGGGTGAAAGAGGAGGCCCAGGTGCCACTTGTTATCGTATTCGATTGTCACTGTGCCCCCCGGGCGGCACACCCGGGCCATCTCGGCGATGGCACGCTCGTACTCCCGGATGTGGCCGATCACATCCCCGTACGCGGAGACGAAATCCACCGAGCAGTCCTGCAGGGGGAGCCCTGTGGCATCTCCCTGGATGAGGGTGACATTGCTGAGCCCCCGCAGTCTCAGCTTCTCTTGGGCCTTGCGGACCAGCGATCCCGAGATATCGATCGCCACCACGTGCTTCGCCCGAGGCGCGAACTGGACCGTCTGCAGCCCTGATCCGCAGCCGACATCCAGGACGACTCGCCCAGCCCAGGAGGGGATCAGCCTCTGGACGAAAAAGTCCAGGACCTTGTAGCCATTCACGTAGAAGGGGTTGATGTGGCCATCCAGGATGTCGTACTCCTCGGCCATCAGGTCGTAGGCCTTCTGGACAACGCTTAGCTGATCCGCATCGAACTCGATCTCGCCCATGCAACCCCCCGCGTAAGGGTTCCCCCCGTCACAGCCGCTCCAGGAATACGCACTTGAGGTACTTGGTCTCCTTGACCCCCAGGAGGGCCGGGTGATCCCCCGACTGACTCCGCACCGCCAGGATCCGGCACCGGGCTCCGGCGTCGGCAGCCGCATCCTCCAGCATCCCCAGGAAGATCTCTTCGCTGAGATGATAGGAGCAGGAGGAAGTCACGAGGATCCCGCCGGGGGCCAAGAGCTTCATGGCCCGAAGGTTGATCTCCTTGTATCCGCGGAGCGCTCCCGCCACGGCCTCCTTGGACTTGGTGAAGGCGGGGGGGTCGAGGATGATGAGATCGAAGTGGCGCCCCCCCTCTTCGAGCCTCCGGAGCTCGTCAAAGGTGTTTCCCCTCCGAAAGCTGCAACGATCCGAGAGGTCGTTCAGCTTGGCGTTCTCCGTCGCTCCCGCGACCGCCTCCGCCGAGATGTCGATCCCTTCCACCGACCGCGCGCCGGCCTTGGCCGCGTGTAGGCCAAACCCCCCCGTATAGCAGAAGCAATCCAGCACCTCTCGGCCGGCAGCGAGAGGGCGCACGGCCAGGCGGTTGTCCCGTTGATCCAGAAAGAAACCGGTCTTCTGTCCCGTGGCGATGTCCACCTGAAAGCAGAGATCCGCTTCCTCGATGGCGACGACCGGGTCGAAGCGGTTTCCCAGAACGGCCTTCTCCAGGGGGAGACCTTCCAGCAGGCGGGAGGGTGCATCATTCCGGAGGAAGATCCCGCGGGGATGGAAAAGCTCTTGGATCACTGGCAGCAAGACTCCACGGAGCCGCTCCATGCCGGCGGTCAGGATCTGCAGGACCACGACATCCCCGTAACGATCGAGGAGGAGGCCGGGCAGGGCGTCCGCCTCCGCGTATACCATGCGCACCGCCGTGGAGGGAATGGCGAGCCGCTGGCGGTAGGCCATGGCGTCCCCAATCCGCCGGCGAAAAAAGGGGGCATCGATCGGTTCCGTCGCTCGGGTGAGCAGGCGTCCGAAGATCTGGGAATCTGGATTGACGTAGCCCCGGCCAAGAAAGCGGCGTCCGGCCCCGTAAACGTCGACGACGTCCCCCTTCTCGGGCGCCCCTTCGGTTCCATGCACGTCCGCCCGGTAGATCCACGGGTGTCCCGCGAGGACCCGGCACTGCCCCCGGCGGCGGAGGAGGATGCTCGCCATGTTCGAGTCGCCTCGTGGCTCCGCGAAATTGTCACTTATGTACTGTCGGCGAGGAGAAATTGCAAGGGAAAAAAGCGGGCCCGAACCGTGTGCTATCACCGTTCCCCGATCAGCCCCCGTGCGACCTGAGCCTCCCGGGATTTGGGGTGTTGCGTGATCAACTTCTGAAGCCGGGCCGCTGCCTGACGGTTGTTCCGGACCTGCCGGTACACGTGGGCGCTCTTCAGGAGGGCCCGGGGGACTTCGGGGCTCTGGGGATAGTCCTGGACGATGGTCTCGAACTGGAGGAGCGCGTCTGTGTACTCTCGTTGGCTATACAGGGATTCTCCCAGCCAGTAGAGGGCCTTGGGCTTTTCAGCGCTGTCAGGCTGGGCGGCGAGGTATGTGCGGAGATGTACGATCGCGGCGGGAAAGTCCCCCCGGATGTATTCATCGATCGCGACCTCGTAGATCTCGTTCAGCCTCGTCGTCTCCTCATGCTCCGCCCGCGGGGACTTGGGCGTGTGGGGCGTCTGTGCCCTGGCGGTGGGTCGAACCGAGGAGGGTTCCGAGTTCCCCCTCGATTGCAGATGCCCTGTCGTGGTCGGCGACTGGGCAGTGCCGTTGGAGGAGACGAAGGCCTGAGACGGTGGAGAGGAGGAGAGGGCAGCGGCCGTCTGATTGAGGAATTCGAGGCCGGTTGCCGTATCCCGCTCGGGAAGGGTGGCGGCATTCACCGAAACCCTGGTCGCCTTCGATGTAATGGGGGTTATGGTCACCTCGACTTCGTACTGGTTCGGGGCGGCGGCAAAAATGAGGTACTCATTTCCGTGGGGCCCTTCCTGCTTGATGGTGAGGGCCATCGCCTCGAGCGCTCGGCGGCAGGCCTCCTTGACCTCGGGCATTGGTGCGACAAAGGTGCGGTCGACGGTCTGACTTCTTACAAAGAACGCCCCGGCGAGAGCGCTGCCGGCCAGCGACGTGGCGACTCCTATGGCGGCACAGCCGCTGAGTAGTACGGCGACAAGGCCGAGGCCGAGACCGGTCTGTGTGTCGCGTGTCACGTAAAGGATCTCCAAGAGCGAGTCGCCGAGATTAGAAAAGGAAAGAGCTTATTTGTCAAGTAGTTTTTGTGATCTTCTGATACTTGACTTTAACGGTTTCTGCCTAGCCCATTGTCAGAATGGAGAGAACCTTCGGGAGGAGTATCCCAGCCTGGCCTTGTAAATAACTGTCAACAAAGGGGGTAATTGCGGTGGAGGTGGGGTTGATCTCTACGACGAAGGCCCCGCGCTCCCTCGCCACGATGGGAAGCGAGGCGGCCGGCTGAACGAGGGCTGAGGTCCCGACCGTGAGGAAGACATCGGCCGATTCTGCCGCAGCAAAGGCCTGGACCTGCGTTTCAACCGGGAGGGGTTCACCGAACCAGACCACATCGGGGCGAAGAAGACTTCCACAGTCGCAACGTGGCGGGATGATCCGCAAAGGGACTTCGCGGTTTTCGCGAACGATTTTTTCCGCCTGGCAGCGGACGCGCCAGATACATCCGTGCAGCTCGATCAGCCGCTGGCTCCCCGCGAGGCGGTGCAGGCCGTCGATATTCTGGGTCACCAGCGTAAACTCGGGAACGATCCGCTCGATTTGAACCAGGGCATGGTGGGCAGGGTTTGGGGACGCCTGGGCGATTTTCTGGCGCCGCCAGTCGTACCACTGCCAGACGAGTCTCGGATCGCGCTGGAAGGCCTCAGGGGTGGCGAGGTCTTCGGGCTTATACTGTTGCCAAAGACCTTCGGGACCGCGAAAGGTGGGGATGCCGCTCTCCGCCGAGACCCCCGCTCCCGTGAGGACGACGACCGACCTCGCCCGCTTCAGCCGTTCGCCTATCGCA
>CAYSDK010000040.1:16754-17933 GCA_964429865.1 uncultured bacterium
TGCGCTTGCCTGCGACAGATGGCGGTCGATTGCATACGGGTGTTCCGTACAAGAGGGTTCCCAATGGACCTACCGAGAAGGAGGAGAACATGATGTTGAGACGTACCATTTTCCCCGCCCCGAAACAGGATCCTTCCGATCCCCAGGGCAACGGTAAGCAGTCGTCCCTGTCCGCCCTCCTGACCGTCATGGGCGGCGACGCGAGACTCGAGGGAAAGTTCGACATCACCGACTCGATCGAGATCGAGTGCAAGGTCGGCGGCGAGTTGAAGGTAGGCGGGAAGCTCGTCATCGGCGAGCGGGGCTCCGTGCATGCCGACGTGCGGACCGTGGACGCCATCATTCACGGCGAGTACGAGGGAAACATGGTGGCGACGGGGAGCGTGGAGATCTCTCCCAGCGGACGGGTGGACGGCAACATCGAGACCAATTCCCTCGTGATCTCCAAGGGTGGCTTCTTCAACGGCAACGTCGTCAAGCTCAAGGAGATCGAGGAGGGTAAGCCTGCAATCCACCTGGTGAAGGAGATGCCGCTCGCCCAGGCCAAGTAGCCGAGCGCTCCTCGGGGGGTTTACAATGTTGTGGAACTCTACCAATAAGCCGTCGGCGAAGAACACAGGTATCATGGCCTTCATTGATGAAGGCTCCGAGATCGAGGGGAAGTACAGCTTTACCGGCACCGGCACCGTCCTCCTGAACGGCAGGTTCCATGGTGAGATCGTGACCACGGACGTCCTCGTCGTGGGGGAGAAGGCTATGGTCAACGCCACGATCCAGGCAGAATCGGTGGTGATCATGGGTGAGGTGGTGGGCAACGTCCGCGCCAGCTCGCGGATAGAGCTCAAGGGGGCTGCCCGTGTCTTCGGGAACCTCGAGGCCCCTGTGGTGATCCTCGAGGAGGGTGTCCTGTTCGAAGGGCAGTGCCGGATGGCCGGGGCAAGGCCCGATGAGGCGGCCCAAGGTCTTTCGGTCGTCCCGGTGCAGGAGAAGAGATCCTGACCCGCCATCCGCAGTCTGACCATGATTGAGGAGGCGAATGGCCCGCAACGGTTATACCCTCGTACTCCTCACCGGCAACACCCCCCGCGGTCGGCAGTTTCACCTGACCGACCCCGGATTCCGGGGCGCTCTCCTCGGCGGGCTCCTCACCGTCCTAGCCCTGGGCTACCTCGGCTATCA
>CAYSDK010000041.1:0-10348 GCA_964429865.1 uncultured bacterium
CCCTCGGTGTGGAGGACCGCCTCGCGTTGGGGCGGATTTAGTTCGGCCAGGTACGCTTCAGGGTGCACCGTCATCAAAGGTCAGCGCAAATGTTTGTCGATCAGGGTCCGATTATGGGCTGGGTGACATGAAGGCGCGAGATGGTGACCGTCGCGCTCCCGCTCACTCCACAGTGACGCTCTTGGCGAGATTGCGGGGTTGATCGACATCGCACCCCTTGCGGACGGCGATGTGGTAGGCGAGCAGCTGCAGCGGCATCACCATGAGGATCGGGGTGAGATGCGGAGTCGTCGCCGGGATGGTGATGCAGTGATCGACCAGCGCGCGAAGCTCGGGATCGCCTGCCGTCCCCACGGCGATCACGACACCCCCTCGGGCCTTGACCTCCTGGATGTTGGCCAGGATCTTCGGGTGCGTCCGATCCTGGGGGGCCAGAATGACCACCGGCATCCGGGCATCGATCAAGGCGATGGGCCCATGCTTCATCTCGCCGGCGGGATATCCTTCGGCATGGATATACGAGAGTTCCTTGAGCTTCAAGGCCCCCTCGAGCGCGACCGGGTAGTTGATCCCCCGCCCCAGGAAGAGGAAGTCGGTATGCTGGGAGTAGAGGTGACTCAGCCGCTCCACCACCTGATCGCACCGTATCGTCTCTTCCGCCAACTGGGGCAGCCGCAACAGAGGGGGGAGCAGCTCCTGCACCCGGGAGGCGTCCAAGACCCCCCGGCGCCGCCCGAGATACAGGGCCAAGAGATACAGGGCGGTGAGCTGCGCGGTGAAGGCCTTGGTCGAGGCCACGCCGATCTCCGGTCCGGCATGGGTATAGCACACCCCGTCACTCTCCCGGGCGATGGAGCTGCCCACGACATTGACGATGGAGACGACGCGGCACCCGCGCCGCTTGGCCTCCCTGAGCGCGACCAGGGTGTCCAGGGTCTCTCCCGACTGACTGATGGTGAGCACCAGGGTGTCCGAACCGAGGATAAGCTCGCGGTACCGGAACTCGGAGCTATAGTCCACCTCTACCGGGACCCGGCAGAGCTCCTCCAGGAGGAACTTCCCCACGAGCGCCGCATGCCAGGAGGTACCACAGGCCACCAGCACCACGCGCTGGAGAACCGGAAGGATCTCCGCCACCGCCTCCATCCCGTCGAGGTAGATCTCCCCGGCCTCCAGCGAGTACCGCCCGAGGAGTGTCTCGCGAATGGCCCGGGGTTGTTCGTGGATCTCCTTCAGCATGAAATGCTTGTAGCCGCCCTTCTCGACCAGGACGGGGCTCCACGAGATTTGAGTGGCCGGACGCTGGATCGGGTCCCCCTCCATCGTGGTCACCGTGACCCCCTCCCGGCTGATCACCGCAATCTCTTGATCCTCCAGGAAGAGCACATTGCGCGTGTGGGAGAGGAGCGCCGGGATATCTGAGGCCACCAGAAACTCCCCTTCCCCGATGCCCACCACCAGCGGACTCGAGCAGCGGGCACCGACGAGCCGATCGGGGTCCCCCCGCCAGAGCACCGCGATGGCATACGCACCCGCCACCTCCCGGAGGGCGCGCCGCACCGCCGCTTCCAGGTCGCCCTCGAGGTACTGCTCGATGAGGTGCGCGATCACCTCCGTGTCGGTCTCTGACGTGAACCGATGCCCCTCGGCGATCAGTTTTTCCTTCAGGGGCACGTAGTTCTCAATGATGCCGTTGTGCACCACTACGAGCTCACCGGTGCAATCCACGTGGGGATGCGCGTTCGCCTCGGAGGGGCGGCCGTGGGTCGCCCAGCGGGTATGGCCAACGCCGATGTCGCCAGCGAGATCTTTCCCCCACAGGGTGTTTTCCAGATCCTTGATCTTCCCGACGCTCCGGTAGATCTGGAGCGCCCCCTGCTGGAGGAAGGCGACACCGGCCGAATCGTAGCCCCGGTACTCGAGCCGTTTCAAGCCGTCGAGGAGGACCGGCACCACGTTCTTGGGACCGACGTATCCGATGATCCCGCACATCCCGCCTACCCTCGTGGACTCAGTCCTCAGTCCTCATCGCTGTTCGGAGGCGCCATCGCCTGCCGCTTCTGCCGGGTCGCCTTGGCCCGCCCTTCCTTGGTGACCTGGGGGGCCCGCCCGAAGGCCACGGCATCGGGGGGGACCGCTTCGGTGATGGTAGAGCCGGCCGCAATAATGGCCCCCCGGCCGATCCTGATGGGCGCCACCAGGTTGGCGTTGCTCCCGACGAAGACCTCGTCTTCGATGACCGTCTGATGCTTGGCGAAGCCGTCGTAATTGCAGGTGATCGTGCCGGCCCCCACGTTCACATTCTCCCCGATCGTCGCGTCACCGACATACGCCAGATGCGGCACCTTGGAACCCGCGCCGATGACCGCCTTCTTCACCTCGCAGAAATTTCCCACCTTGGCTTTCGACCGGAGGCGACTGTGCGGGCGGAGATGGGCATAGGGCCCTACCACGCACCCCTCCGCTATTTCGCTCTCGGAGATCACCGAGCCGTCTAGGATCGTGACGGCATCGGCCAGGTGGGAATTCTGAATCCGGCAGTGGCCATAGATGACGCACCCTGCGCCGATCGTCGTGGCCCCTTGAAGGATGACGCCCGGGTAGATCACCGTGTCGGGGCCAATCGTCACGGTCGCGTCAATGTAGGCGGTGGCCGGGTCCAGAAGGGTGACCCCTTCCGCCATCAGCCGCTCATGCACCCGTTGCCGGAGGACGACCGCAGCCTGGGCCAGCTCCGCCCTCGTGTTCACCCCCAGCACCTCGGTGGGATCGCTCGCCTCAACGGTATGGACCCGGCGCCGCTGCCGGAGGAAGACCTCCACCAGCCCGGGCAGGAAGGACTCCCTCTTGACCGGCGAGACCGGCACCCGCTTCAGGGCAGGAAAGAGGGCCGCGCCAGCGAAGCCGTAACAGCCGGTATTGACCTCCCGCACCCCCTTCTCTTTCGCCGTCGCCTCGACCTCTTCGACGATCCGCCTGAGGGCGCTCCGTCGGTCGCGGAGGATGCGGCCGTACCCGGCGGGATCCTCCACACGAGCGGTGAGGACCGTCGCCACCGCGCGCGCCGTGCGGTGCGCGTCGAGGAGCCCCGCCACGGTCGATTCGGTGAGGAGGGGGGTGTCCCCCCCCAAGACCAGGACGGTCCCACGAAAGCCCGCCAGGGCCATCTCGGTCTGGAGGACCGCGTCGGCCGTGCCGCGGGGTTCCGGCTGCTCTACGAACTCGACCGGCCGTCCCGCGAGAGCCTGCCTGACCCCCTCGGCCCGGGGGCCCACCAACAGCAGCACGCGCTTCGCCCCCACGCCGAGGCAGAGGTCCACCGGATAGGAGATCAGGGGCCGGCCCAGCAAGGGGTGGAGGACCTTGGGAAGCTGGGACCGCATCCGGGTCCCCTCGCCAGCGGCTAGAATGACGGCACAGACGTCGTGCATCTCCGGCTCAGTGGGAAATAGATCATCGTGATTAGGCGCACTCTCACCGCGTGCAATGAACGATCCATATCCTACCACAGCGCGTGAGAGCGGGAAAGGAAAAGCTCAGGCTGTGGAGGCCGCGTCACCCGGACTTCAGCAGGTATCCGAAGCGGCGCAGGGCCTCCTCGTTCTTCCGCCACGCCCTGTGGACTTTGACCCACAGGCCAAGATAGACGCGCGTGCCGAGGACCCCCTCGATCTCCTGGCGGGCCTGTTGTCCGATCCTCTTCAGCATCCTGCCCCCTTCCCCGATGATGATCCCCTTCTGGGAGTCCTTCTCCACATAGATGGTGGCCTGAATGTCCACCAGGCCCGTCCCCGGCCGTTCTTCCATTTCGTCTACCTGGACCGCCACGGCGTAGGGGACCTCTTGATGCACCAGCTCGAAGACCTTTTCCCGGATAATCTCAGCCACGACAAGATGTGGCGGTTGATCCGTCGCCTGCCCAGGAGGAAAGAAAGGCGGGTCCTCCGGGAGATACCTCAGCAGGATCTCCTCCAGCAGGTTGAGGTTGACCCCCTCGGTGGCCGAGATGGGAACCACCTCGGCTGCCGGGATCAGCCTGTGACACGCGTCGATGGCAGGGAGAAGGTGCTGCTTGGGCTTGACCAGGTCGACTTTGTTGAGGGCCAAAACGACCGGGACCTTGATGTCTTGGAGATGCCCGCGAACCAGTTGGTCTTCATCGGAGAGGGGATCGGAGGCATCGATGACCCAGAGGATGAGATCCACCTCTGCCAGGGTCTTCAGGGCGAGCTTGACCATCTCGCGATTGAAGAGGGTCTCGGCGTGATGAATGCCCGGGGTATCCAAGAAGATCATCTGGTACGACCCGGTCGTCTTGACCCCTGCAACCCGGTTGCGGGTGGTTTGGGGCTTCGGAGAGACCGCAGCCACCTTCTGACCCACCACGCGATTGATCAGCGTAGACTTGCCGACGTTCGGACGCCCAATGACAGCAATGAATCCTGCCTTATGCCCCGAGGGAACCTCGATCATCGTGACACCTCAGTCGGATCAGCCCGCTGTCCGGATCAGGAGCGAGGGGACGCCTCTTCCGCAGTCTTGAGTGAACAGCAACATATGTAAGATTTACATGGCGGTCGTGTAAGGACTACACGGCGGAGACGGCGTGACGTCGCACACACGAGGAAGGATCTCGGAGGACGAACAGCTCGATGAGGCTGCCTCCTCATCGCAGGGTGGTCAGCAGCCCCTCCGCCAGGATCCTGGCCTTGTCCGCGAGCGTAAAGGCCCTCAAGAAATCCTTAAGTGCAAGGGCCTCCTTCGCCTTGGACAGGAAGCTCCGAATGGTGGAAAAGACCTCCTCCTGGTCCTTGGCCAGCTTTTTCGCATTGATCTGCCTCACCATCTGCTCTGTGCCCTCGATTCTGCTTGCCGCCTGCTGCTTGAGCCGCTGCTCTTCCTCGCGGCCCGCCTGGGACGAGAGGAGGCGCGGAGGGGAAGGGGGTTCCTCTCTTGTGGGGTACGCCTGAGGCGAAGCCGGACCGGACGGGACCCCGGCGGCCTTCGATTGGGCACAGCCCGCCATGAGGACCGTCAACAAGAACAGGGAGGAAAGGAGTCTCATCACTGCCACGTCTGCCGATCCTGTCCGGGAGATCACGAAGGGGACTGGCTTACCGGAAGCCGGACGACCATGGTGGTCCCCCGGCCCAGCTCCGATGAGGCGTCAATAGAGCCGTTATGCATCTGGACGACCCGGTACACCAAGGAGAGGCCGATACCGCTTCCGTGAGGCTTCGTCGTATAGTAGAGTTGGTAGATCTTCCCCAGATCATCAGGGGGGATCCCGACCCCTGTGTCAGCGATGCTCACCCTCACAGAATCCCACCGCTCCATCGCCGTCGAAATGCGAACGAGTCCGCCGGTCGGCATGGCCTGACAGGCGTTCAGTAGAATGTTCAGGAACGCCTGCCGCAGCAGCTCCTCATCGGCGGCAATGAGAGGAAGCGTGGGGTCCCACTGGAAGGCGAAGCGGATACCCTCCTTCTGCCACTCTGTCTCCATGAGGGCCGCTACGTCCTTGAGGAGGGTGTTCAGGTCGAACAGCCTCAGGCTCAGCTCTTCAGGCCGGATAAACCTCAAGAACCCATGCACCACCCTATCCAACCGCCGGATCTCGCTCCCGATGACCTCGAGGCTCTGCTGAACCTCGTCGGCAGGCGCGTCGAGCCTCTCCTTCAGGAGTTCGAGGTGGATCATCATGGCATTCAGGGGGTTCTTGACTTCGTGGGCGAGTCCCGACGTGAGCCTGCCAAGCGCCGTCAGCTTGGCAGAGTAGGTGATCAGGGATCGGAGCGTCTTGATCGATTCGAGGTCCTTGACAACAACCATGGCTCCCATCGCCCTGTGGCGATCCGTGACGAAGAAGAGCGAGACCAAAAATTCCTTGTTACCGTCGTCGCGAGGCATGGTGACGGCGGCATTCCGAAAGCTGGCCCGGTGCTCAAAGGCATGCTGCAGCAGCGGGCGGAGAGGGTGGAAAGGCCTCAGCACGTCATCCCACGGCCATCCCACGACCTCTTCCAGGGGCCGTCCCACGATCACCTCCGCGGCCTTGTTGAAGAAGAGGGCGCGCCGATCCTGGGTAAAGAGGATGATCCCATCTTCCAGGTGATCGACGACCTGTTGAAGCTCGGCCTTCTCGCTGAGCAGTTTCAGTCGGTCCGGCTGAAGCTGCTGGCCAAGGAGCTGGAGCGGGGAGGCCAGGTCGCCGATCTCGTCCCCCTGCCCCAGGCTGCCGCCACTGCTTACGTCACCCCGCCTCCCCCCGTCCGTCTCCCGTGCGAACCTGCGCATCGGCTTCAGGATCAGGACGCCGACACCCATGGCCACGAGCCAGGTCGCAGGCAGGGCCAGGCCGGCGAGGGCCAGGCTCTTTTGCACGGAGACGTTCAGCTCCTTCCTCAACAGGCTGGTGGCGACGCCGAGACGGATGCTCCCGAAGGGCCTGTTGTCGAGGCTCAGGGACAGTCTGGATTCATAAATTTTCCCGTCCTCGTACAGGGCGTGGAACCGCCCAATGGGATTGAGGGAGAGAAGTTGCTCCAGGCTCGGGCGCTCGGGGGCGGGCGTGCCCTCCTTCTCTCGCTCGCTGTGGAAGATCATCGTTCCCTTCTGGTCGGCGATCAGCGCGTACAGGAGGTGGGGCGAGTATCCGACGCTCGCGTCAAGCAGGCTTCGCAGTTCCCGATCGCTCCTGAGAATCTCTAAGGGATTCGCGTCTCGGGCTCGGGAGAGGGACCGGCTGCTTTGCGCGTAGAGCTGCTTCGCGATCAGCTGCGCCTGCCGTATCGCCTCTTGCACCACCAGGGTGGTCAACCAGGAGAGGTGGATGAAGGTGGTGGTGACCACCACCAGAACAGTCAACAGGGTAATCGCCAGGGCCTCTTTTCTTTTTATCCCGAACCACATCCTACACCCCGTAGCGATGCAGCTTGTTGTGGAGAGTCTTGAGGCTGATCCCGAGGATCTCGGCCGCCTTCGTCTTATTATTGTTCACCGAGGCGAGGGTCTTGCGGATGAGGTTCTTCTCCGCCTCCTCGAGGGTGATCCCGAGAGGGACGGAGATGGCATCGGACCCCTCTTCCCTCGCCTTGCTGGTGAGGCCAGGTGGGAGGTGTCGCGCCGTGATGAGATCGGCCTTGCAGGCGATGACCCCCCGTTCGATCGTGTTCCGTAATTCCCGGACGTTCCCCGGCCAGGGATACCGCATCAGGATCCGCAGCGCCGCTTCATCGACCGCCTTGATCCGCTTCTCGTACTTGGTGTTCAACTCCTCGATGAACGCCTGGAGGAGCAGGGGGATGTCCTCGCGCCGCTCGCGGAGAGGGGGAAGGGCGAGGGAAAAGAGGTTCAGGCGGTAGTAGAGGTCCTCCCTCAGGTTCCCATCGGCAATCGCCTTCAGGGGGTCCTTGTTGGTGGCAGCCAGGACCCGGACATCGACCTTGATCTCCGCCTTGCCCCCGAGGCGCCTCACCGTGCCGTCCTCAAGGATCCGGAGGAACTTCGCCTGGGTCGACGGGCTCATCTCGGCGATCTCATCCAGGAAGATGGTGCCCTCATGGGCCAGCTCAAAGCAGCCGATTCTCCGCTCCATCGCGCCGGTAAAGGACCCTCGTTCATGCCCAAAGATCTCGCTCTCTAAGAGCGTCTCTGGGATGGCCGAGCAGTTGACGGCGACGAAGGCCCGTTGGCCCCGGGGGGAAAGCTCGTGGAGGATGTGCGCCACCAGCTCCTTGCCCGTCCCGCTCTCTCCCGAGACCAGCACCGGAGCCGCGGTCGGGGCCGCGAGGTCAATGAGCCGGTACACCTCCTGCATCGCCTTGCCCTTGCCCACCAGCTTCCCGTACCCCCAGACCTCTTTCAGCCGTCGCCGCAGGAGCGTCACCTCGCGGAGCGCTTCTCCCTTCTCGAGGGCCCGCTGAATGAGCACCCTGAGCCGCGGGACATCCACCGGCTTCGTCAGATAATCGTAGGCCCCTTGCTTCATGGCGGCCACCGCCGTCTCGATGGTCCCGTGGCCAGTCAGCATGATGACCGCGGCGAAGGGTAACTCCTCTTGGACGGCCTTCAAGAGCCCCAGCCCATCGAGTCCGGGCATGACGAGATCGGCGACAATGACCGCGGGAAGGAAGGCAACGGCTTTCTGGAGGGCCTCCTCTCCGTTGGAGGCCTCTTCGACCTCGTAGCCCCAGTTGGCAAGGAGCGCCTTCAACCCCTTTCGGGATGCCGCTTCATCGTCGGCAACCAGGATCCGCTGCCCCATCCTTCCTCTCCTCACCTTTGGCTAGGGGGCCTTGGTTCAATCATGATCGCCTGTGCAGGGCTGGAGTATCCCCCAAGCGGCAATCCCTGTCAATAGCCTGGTGGACGCCACCCCGGTTGCTCCGCCGCCTCTGGGAGGTCACCGTTTCCTTCTCCGGTCCTTGATGTGCGGCCAGGGTGTCGAGCGGGCGCCGGGTGTCCAGCGATTAATGCGTGCGTAGGTCGACCATTTCGTGGATGTCCCCGCGTGGGATTTCTCTCGTGAACTGCCGATCCTGTTTGTGGACCATCATGGGCATGCCATACTTCGGCGACAGCGTGACTGCGTAGTTGCGGTCGATCCTCGCGCCGGGCACCAGCGACAGGCGATACCGCTGAAGGATCATCGCCAGGGTGATCCGCAGCACCGTCATGGAGAAGGCGTAACCGATGCACATCCGCGGCCCACCCCCGAATGGGAGATAGGCATACGGCGACGGTTCAGTGGATAGCCACCGGTCCGGATCAAACCGCTCCGGATTCGGGTACAACTCCGGAAGGTGATGCGTCATGTATTGGCTGTAGATCACCCGCGAACCCTTTGGCAGATGGTACGGACCGAGCAGGACCGGCTGATCGACGATCCGGGTGCTCCAGACCACCGGGGGGATGATGCGCAGGCTCTCCTTGATCACCCGTTCCAAGAGCGACAGGCGATGCAGTTGGTCGATACTGGGCGCATCACCGTGCAGTTCGCCGCGCAATTCATCCAGCAGCTCAGCCATGACACGCGGGTGCTGCGACAGCAGAAACAGCGTCCATGTGAGGGCCGCCGTATTCGTCTCGTGCGCTGCGGTGAAGAGAATGTTCGCCTGGCCGATCAACTCACCCTCGGTCATTGAGGCGCCGTCTTCGTCCCGTGCGCGCACGAGGATGGACAGCACATCCCTGCCACCCGTCTCCTTCTGTCGCCGGTGATCGATCATGGCCCGAATCTCCGCTTCCAGTCGCTCGGCATGGGCGAGCAACCGGCGGTACGGCGTCCCAGGGACGTTTACCTGAAAGAACCAGACCCGCCGTCGAAAGCACATCGCCAGCCACTCCTCGATCATGTGGCCGATCCGATCGGCCTCTCGAGGCCTGCTGCCACCAAAGAGGATGGTGCTGGCAACGCGCAGGGCCAGGGTCTGCATGTCGCGCCCGATATCGCGCTGCTCGCCAGCGCGCCACGAGTCGAGCATCTGGGCGGTCAGGTTTACGATGGCATCGCGATAGCCCTCCATGCTCTTCTTGTGAAACGGCGGCATGAGCAACTTGCGCTGCTGGAGGTACTGCTCACCGTTCATGCTGATCAAACCGAACCGGATCCGCTGGTGTGCCGAGCCTTGTGGTCCCTGCAGCACCATCCCGCGCGAGCGAAAGATATTGGGGTCACTGAGGATCTGGCGGTTGTATTCCGGGCCGAATGCCATGACCAGTAGCCGCTCGGATTCGGAAAACCGATTAATATTACCGAATGCGATGACCGGCCCGCGCTCCCCGTAAAGGGACCGCATAACGGGAATGGGATCGCTGACGAACCGCACGGCGGTCACCAACGTCTTTAACCCACGGATCGGTGGAGCCCCATCTTGCGGCGACGTGGCGCTCATCCAACACCCTCCTGCGGGCCAACCACGTACCCCGACCCGTAACGCGGCGAAGGCCAGGGATGACCTCAAGGGCTTTGGTCCTAAGAGTGCGCGGCCGATTATAGGGGGAACTTGTGGAGACTTCAATTGGTTTTCCGTGAAGCGAGTCCCCTTTTGCCAGCCCTAACCTGCCCGGAGAAGGCGCGGGCGAAAATCCCTTTTGACAACGAGGAATCTCTCTGCGTACTCCCTCGCCACGAGGGCCCGCAGTGACCAGAGCGGGTCGGCCTAACGACCCCTTTGCCTGAGGAGGGAAGGAGTTGTTGCCTGACCTTCTTTCGGAGGGATCCGCGCTGCGTAAGACCGTCGCAAAGCTCCAGGCGGGCGCAAGGGAAGACATTGGGTAGGCCCCTCCCCTTTGAGAAGCTGGTGTCAGGACGGGGGCGTGGCGGAGATGGCGAGAAGGCGGGCTT
>CAYSDK010000041.1:10448-17782 GCA_964429865.1 uncultured bacterium
TTGAGAAGCTGGTGTCAGGACGGGGGCGTGGCGGAGATGGCGAGAAGGCGGGCTTGTGTGCTCCACATGCGGCGACGCGCCGCTGGCGTCGAATCGTCGTACCCGAGGAGGTGGAGGAGGCCATGAATCAGCAGGAGGGCCAGTTCCTGGTTGAGGGAATGGCCATGCGCTTTGGCCTGGCGGGCAGCGGTGTCGACCGAGATGACCACATCGCCGAGGAGGTGCGGCCCTGGCAATGGGACGCCCTGCGGTTGCGGAAACGCCAGGACGTCGGTGGGATGATCGTGGTTCAAGTACGCCCGATTGAGCCGCCGGATAGCCCGATCACCGACGAGGAGCACCGAGACCTCATCAGTCGGTCTGCCCAAGACGGATAAGGTCCTCTCCCCCACCCGTCTTAGACGGGACAGACCGACCCGCCTCTTCCTTTGCCCGTTTCGAATCTGTATCCCCATCCCCCCGCTTCTCACCCTCCTTCTTCTTGACCTCTTCAAACTTGTATCCTGGATAATCCACCCGGTGGTGGTGGACGGCGGTGAGGACGCGGACCATGGCCCTGGCGATCTGGTGGAGGTCCTTGAGGGTCAGGTCACATTCCGACAGTTGCCCCTCGATGAAGATGCTATTGACGATCCGCTGGACCAGCCCCAGGACCCGGGCCGGGGTGGGGTCGGTGAGCGTCCTGTCTGCCGCCTCGACCGCGTCAGCCACCATGAGAATCGCTGCCTCCCGGGTCTGGGGCTTGGGGCCCGGATACCGATAATCCTCCTCCTTCACCTCACCCAGGTCCGGGTCCTGCGACTCCTTCGCCCTTTCATAGAAGTAGGTGACCAGGCGGGTGCCATGGTGCTGGGGGATGAGATCCACGATGGCGGCCGGAAGCCGCTGCTCCAGGGCCATCTCGATCCCGTCCTTCACATGAGAGATGACGATGAGGCTGCTCAGGCTTGGAGAGAGCTTATCGTGCCTGTTCATGGCGTCCATCTGGTTCTCGATGAAGTAGGCCGGTTTCTTCACCTTGCCGATGTCATGATAGTACGCGCCCACCCGACACACGAGCGGATTGGCGCCGATGGCCTCGGCTGCCGCTTCCGCCAGCTCCGCCAACATCAGGCTATGGTGATACGTCCCGGGGGCGGTCTTCATCAGCTGCTTCAACAGGGGCTGATTCAGATTGGACAGCTCGAGAAGCTTCAGATCCGTCGCGGTCCCAAAGAGATACTCCAGAACTGGAAGGAGGGTGGAGGCAAACAGAGCAACCAACGCGCCGTTCGCGAGGCAGGCCGCCAGGTCATACGGCAGCGCCACGCCTGACCGGCCGTAGATCGAGATAAAGATCAACACGGTGCCGACGTTGGCGACGGCGACCCAGAATCCCGCCTTGAAGAAGGTGGTGCGGTCTTGAGTCTTCCGGATGCTGCAGGCGCCGACGACGGCCCCGATCAATCCGTAGAGGAAGAAGGCCACCTCATCCGTCACCATGAGCGCCGACAGAATGGCTAACGCCATCGCCCCCCCGAAGGCCACTCGGGCATTGAAAAGTACGCTCAGGAGCACGGTCCCGAGGGCGACGGGGATCGCATAGTAGAAGGAATGGAGCGGAATGAAAGGAAAGCTCTGGCTCAAGGAGACGAGGATAATGAGGAGGAAGCGGTTGATCAGCATCGCCAAGAGGATCACCGCCCCCAAGAGGTACAGCATCTGTGGGGAGGTGACTGGTCGGGCCTCGAGGAATCGCGCATAAAAGAGGAGGGTCCCGACCACGCACACGGCAAGGAGCACGACCGCAGCGGCCGAAACGGGACCGAAGGGAAGGGGACGATAGGAGGCAACGACTGCCCCGACGGTCAACGCCAGGAGGAACCCCAAGAGCAGAGGGATCAGTGGCCGCTGCTCCGAGGCCCGGAAGAGTCGATCCACCGGGGAAAGGCGGTAGCGGTAGGTCGGCAAGCTGGTCGGCTTACTCGTCTTGGTGTCGTTCCCCCTCTTCGGGCCCGGCACCACCCACTGGGGCATCTTCATCGGTACGGACTCCCGGCCACCGCCTCAACGTCCCTCGCCCGTCCCTGGAGCCTCCTCGCGCCGGCTCGGGTCTCCGGAGGCGAGGGGTGAGGTCTGGCGCTGCTCGTAGGCGCGAATGATCTGCTGGACCAGCTCGTGGCGAACGACGTCCTCCTGGCCGAGGTACACGAAGGCAATCCCCTTGACATCGCTCAGGATCGAACGAACCTCGATGAGTCCCGAGATCTTTCCGGGGGGGAGGTCCACCTGGGTGATGTCGCCGGTGATCACTGCCTTCGAGCTGAACCCGAGGCGGGTGAGGAACATCTTCATCTGCTCGGAGGTGGTGTTCTGCGCCTCATCGAGGATGATGAAGGCGTCATTCAGGGTGCGCCCCCTCATGAAGGCGAGGGGGGCAATCTCGATGACGCCCATCTCGATCAGCCGGTTCGCGCGCTCCGTCTCCAGCATGTCGTAGAGTGCATCGTAGAGGGGGCGGAGATACGGGTGGATCTTCTCGTAGAGGGTCCCGGGGAGAAAACCGAGCCGTTCCCCCGCCTCCACCGCGGGCCGGGTCAGGATGATCCGACTCACCTCGCGCTTGAGATGGGCCGAGACGGCCATCGCCATCGCCAGGTACGTCTTGCCCGTCCCGGCGGGGCCAATCCCAAGAACGATGTCGTGGGTGCGGATGGCATCGATATACCGCTGCTGCCCGAGGCTCTTGGGTCGGACCGGCCGCTTCTTCGCAGAGACCTCAACGAGGTCATCCTGGATCTTTCGGAAGGTCTGCTGCTCTTCCTGACCAATGTGCCGGAGGGCCAGCTTGACATCGTGGTTTCCGATGGTCCGCCCCCCTTCCAGGAGCGTGGTGAGTTCGGCGATCACCTTCTCGGCGATCCCGACCTCCTCCTCGGTCCCGCTGATGGTCAACAGCCCGTCGCGGGCCACCAACCGGACGTGGAGACGCTCCTCGACCATTCGGATATGTTCATCATTCCGGCCGAAAAGGGCCTGGATGTCCCCCCCGGAAGGGAGAGGCACCTGCCTTCGAACCGTCGCGCGCTCGCCTTTCATCTCGCCCCGGACCACATTCCCTCCTGAGAGCAATGAGGGGACGGCTGTTGGCCGTCCCCACTGTCTCTCAAATGCTACTCCTCCTCTCTTGGTAGTGTCAACTGAAAAAGATGCTATTCTTCACCCTAATTTCAATGAGTTAGGTGATATCCGGTTTGAGACCGAGCTCCTGAAGCTGCACGGGGTCCACCGCCGCAGGGGCACCCGTCATGAGGCACTGGGCGCGCTGCGTCTTCGGGAAGGCGATCACCTCACGGATCGAGTCGGCCCCCGTCAGCAGCATGATGAGGCGGTCGAACCCGAAGGCGATTCCCCCATGGGGTGGGGTGCCAAATTCGAGGGCCTCCAGGAGGAACCCGAACCGCTCCCGCGCCTGCTCCGGGCTGAACCCGAGGGCATCGAACATCTTCTGCTGAGTCTCCCGGTTGTGGTTGCGGATGCTGCCGCCACCCACCTCGTGGCCGTTGATGACGAGGTCGTATGCCTTGGCCCGCATCTTCTCGGGGGCGCTCTCGAACAGCGAGAGATGCTCGTCCATGGGGGCGGTGAAGGGGTGGTGGACCGCCACGTGCCGCTTCTCCTCCTCGCTGTACTCCAGGAGGGGAAAATCGGTGACCCAGACCGGTCGCATGATCGTTGCGTCTATCAGGCCCAGCTCAAGCCCCAACTTCACCCGGAGGCGGCCGAGAGACTCCGCCACCACCCTCGGGCTGTCGCCGATCGTGAGGAGAAGGTCGCCCGCACCCAGCTCGAAACGCCGGACGAGCCCTTCGAGAACCTCAGGGCCAAGGAACTTGGCCACAGGAGACTGCAGCCCCCCTGCGGTCATCCGAAAGGGGGTAAGGCCCTTCGCCCCGAAACCCTTCACGAACTCGGTGAGGTCGTCGATTATTTTGCGGGAGAACGCCTCGGCCTTCCCCTGCACTTTGATCCCCTTGACCTGGCCCCCGCTGGCGAGGGCGTCCGCGAAGGGGCGGAAGGCGGTGCGGGCACAGAGGTCGCTGAGGTCGCCGAGGAACATCTCGAATCGGGTATCCGGCTTGTCGAGGCCGTACCTCGCCATCGCCTCCTCATACCTCAGGCGCGGGAAGGGCCGGTCCAGCTCCACCCCCTTGACCTCACGGAAGATGGTGGCGACGAGCTCCTCCATGAGGACCAACACGTCCTCCCGATCCACGAAAGACATCTCGACGTCTATCTGCGTGAACTCCGGCTGCCGCTCGGCCCGCAGGTCCTCATCGCGGAAGCACCTCACGATCTGGAAGTAGCGGTCAAAGCCGGCCACCATCAAGAGCTGCTTGAAGAGCTGGGGCGACTGCGGCAGCGCGAAGAACTGGCCGGGGTAGAGCCTGGCCGGCACCAGATAGTCCCGGGCCCCTTCGGGGGTGCTCCGGGTCAGCGCCGGGGTCTCTACCTCGATGAAGCCATGCCGGTCGAAGAAGGCTCGGACCACCTGGGATGCCTGATGGCGGATTCGGAAATTTCTTTGCAGCGACGGCCGGCGGAGGTCGAGATACCGATAGGTGAGGCGGAGCTCTTCGCCGACGGGCCGCTCCTCATCCAGGGGAAAGACCGGGGTCCTGGCCTCATTCAGGATGAGCGCTTCGGCGGCCGGCACCTCCACCTCGCCGGTCTTGAGGTGCACATTCTCGGTCCCGGGAGGGCGGCGGCGGACCTGGCCCGTCACGGCGATCACATACTCCGACCGCATCCGCCTGGCGGTCTCATAGGCGTCAGAGCCGTGCTCGGGCCCAAAGAGGATCTGCACGATCCCCTCGCGGTCCCGGAGGTCCACGAAGATGAGGCCCCCGTGATCCCTCCTCCGGTGGACCCAGCCCATCAGCGTGACGGTCTCGCCGATCTTTTCCGCCGTCACCTCTCCGCAATAATAGCTTCGCCTCATGATTCCTTCTACTGTGCCCGATCTTCCCCGCGTGTCAACCGCTCCACCACCTCTGGCAGAGGTACCTGCTCTTGTCCCCCCTGGGTCATGTCCTTGACCGTGGCCATCCCGGCCCTGAGCTCCTCGTCACCCAAGATGAGGGCGTGGCGGTACCGCTCCTTGTGGGCGAGACGCATCTGGCTCTTGACCGAGCGCCTCTCCATATCCAGGGCCGCCCGCAGCCCCTGCCGACGTAGCTCTTGGACGAGTCGAAGGCCGAGGTGAAAGGCCTCCTCTCCCATGGTCACGGCGAAGACGCCCGCCCATACCTCCCCGGGACGCTCCGGCGGCAGCGAGAGCAACAGACGCTCCATGCCGATGGCAAATCCGATTCCGGGGGTCGGCGGACCCCCCATCTCTGCCACCAACAGGTCGTACCTCCCGCCGCCGGCAAAGGCATTCTGCGCCCCCAGGGCCGGGTTCACGAACTCAAAGGTGGTCCGGGTGTAATAGTCGAGGCCTCGCACCAGGTGTTGGTTGATGCTGTAGTCGATCTTGAGGAGCTGCAACAGCCCCTGCAGCTTCCGGAAATGGGCCTCGCACTCCCCACACAGTGATTCGAGGGGGGTGGGGGCTTGAGCGGCGAGGGCGCGACAGCCCTCCACCTTGCAGTCCAGGATCCGAAGGGGGTTCCGCTCGAGCCGCACGAGGCAATCCGGACATAACCCCGCCTTCTTGCCCCGCATAGAGAGGGCGAACCGTTCGCGGAAGACGGGGCGACAGGTCTCACAGCCGATGCTGTTGAGGTGGAGCTGCCACCCGGCAACCTCCAAGGTGTCGAACAGGTGCGAGAGGAGGTCGACGACCTCGGCGTCGAGGGCGGCGTCCTCCACCCCGAGGGCCTCAGCCCCGATCTGATGGAATTGCCGAAACCGGCCCGCCTGGGGGCGCTCGTGGCGGAACATCGGGCCGATGTAATAGACCTTACAGAGGCTCCCCTTGGTGACAAGCCCGTGCTCGAGGTAGGCCCGGACCACGGGAGCCGTGCCCTCCGGGCGCAGGGTGAGACTCTCGTGTCCCCGGTCCTCGAAGGTGTACATCTCCTTCTGGACGATGTCGGTCCCCTCGCCGATCCCGCGGACAAAAAGCTCGGTCCGCTCGAACATGGGCGTCCGGATCTCTTGGTAGCCGTAGTTCTCCAGGACGCGACGGGCCCCGACCTCTATCTGCCGCCACCGACCGACCTCGGCGGGGAGAATGTCGGGAGCCCCACGGACGCCCTTGATCATCCGCCGGATCTCGCGCATCCAATCTCCTCGGACCGTCCGCACTCTCCCGACATTCCACGAGGCTGGAGTGGGAGGAAACGGGCGCGCTCCTGATATGAAGGAGAGAGAGAAGGCTTAATAGATGGGATTTCGGTCAAAGCGATGGATGGCCTCAATAAACCGGACCGTTCCCGACTTGGAGCGCATCACCAGCGAGTGGGTCTTTGCCCCCCCGCCGAAAAACCGGACCCCCTTCAGGAGATCGCCATCGGTGACCCCGGTCGCGGTGAACGTGACCTCTCCCCCGCGGGCGAGATCGGTGATGGTGAGGACCCGGTCCATATCCTTCAGGCCGGTCCGCCGGACCCGCGCGACATCCTCCTCGCTCGCCGGCTTGAATTGAGCCTGCATGTCGCCGCCCAGGCATCTCAGCGCTGCCGCCGCCAGCACCCCTTCCGGCGCCCTGCCAATCCCCATGAGGACATCCACCCCTGAATCCTCGAGGGCGGTGGCGATCGCCCCGGAGAGGTCCCCATCCTGAATCAACTTGATCCGGGCCCCCGCCTCGCGGACCGTCCGGATGAGGTCGGCATGGCGAGGGCGGTCGAGGACGACAACGGTGAGATCCTCGACATAGCACTTCATCGTCTCGGCGATGGATCTCAGGTTTGACTCTGGCCCTGCGGTGATATCAATCGCCCCGAGGGCCTTGGGCCCGACCGCGATCTTCTCCATGTAGACGTCCGGGGCGGGAAAGAGGCAACCCTTTTCGGCGAGCGCGACAGCCGCCAGGGCGTTCGCCCGGCCGTCGGCGACAATCGCCGGCCCTTCGAGCGGTTCCGCCGCCACGTCCAGCCGAGGTCCCTTGCCAGACCCGACCTTCTCGCCGACATACAAGGTGGGCGTCTCCCCCTTTTCGCCCCGCCCGATCACGATGGTCCCGGCGAATTCGACCACGTCAAAGGCCCGGCGCATTGCATCCAGGGCGGTCTGTTCCGGAAGTCCCTTGTGCCCCCGCCCCATCCATCGCGCCGAGGAGAGCGCGGCGGCCTCCGTCACCCGCACCACCTCCAGGGCCAGACTCCGCTCCATGAATAAGTCCCCCG
>CAYSDK010000042.1:0-16743 GCA_964429865.1 uncultured bacterium
GCTCGGCCCTCAGCCCTCAGTCCTCAGCACTGAGTGATGGGTGACGGTGCCCGGGGGCCACTGGGACTGAAAGGGTCCGAGTTGGCCTGCTGGAGGCTCACGGGTGTCAAGGGGGGGAGATTTCGTGTTCCGCCTCTTTTTTAACGTGATCCAGTCGGTGCTGGGGGAGAGGCTGGCCGGCGTGGCAGGCCTGCTGCACTCTGCTGCCGTGCTCCTTCTCGTGGGGGTGTGGTTGCTCCCTCCGGTGATGTGGGGGTTCCGTCGTTGGCGGTCCGCGTATGGTGTCCGCGAGGGGATCGTGGTGCAGTGTTGGAACTGTGGCTATGCCGGCCTTCCCCTCGGGCTCGTCTGCCGGCACTGTGGCCGGGAGCTCGAGCTTCCCGGCCTTCTCCGCTTCTCCCTTGGGCTCCGGGCGTGGAGGACAGGAAGGCTGGCTTCGTGGGTGGGGGCCCTCTACCACGGCCTGGGGCTGGTCTGCCTGTACGTCTTTACCGCCTTCTTCGCCTACGAGCTGGACCTCTTCCGGCCGGGCCCGGATCTTCGCAAGCTCTTCATCGCCATCGGGACCATCGCCTTGGTGGGGAGCTGCGTCCTCTTTCGCCGTGCCCTCTCACTTCACTCGGCCGGCCCCGTGACTCGACTGTCCAATCTGTTCTTCGGCCTCTCCGCGCTCGGCTTTGTCCTACTTTTCGTCTTCATCGCCTCGGCGACGGCTCCGGTGGAGGGGCGATACCTGGGGACCCTGCAGAACCACGGGAGTGAGGTCACCTTTAACGACCTCCGGGTCCCGGTCACGGAGAAGGGTGCGGGGATCGAATATCTACAGATCGAGCAGGCCGCGCTTGGCTACCATCGTATCTTTTTGCTGGCGCTGGAGGGGGCCCAGCGGGTCGCGGTCCCGCGCGACCCCATCGCCAGGGTGCTTCTCGCCCATCTGGGCGGGGCGGCCGACCGGTACGAGCGGTTGGGCTTCGCGGTGCGGACCCGGGTCGAGCGGCGGGAGTTCACCAAGGGCGTCGCGTACGGGGTGTACAGTTCAGGCCGCGAGATCTATTTCCAGCGCCTGGAGTGACCGAGATCGGAGATGGCAACTGAAGAGATCCGGCGTTTATGTGGAAGCGGAGGATCGAAGCTGATGCAGGAGCCGATCACGGAGGCTCCGGAATGCGGCCTGCTCGGACCCCGGGATGGGGTCTCCCGGGATGAACTTCTGGGTGAGCGGATTGACGAAGTGACCATCCTTGATCACCCGATAATCGAGGTGAGGTCCCGTGGAGAGACCGGTGGAGCCGACGTACCCGATCACCTGCTTCTGCTGGGCACGGGTCCCGTTGCGGATCCCCGGAGGGATCCTCGACAGGTGGTTGTACATGGTCCGGTAGCCCCCCCGATGCTGGATGAGCACCGATTTGCCATTGCCGCCGTTCCACCCGGCCGAGAGGACGACCCCGTCGGCGACAGCCCAGATCGGCGTACCGTGGGGGGCGGCATAATCGACGGCCAGATGGGGCCTGACGCCGCCCAGGATCGGGTGGTGTCTGTGGTGGGTGTAGCCGGAGCTGATCCGGCTATACGTGAGCGGCGAGCGCAGGAAGGTCTTGCGAACGGATCTGCCGTCCGGGGTGTAAGAGTCTCCTCTCCCAGGGCTGGTCTCAAAGTAGATGCCGGTATAGGTCTTCCCGCGATTCTCGTATTCGGCGACGAGGATCTTCCCGTAGCGAACGAACGTGGCGCCGCTATATGTCTTTTCGACGAGCATCCGGAATCGGTCTCCAGGCTGGGCGTGACTGTTGAAGTCAAAGTCCCAGACGAAGATGTCGACAAACCGGATGGCCAGCTCCGGCTTTTCCCCGAGGGCCTCCATGCTTTCGAAGAGGGACGAGGTGATAGCCCCGGCGATTTTTTCCACCCGTCGCTCGATCGGGACTTCGTGCTGCGTCACCCGATATTCGGCCTGCTCGCGGGTGACCTCGTAGACCTCCAGGGGAGAGGCCCGATACAAGAAATGGCGGAGCGCCCCGGTCTCGTCCAGGGTGGCCTCGAAGGTTGCCCCAGGCCGGATCTTTCGGAAGTTCAAATGGGGGCGGAGGGCTTGGGCGATCTCGTGGGTGAGGCGACCTGAGATCCCGTGAGCGCTGAGGGCTTGGACGAGGCTCTGTCCTCGTTGAATCGCTCCGTCGATCACCCGGTGCATTGGAGGCGAACCGGTGGGCTCTCGAGGCTCGGAGGCTGGGGGTGGCAAAGTATCGGATGGGGCGGGTGGCTCCGGGGACTCGGGTGTTCTGTTCGGCACTCCGGTGAAAGAGGCGACGAGCAGGGCGGAGAGGAAGAAGAATCCGGTAAGCCCGAGGCTCACTACCAACCATCTATGGTTCTTCTGCACAGGTCGCTCTCTCCCTTGATTATTCCGAAGCTTGAACCCCTCTCTCTTGAGAGGCATGGTTTATACCAGATAATTTATGGGGGTGCAAGCTATTTTTTAAGGGATATATGAGGGTATGTTCTGCAAGCTACTGAATTGAAAGTATAGAGACAGGAACCACTGAGGAATCGTCGCGGAGAATACGCCCAATCGAAGACATGGTCTTCGCTGCAGGTGGGCTTGCGGGGACGCCGGCAGGCGAGTATGATTGAGGCGGAACACAAGGGCGAAGCCCCCCTTCGAGGGGAAAGAGTGTCAGAACTGGCGAGAAAGTCGTGTGTGCCGTGTAAGGGGGGGACGCCGCCGCTCACCACCACGGAGATCGCCCCATTAATTGGCCAGGTGAAGGGGTGGGCGGTGGAAAGGGAGCACCACCTTCGCAAGACCTTCCGTTTCAAGGATTTCAAGGCCACGCTGGAGTTCGTGAATCGCGTGGGCGCGATCGCCGAGCAGGAGGGGCATCATCCCGACATCAGCTTCGGCTGGGGGAAAGCCACCATCGAGATCTGGACCCACAAGATCGACGGCTTGACCGAAAGCGATTTCATTCTGGCGGCAAAGATCGATGAATCGGTCCTCTCTGTTGCAGGCTATCGACCTCCGGCCTAGTGCCGTTCCAACTTAGCAGTCCTCATTTGATCAGTGTGCTTCTGCTGCAACGGTTGTGGGCGCGTGTGGCAAGGGAGTTGAGACAAAGAGTTGGAACGGTACTAGGCCTTTGGGTGTGGGGGGAACGCGATGCGGCTGCGGGTGGTGCAGGAGGTGATGGTGCGGAGGCATCTGCGGGTCGCCCTCGGATGTTCGCTCGCCGTCCTGGGTCTCAGCGCCATCGCCGCAGCCGCCTCGTTGGATCTCCACAAGGCCAAGGAGAAGACGAAAGAGCTGACCCGGATAAACGCCACGACACTGATCAGGGTCTCTTCTGCCGTCCCCGATGAGGTTCACATCGAAGTCATCGAGATCGTTCAAGGGCTGGAACTGTCACGGGATCGTATCATCCTTTTCCTGGATCGGATCGACGAAGGCGTGTTGCCCGCCGAGGAGGGAGTGAGGCGGGCCACAGCCGTTGCGAACGCAACGGCAGAGAAGGAAAGGGAGTTCCTGCAGGCATTGATGAAGCGGGTCCCGGCCCCCGCGCTCCCGAAAGTGGAGGAGGCGCTGGCGGTGTCGAGCGAAAGTTGGAAGGGGATCCTGTCATCACTGCAGATTTCTCAGAAGGCAAAAGAACCGGACTTGCCGTCGCGCCCCCGCATGGACCTGTACCTGGGTCCGACGTTCACTCCGCACTCTTCTCCGGCTGGTGAATGACCCTCGGGATCACGCAGGCGATCCTCTGATCAAGCGGCGCAGAATAGCGAGGTTGCGGCGGTCAGAGGCGACAGGATCCTCCCCCTTTGGGGTCTCGAGGATCATGGGGATATGCCGGAGGCGCGGGTCATTGATGAGGAGACGGAATCCCTCCAGGCCGATCTGCCCTTGACCAATATGGGCATGACGGTCCACGCGACTCCCCAGCTCGCGCTGCGAGTCATTGAGGTGGATGCATGTGACGTGGTCGAGGCCGATGACGCCATGGAGCTGCCGCAAGGTCTCTTCGTATGCCTTCTGGCTTCGGATCTCGTACCCTGCGGCAAAGATATGGCATGTGTCCACGCAGATGCCGACGCATTCCCGTCGCGTCACGCCCCCCCGGATGGCCGCCAGATGCTCGAAGCGGTAGCCGAGATTTGAGCCCTGTCCCGCCGTGGTCTCGAGACAGATCATAACGGGGGAGGCCTGGGGACCCTCGAGGACCGTCTCCAACGCTTCCACGATCCGCTTGATCCCCTCCGCCTCCCCACTTCCAAGGTGCGCGCCCGGATGGATGACCAGGTACGGGATCTCGAGGGCGGCTGCTCGCGCTACCTCGATCCGGAGGGCCTCCAGGGATTTTCTGTAGAGGTCTTTCTCGGGGGAGGCGAGGTTGATCAGGTAGGAGTCGTGAGCCAGGATGGGATCGATGGCGGCCTGCCTGCGGTTCGTCTTGTACGCTGTGATCTCTCGCTCCGTGAGGGGCGCGGCCCGCCACTGGTTGTTGTTCTTGGTAAAGATCTGCATGGCATCGCAGCCAACCTCCTCCCCTCGGAGAAGGGCCTTGTCCACGCCGCCCGCGATGGACATGTGCGCCCCCATCCGAGGCCCCGCGGCGTGTGTCGGTGCCTTAGCTAGCCTTTCCTTTTTGCGCGCCCCCTTGGCTTTCAGCGATCCTTCCCTTCAGACCTCGGGCCTCGGATGTCGGACTTCGGACTCCTGGAAAGCATCCCCAGCCGGCACAGGGCGAAGTCGTACTTGACCGGATCCGCCGGGTCGAACCGCTTCAGGTTCTCGGTGATTTCGAGGGCCATGGCCAGGCCCGGGCTCTTCCTCCGGGTGAGGCGGAGCCGTCGTGAGACCTGGGCCACGTGCGTATCCAGGGGGATAATCAGCTTCGCCGGCGGCAGTTCAGGCCACAGACCGAAGTCGATATGATCCTGCCGGACCATCCAGCGAAGAAAAAGGTGCAGGCGCTTGCACGCCCCTCCGCGTGCCGGCGAGGGGAGGAGATGATGCATTCCTGGCGAGAGGCGTCCTTTGCCATAGACCGGTCGCGGGTCGAGCTGTAGGAACTTGCTGACGAAGGCGGTGAGCGCCGGTCGCGTGTCCTCGTCCCGGTCCCGGTATCCGGCGAGGTAGCAGGCCCGGAGCGAGCCGTAGCGTTCGAGGGTCTGGCGCAGGAACCAGAGCAGGCAGAGAGCGTCTCGAGCGGTGTTAAAGCGGTATGAAAACGCGCGGAGGCGCCCGGCGTCCCGCCTCGGGTCGAAGGCAAGCAGGGACCGGTAGGGGTGATCCCCCAGGACTGCGAGAAGGGCCTCGATGGGCGGGGTGAATCCCTCGACCCGGCCGTACGCGAAGCAGCTGGCGATAAACCCCGCCACCTCGATGTCTTCCGGTCGGTGGTAGCGGTGGGGAAATTGAGCGGCGGACGTGGGGAGATAGCTCAGATCGTAGGTGGCGTACAGCCGGTCGAGATAGGCCTTGATGTGCAGAGGAGCGACCCTCGGCTGGGCCGCCATGGGCTATCGCTCCCGAACCGGGACCTGCTTCTCCATGAAGCCGATGGCATAAGGGCAGGTGATATGGGCCTTCTCGATGTGGTCGTTGGACTTATAGTAGGCCCCGATCCGCATGGAGTAGCCGTTGACTGCGCCAGAGAGGGTGCCCCCTTTGACGTAGCCCCAGGGTCTCGGCTTGCGGATGTCGTTGACCGCCACCACGATCCCCACGGTCGCGTCGGTGAAGTACTTCTCGTCCTCCCTCGACAGCTCGGTCGTGGCCCGGCTCAGCCCGTACTTGGAATGGGAGTGGTAGTCTCCCACGCACTCCCATCGGGTGGTGCTTCGCACCGCATCCTCCACCCGCTGGCTGCGCTTCCAGTCCATGTGGACCTCCCGGTACTTTCGATTCGCCGTCTGATACGGAACCGCAAACTCCACAAACACGCGCTCCGGCGTGCTGTGGCCAAGGAGAATGCCAAAGCACTCCCGCCGGTAGACCTCGATGGTCGAGACCAGCAGCCCGACGAAGGCGTTTTCACTCAAATAGACGTCCATGTCCGATCCCTGCCCGGGAGTGAGACGGCCACTGCGTCGTCTCCCTTCCCAAGCTGTCAAGCTCGCTCGGAACGCCAACGGTTAGTGGTTTCGGTATCCGGTGAACAAGGCAGTTCAGGCATCCTGCGGCCACAAAAAGGATACCCCGGGCGTTACGGACTGGCAAGCCAAATTTCGCTTGACCGAATCTAAAAATGTGTCAGAATATTGAAAAATCGTATTTTCAGAAAAGAGAGGTTTTTCACTGTTTCGTGTCGTCCTCAAGGATCGGGGGCAGCTCACCATACCAGCTAAGCTGAGGAAAAGCTTGGGGCTGATGGCTGGAGACCTCCTTGAGATTGAAGTGAGGGGGGGCTACATCGTCTTGAAACCACTCGATGTCTTGGAACGGCGAGCGGACAGGGTGGAAGAGTCCCCTGAGGAGGGTCCGGCCGCATGAAGCCGGTTATCGTAGTGCATGGTGGTGCAGGCCGTGTTCCGGAAGAGGACGAGGAGGAGCGATGGGAGGGCTGCAGGCGGGCAGCCCTCGTCGGATGGCGGCGCCTTCTCCAGGGTGGATCAGCGCTGGATGCGGTGGAGGAGGCAGTTGCCTTCTTGGAGGATCACCCCCTGTTTAACGCGGGAAGAGGTTCCGTCCTCAATGCCGCGGGAGAGGTCGAGATGGATGCCTCGCTCATGGACGGCGGGCGCTTGCACGCGGGAGCGGTGGGCGCGGTGCGCAACATTCGCAATCCCATTCGACTGGCCCGGCGCGTTCTCGACGACGGGAGGCATATTCTGCTGGTGGCGGAGGGGGCGGAGCGGTTTGCGCGCGATACCGGGATTCCGGGCTGCTCTGCCGAGGAGCTCGTCACAGAGCGGCAGCACGCGAGATGGGGGGCGATGAAAGACACAAGCCCCGGGACGGTCGGCGCGGTAGCGGTGGATGGGGCCGGGGGTATGGCGGCGGCCACCTCCACGGGGGGCCTCCTTCGCAAGCGGCCCGGGCGCGTGGGGGACAGCGCCTTGATCGGGGCCGGGACCTACGCTGACCACCTCTTGGGGGCGGCCTCGGTGACGGGCCATGGCGAGGCCATTATGCGCGTGGTGTTAGCCAAGACCGCCCTCGATCTCTTGGCCGGGGACCGTCATCCTCAGGATGCGGCACGCCTCGCGATGGCGGTCCTGGGTGAGCGAGGCCAGGGCGAGGGTGGAATCATCCTGGTCGATCGCAAGGGGCGCGTGGGGCATGCCCATAACGCCCCCGTGATGTCCTGCGCCTTCATGGACGAGAGTTCTGGGGTGCCGGGCCTTCTTCGGTAAAATGTGACGGGCAGTCGTGAGCGACCCCGTGAGCAGGCGCCTTTACAGCCGGAGGGCGGTGCGCTACCATGGCCCCGCGTCTTCGGGAGGGGCAGGCAACGGAGAAGGATGGGGAGGTTCTCGCCGCCGAGAAGATCACGACGCTGAAGCGATGCGCTCAGGGACGTTCGATCAGGATCGCCATCCCCTCGACCTTGACACGGTAGCTCGCGACAGGCTCGGGAGCGGGGGGGCCAAGCACCTCGCCGGTCTTGGCGTCAAACTGGGCCCCGTGCCATGGACATGTGACCACGTCCCCATCCAAGTCCCCCTCTGAGAGGGGGCCGCCCGAGTGGGTGCAGACGTCCCCAATGGCACAGAAGGTGCCGTTGACGTTAAAAAGGGCGATCCGTTCCCCATCCAGTTCCACCAGGATTCCCGTTCCGGCAGCGACATCCTTGGTCTCAGCGACTTTCACGAACTTGCCCATATAGACCCCCTTCGTGGTGGGTGACGTCGGATGCCTAGCGCTCAGCTTGCGGGGAACGGTACCAGAGAGACGATGCAATTGACAAGAGGGTAGTATGAGACTTCAGGGAAAGGTGGCCCTGGTAACCGGCGGGAGTCAAGGGATCGGCAGGGCGGTCGCCGCCGCCTACGCGAGGGAGGGGGCCACGGTCATTGTGACGGCGAGGCACCTCGAACGCCTCGAAGCTGCGGCGGCGGAGATCCGGAAGGGGGGAGGGGACGTCGTACCGCTTCGCGCAGATGTGGCCGATCGGCAGCAGGTACAGCAGTTGGCTGGGGAGATCAAGAGGCGATTCGATGGGTTACACGTCCTGGTGAATAACGCGTCCCTCCTCGGTCCCCGGGTGCCCATCCTCGAGTATCCCGAAGAGGACTGGGAGGCGGTGGTCGCCGTGAATCTCCATGGACCCTTCTTTGTCATCAAGGCCTGCCTCCCTCTGATGATCCCGACCGGCGGGGGCTCCATTATCAATGTGAGCTCCGGAGTCGGCCGCATCGGCAAGCCTCGCTGGGGAGCCTACGCCGCATCCAAGTTCGCCCTGGAAGGGCTCACGCAGCTTTTGGCCGCTGAACTTCAGCCGTTTCATATCCGGGTCAACGCGGTCAATCCAGGCGGGACGCGCACCGGCATGCGGGCGGCCGCCTACCCCGAGGAGGACCCGCTGACCCTGCCGACCCCCGAGCAGATCACCCCCGTCTTCGTCTATCTCGCCTCCGACGAATCCCGCGACATCACCGGCCAATCCCTCGAGGCCCGCGATTTCCGGGGTCGCTAGGCTCACGGCGGAGTGGTATGGGTGAAGATCAGGAGGAAGGTGGGCTCCAGATCGGCGTTCAAGTGAAAAATTCGGTTCCAGACGGCGTTGTTGTCATTGATGATGTATAACCGCCCCGTGGCCGCATCGAAGTGGATCCCCTCGTAGTTCATTCCCCCCTCTCGCCGAAACGATTCCGGAAGGTCCACCCGACTCTTCGCACCCTCCTTGACCCGGTCGAGGTCCAGCACGCAGGCCATGACGGCCTGATCCCCGACCTGCACCTCACAAATCTTGTTGAAGTGCTCGATGAGTCCGAACGCCGTGTTCAGGACCAGGAGCCGCGTTCCGTCGGGATCACGGAACGAGATGTCGGGGGTGCGCCCGTCCAGGGCGGGGAATGGCAGGGCGCTGCAGTGGCGGTCAGGGGCGAGGCACCGGTACAGCCTCTTGGTCGGTGAGCTTTTACCCTCTTCCAGCGCCAGGAGGCTGCCCGAAAAGGCGGTGAGCCCCTCCAGGCCGTCGTTGGCGGTTAGGTTTCTGTCTGGCACACAAAGGACGTCCTTGACGGCGGCCCGGGGGGCGGGGCCATTGGGATCAACGACCTCGGTGATAAGAATGGCCCGGTAGTTTTCGGAAAGCAGGAAGAACAGACCTCCCGCATCCGCTGCGATCCCTTCGAGATCCAGGCGATCTCCCCGATGGCTCCTGCACGCCGACAGTGCCTGCCGGATGGCCGGAGCGATGTGGAGAGGGACCTCCCGGGCGGCAGCTACTCTTTCCCGACTTGAAAGATCCAGCCGGTAGATGGCGGTGTCGTTCTTGTCCGAGACGGTCCAAAGATACCCCCCGAACTCGGTAAGCCCGGAGGCCTCGCGGAGATACCCCCCCTCGGCAAGCCGGACCTCCCGCACCTCTTGCAGGAGGAAGTGCTGCTCACAGGCCTGTTCGGAACAGGCGAGAGCAGCGCTCCAGACGCCCAGGCCGAGGACGACCAGGAACGAAAACCCGCTTACCGTGATCGAGCGCCCGACGGTCGGTGCGGAAAAGCATGAGGCCCGGGAAGACCCTCCCGGGCACTCATGCGGGGGATGCGTTGTCCCGTCCATTAGGAAGACGATGTCGTCAGCTTATCACGCTCGCGCTGGAAGGCCTCCTTCCCCGCCTCGAAAGCGGACAAGACGGCCTCGCGGCCCTGGTCCACGGCATCCTCCACCCGGTCCCGGACCTCCTCGGCCACATCGAGGGCCCGCTCCTGCAGATCCTCGGTAAACCGCCGGATCCGCACCCGGGTGCGCTTTCCCGATTCCGGGGCGTACAGCAAGGTGCTCAGGGCTCCAAAGGCACCTCCGAGCAGAAACGCCAGTAGCACGGCCGCTCCGCCAAATCCACGGTCATCGCTCATCGACATTCACCTCCTCTTCACAAAGGTCCTTAAAAAGATCCTCCGAAGGAGAGACCAACTTCCCGTTCTGAGCCCAACGAGCAAGGCCCCGAAGGAGAGGAGACGGGGATGCAGGCCGGTCCGAATGATGTCGCTCGTGTTTCGGAGCGTCTCCCCGAAACCCTCCAGGGCGTCGGCGGTGTTGCTCACCTTATCCATGTTCTTGAGGACGCCGGTCGAGATCTCGTTCAGGTTCCTGGCTGCCTCCCGGATCTCGCCGAGGGTCAGATGCACGTCCCCCTCCGTCGACTGAAGAAACCTGTCGAGCCGGCTGAGCAGCTGCTGGACCTGGCGCACGAGGGGGAACAGGACGAATACCGCCCCCGCGATCACGACCGCGATACAACCGATCGCGATGGCGATGATGGTGACGGCCAGGTCCTCTCTCATGCGATGACCCCCTGCCCTGTGAGCGCCGTAATGGCCTCTCCCTCGAGCCCCAGCCACGCCTTCAGCACCTCGGCCGTGTGTTCGCCGAGCCGTGGCGCGGGGCGGTCCACACGGCTGGGGGTCCGCGAGAGCCTGACGGGAGAGGACGGGAGGCGCACGGCGCCGGCCCCGGGATGGTGGATGGTGGTGATCATTCCTCGCGCCTGGACCTGCGGGTCCGCCACCACCTGATCGATCGTGTTGATGGGCCCGCATGGGACGTCCGCCTTCTCCATGATTGCCATCCATTCTCGGACCGTTCGCGTCCTAGCGATCTCGGCGATGAGGGGTTGCAGTGCTCCGTGGTTTTCGGCGCGCAGCGCGTTCGTGGCAAAGCGCCGGTCCTCGAGCAGGTCTTCACGACCGATGACTCGGCAGAAACGCTCCCAATGGGGGGTGCCCACGGCAAAGATCACGTAGCCGTCCTTGGCCTCAAAGGCCTCAAAGGGGGCGATAGACGGATGCCGCGCGCCCAGCGGTCCCGGGATCTCGCCGGTGGTGGTGTACCGGATGATCGCATTCTCGAGCAGGGCCACTTGACAATCCAGCATCCCGATGTCCACCATCTGTCCCTCGCCCGTGTGCTCACGGGCCTGGAGCGCGGCGAGGATCCCGATGGCCGTAAACAGGCCGCCAGCCAGATCCCCGATCGCCGGGCCGGTCTTCAAGGGCCTCCCCCCCGGCTCGCCCGTGATGGACATGACCCCGCCCATGCCTTGGATCACCATGTCATACGCCCCCCGCGTCCGGTAGGGGCCGGTCTGACCAAAGCCGGAACAGGCGGCATAGATCAGCCTGGGGTTGCGCGTGGCTACCGTCTCGTAGCCGAGGCCGAGTCGGTCCATGGTCCCGGGACGAAAGTTTTCCACCAGGACGTCGGCCCGGGCGATGAGCGCGGCGGCCAGATCGCGCCCCCGCGGATCTTTGATGTTGAGGGCGGCACTCTTCTTGCCGCGGTTCAGGCTCGCGAAATAGGCGCTCAGCCCCTTGAGGAAGGGGCCGACACCCCGGGCCTCATCGCCCGACGTGGGCTCCTCGATCTTCACTACCTCGGCCCCGAGATCCGCCAGGATCATGGTGCAGTACGGTCCCGCCAGGATCCGGGAGAAATCGATGACCTTCACACCCTCGAGCGCCTGCATGAGTTGTGCCGTTCATGGTTCAGAGATCACTATGAACGCTGAGCTACAGCCGCCTTGGTGAAGACGATCCGGTCGCCCTCGGCATCGACGACGACGTGATCGCCCTCCCTGAATTCCCCCTCCAGGATTCTCGTGGCCAGGGGGTCGAGCACCAGCCGCTGCAGCGCGCGCTTGAGAGGCCGGGCCCCGTAGACCGGGTCGAAGCCGACCCCGGCCAGGTGCTGCTTGGCGGCCTCCGACAGGGTCACCTGCATCTTTCGCTCGGCGAGCCTTCTGGCCAGCTGCCGGAGCTGGATCTCGACGATCTGCGTGATCTCACGCATGCCGAGGCGGTGGAAGATGATCACCTCGTCGATGCGGTTCAAGAACTCCGGCCGGAAGTGGACCCGGAGCGTGTCCCAGATCTGTTCCTGGATCTTCTTCTCATCGGACATCTCCTGGATGAGGTGACTCCCCAGGTTCGAGGTCATGATGATGATCGTGTTCCGGAAGTCGACGGCCCGGCCATGCCCGTCGGTGAGGCGCCCGTCGTCCAGGATCTGCAGGAGCAGGTTAAAGACATCGGCGTGCGCTTTCTCGATCTCGTCAAAGAGGAGCACGGAGTAGGGTCGGCGCCGCACCGCTTCGGTGAGTTGCCCCCCCTCCTCGTAGCCCACGTAGCCCGGCGGAGCGCCGATGAGCCGGGAAACGGTGTGCTTCTCCATGTATTCCGACATGTCCAGCCGGACCATGGCCCGCTCATCGTCAAAGAGGAACTCGGCGAGCGCCCTGGCGAGTTCCGTCTTGCCCACCCCGGTCGGCCCCAGGAAGATGAACGACCCCAGGGGGCGCTTCGGGTCCTGCAACCCGGAGCGGGCCCGGCGGATGGCGTTGGCGACGGCGCTGATCGCCTCATCCTGGCCGACCACGCGCTCGCGGATCTTCTCCTCCATCCGAAGGAGCTTCTGCGTCTCGCCCTCCAGCAGCCGGGTCACCGGGATGCCCGTCCACTTCGCCACGACCTCGGCGATATCCTCCTCGTCCACCTCCTCCTTGAGCATCATGCCTTCCTTCTGGATGGCCTCGACCTTCGCCCGCTCGGCTTCGAGCTCTTTCTGAAGCTGGGCGATGACCCCGTAGCGCAGCTCGGCCACCTTGCCCAGGTCGCCCTTCCGCTCCGCCTGCTGCTCCTCCACCCGCTTCTGCTCCAGGCGCTCTTTGATCTCTCGCATCTTCTTGATGATGGCCTTCTCCCGCTCCCAGCGGGCTTTCATGGCCCCCGATCGCTCCCGAAGGTTGGCCAGCTCTCCTTCCAGGTGCGCCAGGCGCTCGCGGGAGCCCGGATCGGTCTCCTTGCGGAGGGCCTCCCGTTCCACCTCGAGCTGTCGGATCCGTCGCTCCACCTCGTCGATCTCGGTCGGCATGCTGTCGATCTCCATTCTGAGGCGCGAGGCGGACTCGTCGACGAGATCGATGGCCTTGTCCGGCAGGAATCGGTCGCTGATGTAGCGGTGACTGAGGACCGCGGCGGCCACCAGGGCCGCGTCCTTGATGCGGACCCCGTGGTGCACCTCGTACTTCTCCTTGAGGCCGCGGAGGATCGAGATGGTGTCGTCGACCGACGGCTGCCCGACGACGATCGGCTGGAACCGCCGTTCGAGTGCCGGGTCCTTCTCGATCCGCTTCCGGTAGTCATCCAGGGTGGTGGCGCCGATGCAGCGGAGTTCGCCGCGGGCCAGGGCCGGCTTGAGCATATTCGAGGCGTCCACCGCCCCTTCCGCGGCTCCGGCGCCGACCAGGGTGTGTAGCTCGTCGATGAAGCAGATGATCTGCCCCTCGGATTCCGTGATCTCCTTGAGGACCGCCTTGAGCCGGTCCTCGAATTCACCCCGGTATTTCGAGCCGGCGACGAGCGAGCCGATGTCTAACGCGACGACTCGCTTGTTCTTCAAGGTTTCGGGGACGTCGCCGTTGACGATCCGCTGCGCCAGCCCTTCGACGATGGCGGTCTTCCCCACGCCCGGCTCGCCGATCAGGACCGGGTTGTTTTTCGTCCGACGGGACAGGACGTGGATGACACGCCGGATCTCGTCATCGCGCCCGATGACCGGGTCCAGCTTCCCCTTCCGCGCCAGATCCGTCAGATCCCGGCTGTACCGCTCGAGGGCCTGGTATTTTTCCTCCGGATGCGGGTCGGTGACCCGCTGCCCGCCGCGGAGGGCGGTCAGGGCCGCGTAGATCCCGTCCTTGCTGACGCCGGCCTCCTTCAGGATCCGCTCCGCGGCGCCACCGGCCTGGTCCACCATGACCAGGAGGAGGTGTTCGGTCGAGACGTACTGGTCCTTCAGGTGTGTCGCCTCCTGGAGGGCCGCATCGAGAACCTTTTGGAGTCGGGGGGTGATGTACTCTGCTCCTCCTCCGCCATGCACCTTGGGGCGCCGTGCCAACTCTTCCGTGAGTTGCGTGCGCAGCTGGTGAAGGTTCGCGCCGAGCTTCTGGAGGAGCGGGGGGATTACGCCTTCCTCCTGTTCGATCAGCGCAAGCAGGAAATGCTCCACATCGATGGCCTGATGGCCCATCTCGACGGCCTGGCGACGGGCGGCATCGATGGCCTCCTGGGCCTTCACGGTGAATTGATCGAATCGCATGCGTTCTTTCCTCTCAACACGGGGAAAAGTAAGGCTAGCACGCTGCGAGAGCCCTTGTCAATCGGCCCGCCAGGGACCCTCTTCGCCACCGACGCGCTGGACCGATTCATTGACAACTCTTGTCTCCTCTCTCTATCATAGGGCGGGACCGAGAGGGGCAGTGGGGGGCCAGGGTCGAGATGACCAAAGCCGAGCGGATCCAGAGAGCGGTAGAGGGAAGGCCGGTGGACCGCCCCCCCGTGAGCTTCTGGCGTCATTTTCCCCACATCGACGAGGATCCCTTCGCGCTGGCCGAGGCGCTCCTCGCCTTTCACGCCCGCTATGATCTCGATTTCATCAAGGTGATGCCCACCGGGGTCTACTGCGTCGAGGACTGGGGCTGCCGGGTCGCCTACGAGGGGGACATCGACGGCTCCCGGGTCTGTCTCGATCACGCGGTCAGGCGCCCGGGCGACTGGGCAAACCTCCGCCCCCTGGATCCTGAGGCGGGGGCGTTGGGTCGGGAGCTACAATGTCTCCGTCAGGTGGTGAAGGGGCGTCCCGATGACGCGCCCGTCCTTCAGACGATATTCAGCCCCCTCTCCATCGCGAAGAAGCTCGCCGGCGACGAGCGATTTCTGGCGGACCTCCGGGAAAGACCCGCACTAATTCATGGGGCCCTTGAGGTGATCACCGAGACGATGGGTCGGTACGCGGCCGCCTGCCTGCAATCGGGAGGGGACGGAATCTTTTTCGCCACCCAGGTGGCATCGTCCGGTCTCTTGACCGCCGATGAGCATCACCGCTTTGCGGAACCGTATGACCGACAGGTCCTGGAGCAGGTGGCCGGGCGGAGCCTCTTTTCGGTCCTGCACGTCCACGGCCTGGACATCCCATTCGGCGTGATGGCGGCCTATCCGGTTCCGGCCATCAACTGGCACGACAGGCGAACGTCGCCCTCCCTTCGTGAGGCACAGAGACTCTATCGCGGCGCGGTCGTGGGGGGACTCAATGAAGTCGAGACCCTTCGGGACGGGCCCGAGGACGCCGTGCGGGCTCAGGTGAAGGATGCCCTGGCGCAGACGGGAGGTCTCGGGCATATCCTGGCCCCGGGCTGTGTCGTTCCTCTGGACGTTCCCGAGACCCATCTCGAGGCGATCCGAGCGGCTGTTGAGGACTTGCAATGACCGGCCATTCGGTAGAAGAGGCGATCCGAGCCGTTCGCGAGGGGCGGATGGTGGTCCTGGCCGACGACGAGGCCAAGGAGAGTGAGGGGGTGCTGGTTTTGTCGGCCGAGCGGGCGACCCCCGAGGCGGTGAACTTCATGGCCCGGGAGGCCAGGGGGATCATCTGTGTCGCCCTCAACGGCGCGCGTCTCGAGGCCCTCAAGATCCCGATCATGGTCCCGGAGCGGCAGGGGTCCGGTGACATCACCTATTGTGTGTCGGTGGATGCCAGGGCGGGAACGACGACCGGCATCTCTGCCTTTGACCGGGCCGTCACCATTCAGACGCTGGTCGATCCCAAGGCCCGGCCCGAGGACCTGGTCCGACCCGGTCACATCTTTCCCCTCCGCGCCATGGAAGGGGGGGTCCTGACGCGGGCAGGGCAGGCAGAGGCTGCCCTCGATCTCTGTCGGTTGGCGGGGCTCTACCCAGGCGCGGTCCTCTGCGCCATCCTGACGGACGCGGGGGAGGTTGCGCGTCTGACAGACCTTCAGGCCTTTGCCGAGCGCCATCACCTGGTGAGCCTGACCGTCAGGGCCCTCATCGACTTCCGGATGCGGCGCGACAAGCTCGTCAAACGCATCGCGAGCACGACCTTTCCCACCCGCCACGGCACGTTTCAGGGGATCCTGTATGAAAGCCAGATGGATGGGCGGCACCATCTGGCCCTGATCCTCGGGGATGTGGCTGCGGCGGAAGACGTCCTGGTGAGGGTTCAGTCGGAGTGTCTCCTCGGTGACGCCCTCGGGTCTTTGCGCTGCGGCTGCGGGGAGAAGCTCCAGGCCTCGCTGGAGCTCATCAGCGAGGCGGGGAAAGGGGTGCTGGTGTACATCCGTGAAGCCTCCGGCGGAGTAGGGTGGACAAGCCACCTGACCGACTCCGAGGGGCCCAGACCTGATGAGTCTCCTCGGGGTCGCATGGATCTCCGCGAGTATGGGATCGGCGCCCAGATCCTGGTGGACCTGGGGCTCAGCCGGATTCGCCTGCTGACCAGCAATCCTCGGCGCATTGTGGGACTCGACGGTTTCGGGCTTCACGTGATTGAGTGGGTTCCCATTCCGGCGCGAGGGCGGAAAGCGAGGGGCGCGCCGTGAGCGGGTGCCTCTTTTGTCAGATCGCTCGAGGGGAGCGGACGGCGCACACGGTCTTTGCCGGGGACGGGGTGGTGGCCTTCCTCGATATCTTCCCCTGCACGCCGGGACACACCCTGGTCATTCCGCGCCAGCACTACGCCACCCTCGCCGAGATGTCCGCCGAAGAGGTGGGGAGGCTTTTTCAGGT
>CAYSDK010000043.1:0-1176 GCA_964429865.1 uncultured bacterium
GTCTCCGGGCTCCCGTCTCCGGTCTCATGGCTTTGACGGCTGACTGCGGATAGCGCGTGCGGAGCACGGATGCGCGAGATCATCGCCCTGGCGTGCGGAGATTGTAAGCGTCGAAATTATTCGACGACCAAGAACAAAAAGAACACGGTGGACCGCCTCGAACGGAAGAAATATTGTCGGTGGTGCCGGAAGCACACCGCCCACAAGGAAGTGAAGTAGCGCAATGAAGGAAGGCCAGTAGCTCAATGGCAGAGCACCGGTCTCCAAAACCGGCGGTTGGGGGTTCGAGTCCCTCCTGGCCTGCCAGGGTAGTTCACGGTTGACAGTTCACAGTTCACAGATTGGGAACGTTAGCTTTTGCCGTGAACTGTGAACCATGAACCATGAACTCTGAACGAGGCACATGGATGCGGGAGTGGGTCGATAAGGCTATCCGGTTCTTTAGGGAGGTGCGGGCCGAGCTGGGGAAGGTTAACTGGCCTTCCCGCAAGGAAGTCGTCGGCTCGACCGCTGTGGTGCTCATCTCGGTGTTCATTGTCTCCTTCTTTCTGGGGCTGGTCGACGTGGTTCTTCAGAAGGTCATGTCGGCCATCCTGAGGTAAGGTCCCGTGGTGACGACGGAGCAAAAAGAGCAGACGACGGAGCAAAAAGAGCAGCGGTGGTACGTGGTCCACACGTACTCGGGGTTTGAGAGCAAGGTGAAGGCGAGCATCGAGCAGCGAGCGACTGCCCTGGGCTTTCGGGACAAGATCGCGGAGATTCTCATCCCGACTGAGGATGTGGTGGAGCTCAAGAAGGGGAAGAAGCGGATCGCCTCCCGCAAATTCTTTCCCGGCTATGTCCTGATCCGGATGGAGATGTCGGATGACCTCTGGTATCTGGTGCGCAGCACGCCGAAGGTGACCGGGTTTGTCGGACCGGGAACCCGCCCCACGCCCATCCCCGACGCGGAGGTCGCCCAGATCCGACAGCAGGTAGAGGAGGGAACGGAGAAACCCCGGCACAAGGTCCAATTCGTGCGGGGCGAGGCGGTCCGTGTCATTGACGGACCCTTCACGAACTTCACCGGCCTCGTTGACGAGGTCAGGCCGGACAAGGGGCGCCTGAAGGTGATGGTGAGCATCTTCGGCCGCCCGACCCCGGTGGACCTGGAATTTTTGCAGGTGGAGAGGGTCT
>CAYSDK010000043.1:1276-15037 GCA_964429865.1 uncultured bacterium
ATGGCGAAGAAGGTCGCGGCAGTCGTCAAACTGCAGGTCCCAGCGGGCAAGGCGAATCCGTCTCCGCCGGTGGGCCCAGCCCTCGGCCAGCATGGCGTGAATATCATGGAGTTCTGCAAGGCCTTCAACACCAAGACTCAGAGTCAGGAGGGCCTGGTGATCCCCGTGGTGATTACCGTCTATGCCGATCGCTCCTTCACCTTTATCACCAAGACCCCGCCGGCCTCGATCCTCCTGAAGCAAGCGGCGGGGATCGCGCAGGCCTCCAAGGAGCCGAACCGGATCAAGGTGGGGAAGGTGACCCGGGCCCAGGTCGAAGAGATCGCCAGGACCAAACTGCCGGATCTCAATGCCAACGGGCTGGAAGCAGCGGTCCGGATCGTGGAGGGGACCGCGCGGAGCATGGGGATCGAGATCGTACCATAAAGACAGCCGTCAGCGGTCAGCACCCAGAGACATGAGACCGGAGACCCCAAACTCTAGTCTCAAGTCTCCAGACTCTAGTCTGGTTCGTGATAGCTGAGCCGGAGGCGAAAGATGGCGCGGAAGAAGCGATATACCAAGGCGAAGGCGGCGGCGGCCGAGCGGGCGCCGCAGCCCGTCGACATCAGGACGGCCATCTCCGTGTTGAAATCGATGGCCCCGGCCAAGTTCAACGAAACCATGGAGATGGCGGTCCGTCTCGGCGTGGACCCTCGGAAGGCGGATCAGCTGGTGCGAGGGACCGTCGTCCTTCCCCACGGGACCGGCCAGTCGGTCCGAGTCCTGGTCTTGGCCAAGGGGGAGAAAGAGAAGGAGGCCCGCGAGGCGGGGGCGGATTACGTCGGGTGTGAAGACCTGATCGCAAAGATCCAGCAGGGGTGGCTCGAATTTGACCGGGCCATCGCCACCCCGGACGTGATGAGTCAGGTGGGGAAGCTGGGGAAGATCCTGGGTCCCCGAGGGCTCATGCCCAACCCCAAGACCGGTACGGTCAGCTTTGACATCGCCCGGGCGGTGAAGGAGTTCAAGGGGGGCAAGATCGAGTATCGGGTGGACAAGGCGGGCATCGTCCACGCCCCGTTCGGGAAGGCCTCGTTCTCGGAGGATCAACTGACGGAGAACGCCACCGTTCTCCTCGAGACAGTCATCCGGGCCAAGCCCCCCACCAGCAAGGGGAAGTATGTGAAGAGCGTCGCCGTCTCGGCGACGATGAGCCCCTCCGTGCGGATCGACCTGGGCACCGTAGGGGCCTTGGGCAAGGTATAGGAGGCGGCGGCGAAGGGCATGAGTCGTGAAGGGACGAGGAGCGGGGTGATGGTTCGCGTATCGGCAAAGCGGCAGGCACGCATCGGGGAGGTCGAGCGCCTGGAGGCGAGGCTTCGAAACGCCAAGAGCTTGATCCTCACTGAGTATCGGGGCTTGACGGTCGCTGAGATCACCGAGCTTCGGCGGGCGCTGCGGGGTGGCTCGGCGGAGTACCGCGTGGTAAAGAACAGCCTGACCCAGCGGGCCGCGGACGCGTTGGGGATCCGGGGGCTGGCACCGTACCTGGTCGGGCCCACGGCCGTGGCCTTCACCTCTGGTGATCCGGTGGCGGCTGCCAAGATCCTTACCGCCTTCTCCAAGAGGACCCCGGTCCTTCAGGTCAAAGCGGGGCTGGTGGATGGCCGGGTCCTCCCCCGGGAGGAGATCCTGGCCATGGCGGAGTTGCCCCCACGCGAGGTGATGGTGGCCCGCCTGATGGGGATCATGGTGGCCCCCCTCCGAGGACTGGGCGCCGTCCTCTCGGGTTCACTCCGCGCCATGGTGGTCGGCCTGGATCAGGTGAGGCAGAAGAAAGAGGGGAGCGCAGGTTGAACCGGGGGATCAGGGTCCCCCGCACATCGGGAGCAGAGGAGGATTCGATGGGGAAGGTGACGGTTCAGGATTTTGTTGAATCCATCGACACGTGGACAGTCCGGGAGCTGCATGAGGCGGTTAAGGCCCTTGAGACAAAGTACGGCATCTCGGCTGCCGCTGTCGCCGCCCCGGTGGCGGTGGCGCCCGGGGCGCCTGCCCCCGGTGCCCCCGCGCCAGCCGAGGAGAAGACGGAGTTTGCCGTCATCCTCGCCGAGGTCGGCGCGAAGAAGATTCAGGTGATCAAAGAGGTCCGGGCCGTCACCACCCTGGGCCTGAAAGAGGCCAAGGACCTGGTCGACGGCGCACCCAAGCCGGTCAAGGAAGGTGTCTCCAAACAGGAGGCGCAAGAAATCAAGGCCAAGCTCGAGGCGGCGGGTGCCAAGGTCGAGATCAAGTAGTGGCGGTTCTTTGACGCCTCGTCGAAGAGCGATGCCCGGGCGGGCCGCTTCGATCGAGGAGGGACCTGTGGGCGTTTTGCTGTGAGGAGGAAGACGTCGTATGGCGGGAGGCAACGTGGCGGTTGGAAAGACCAAGGAACTTGAGCGGCGGATCAGCTTCGCCAAGTTTCCCGAGATCATCGCCATTCCCAATCTGATCGAGATCCAGCGGGGCTCCTTCCAGCAGTTTCTGCAGCTGGATCTCGTACCGGAGCGACGGGAGGAGACCGGGCTTCAGGGGGTCTTCACCAGCATCTTTCCCATCAGCGATTACGAGGACTCCGCCTCCCTCGAGTTCGTGAAGTACGATTTCGGGGACCCCAAGTACACGCCGGAGGAGTGTCGCGAGAAGGGAATGACCTACTCGGTTCCCCTCAAGGTGACCCTGCGCCTGGTGGTGTGGGACAAGTCGGGGGATGGGGCACGGGGCATCCGGGATGTGAAGGAGCAGGAGGTGTACCTGGGCGAGATGCCCGTGATGAGCGAGCATGGCACCTTCACCATCAACGGGACCGAGCGGGTGGTGGTGAGCCAGCTCCATCGATCTCCCGGGGCCTTCTTCGCCCACGATCGGGGCAAGACCCATAGTGGGGGAAAGGTTCTCTACAGCGCGCGGCTCATCCCGAACCGGGGCTCGTGGCTCGAGTTCGAGTTCGACGCGCACGATCTTCTCCATGTCCGGGTCGATCGGCGTCGGAAGTTTCTCGTCACCATTCTGCTCCGGGCCATCGGCTACGGGTCAAACGAGGAGATCCTGGCGCTCTTCTATGAGCGGGATACGGTCCGCTTCGACGGGAGCCGGGACGCCGTCTTGGAGGGGGTGAGTCCCGGGTGGCGGACCGCCAAGGACCTGTCGGATCCGAAGGGCAAGGATGTGATCCTGCCGCGGGGGAAGCGGGTCACGGGGGCGCTCCTCAAGAGGCTCCAGTCCGCCCGGGTGAAAGAGGTCCCCGTCTACCGGGAGGACCTCGTCGGTCGGATCCTGGCCGTCGATGCGGTTGATCACAACACGGGAGAGGTCCTCGCGGAGTGCGCCCAGCAGATCACCGAAGAGGTCCTGGAGCGCGTCGTGAAACGCGGGCTGCAGAAGCTGCACCTCCTTCGGGGCGCCGACGAGCGTGAGGTCTTTGAGATTCGCGAGACCGTCCTTAAGGATCCCACCGGGTCGGAAGAGAGTGCCCTGGTGGAGATCTACCGGCGGATGCGCCCGGGCGATCCTCCCACACTGGACAGCGCGCGGGCGCTCCTGCACAACATGTTCTTCAACCCCCGCCGGTACGATCTCTCGAAGGTGGGCCGCTTTAAACTGAAGAGCAAGCTGGGAACGCAGACGCCGCTCGACGTCCGGATCCTCCAGAAGGAGGATATCGGGGCGGTGATCCGGTACCTCCTCAATCTGAAGCGGGGCGAGGGGCAGGTGGATGACATCGATCATCTGGGCAACCGCCGGGTCCGCTCGGCGGGGGAGCTGCTCGAGGAACAGTTCCGCATTGGCCTGGCGCGGATGGAGCGCGCGGTCCGCGAGCGGATGAGCACCCAGGAGGTGGAGACCCTGATGCCCCACGACCTGGTCAATGCCAAGCCGGTAACCGCCGCCCTGAAGGAGTTCTTCGGATCCTCGCAGCTCTCCCAATTCATGGACCAGACGAACCCGTTGGCGGAGCTGACCCACAAGCGGCGGCTGTCGGCCCTGGGACCAGGCGGACTTTCGCGGGAGCGGGCCGGGTTTGAGGTCCGAGACGTCCACCCGACCCATTGCGGCCGCATGTGCCCCATCGAAACGCCGGAGGGGCCGAACGTCGGCCTGATCTCTTCCCTCTCCACCTATGCCCGGGTCAACGAGTTCGGCTTCATTGAGACGCCCTACCGGAAGGTCCGCGATGGCCGGGTCACGGACGAGATCGAGTACCTGACGGCCGACGTGGATGAAAGGTTTATCATCGCCCAAGCCAACGCCCCCGTGGATGCCCGCGGGCGGTTCGTGAACGAACGGGTGCAGGCCCGCTCGGGCGGCAACTTCATCATGGCCCCCCGAGAGCAGTTGGCGTACATGGATGTTTCCCCCAAGCAGCTCGTCGGAGTCTCGAGCGCCTTGATTCCCTTCCTGGAACATGACGACGCCAATCGGGCCCTCATGGGGGCCAATATGCAGCGGCAGGCCGTCCCCCTGCTCCGCCCCACCGCCCCGATTGTGGGGACCGGGATGGAGTTGGTGGCGGCGCAGGACTCCGGGGCAGTGGTGATGGCCCGACGGTCCGGGGTGGTGGAGTCCGTCTCGGCGAATCGCATCATCATCCGGGTGGACCCCGATCGGGACCAACAGCTTAAGGCCCCCAACGTCGACATCTATGCCCTGCTCAAATTCGAGCGGAGCAATCAGAATACCTGCATTAACCAGAAGCCGATCGTGGGGGCGGGCCAACGGGTGAAAAAGGGCCAGGTCATTGCCGATGGGCCCGCGACCCAGAGCGGGGAGCTGGCGTTGGGTCAGAACGTGCTGGTCGCCTTCATGCCCTGGGGGGGCTATAACTTCGAGGACGCGGTCCTGATCAGCGAGCGTCTGGTCAAGGACGACCGGTACACCTCCATCCATATCGAAGAGTTCGAGATCGAGGCCCGCGACACGAAGCTCGGCAAGGAGGAGATCACCCGGGACATTCCCAACGTGGGGGAGGACGCCCTGAAGGATCTGGACGAGAGCGGCATCGTCCGGATTGGGGCCGAGGTGAAACCGAGCGATATCCTGGTGGGGAAGGTGACCCCCAAGGGGGAGACGGTGCTGACGCCTGAAGAGCGGCTACTGCGCGCCATCTTCGGCGAGAAAGCGGAGGATGTCCGCGACGCCTCCCTCTACGTCCCGCCGGGGATCCAGGGCACCGTGGTAGGGGTGAACGTCTTTTCGCGGAGGGGCGTGGACAAGGACGAGCGGGCCAAGTCCATCGAGGATGAAGAGATCGCCCGACTCCAGAAGGACTTTGACGACGAGATTGCCATTATCGCGAAGGAGCGGGACCGGCGGATTCGGGAACTCCTCACCGGCCGCATCGTCGGGAAGGATGTCAAGGTGAAGGGAAACCGGAAGGTCCTGGTCCCGAAACGCAAGAAGCTGACAGAGGAGCTGCTCAGCGGCTTCGCCGTGGAGGAGCTCCTCGAGATCGCCAAGGCCTTGCCTGAGGAGACGGCCCAGAAAGTGGAACAGGTCGCCACCGGCGCCGATAGCCAGATTCACGTGCTCCAGACCCTCCTGGACAACCGGATCGCCCGTCTCCGGAAGGGGGATGAACTGGCGCCAGGCGTCTTTAAGATGGTCAAAGTCTACGTGGCGATGAAGCGAAAGCTGTCTGTGGGGGATAAGATGGCCGGCCGGCACGGGAACAAGGGGGTCATCTCGAAGATCCTCCCCGAGGAGGACATGCCCTATCTCCCCGACGGGGCCGCGATCGAGGTGGTCCTCAATCCCCTCGGGGTCCCTTCTCGCATGAACGTCGGGCAGATCCTGGAAACCCACGTGGGGTGGGCCGCGCATGCCCTGGGCATCAAGATGGACTCGCCCGTCTTCGACGGGCCCTCGGAGAAGGAGATCAAGGACCTGTTGAAGAAGGCAGGTCTCCCCACCTCCGGCAAGACCACGCTCTACGATGGTCGGACGGGCAGGCCGTTTCACCAGCCGGTCACCGCTGGGTATCTCTATCTCATGAAGCTCGCCCATCTGGTCGAGGACAAGATCCATGCCCGTTCCATCGGCCCCTATTCCCTCGTCACGCAACAGCCGCTGGGGGGAAAGGCGCAGTTCGGCGGTCAGCGCTTTGGGGAGATGGAGGTCTGGGCGCTCGAGGCGTATGGGGCCGCCCATACCCTGCAGGAGATCCTCACGGTCAAGTCGGATGATGTGGTGGGCCGCACCAAGATGTACGAATCGATCGTCAAAGGGGATTGCACGTTAGAGCCGGGACTGCCGGAGTCCTTTAACGTCCTGGTCAAGGAGCTCCAGAGTCTCGCCCTGGATGTGGATTTGGTCACGGACAAGGGCGTCCGGTTCGAAGAGGGAGGAAAGGCGCGTGGATAAGTTTTTTGGGTTTTTCGACGAGAAGCCCATCGACCCGACGAGCTTCAAGGCCATCCGGATTGGACTGGCCTCGCCGGAGAAGATCCGTTCCTGGTCCCACGGCGAGGTGAAGAAGCCGGAGACGATCAACTACCGGACCTTCAAACCGGAGCGGGACGGTCTCTTCTGCGCCAAGATCTTCGGCCCGACCAAGGACTGGGAGTGCAACTGCGGGAAGTTCAAGGGGATCAAGCATCGGAACGTCGTCTGTGACAAGTGCGGGGTGGAAGTGATTCGGTCCAAGGTGCGGCGCCAGCGCCTGGGGCATATCGAGCTGGCCTCCCGCGTCGTCCATATCTGGTTCTTTAAGTCCATCCCGTCCCGGGTCGGCTATCTCCTCGACATGTCCCTCCGGGACCTGGAGAAGGCCCTCTATTTCGAAGAGTATGTCGTGGTGGATCCGGGGAATACGCCGCTGAAGCCCAAGGAGCTCCTGAGTGAGGAGCGGTACCGGAAGCTCCAGGAGGAGTACGGGGACGCCTTCAAGGCAGAGATTGGAGCCGAAGCCATTCGGACCCTGCTGAAGCGGGTGGACATTCGGAAGCTGGCCGAAGAGCTCAGGCAGCAGATGCAGCGGGAGACCTCCCAGCAGACCCGGAAGAAGATCGTGAAGCGCCTCCGGATCGTGGACGCCTTCTTGACCTCGGGGAACAAGCCGGACTGGATGGTCCTTGAGGTGATTCCCGTCCTCCCGCCCGAACTCCGGCCGCTCGTCCCCTTGGACGGGGGCCGCTTTGCCACCTCGGATCTCAACGACCTCTACCGCCGGGTCATCAACCGGAACAACCGCCTGAAGCGCCTGATGGAGCTCAAGGCCCCCGATATCATCATCCGCAATGAAAAGCGGATGCTCCAGGAGGCGGTGGACGCCCTCTTCGACAACGGGCGGCGCGGACGGGCCTTGAAGGGCCAGAACAATCGGCCGCTCAAGTCCCTCTCCGATATGCTGAAGGGGAAGCAGGGGCGGTTTCGCCAGAACCTCTTGGGGAAGCGGGTGGACTACTCGGGGCGCTCCGTGATCGTCGTGGGCCCGGAACTCAAGCTCCACCAGTGCGGCTTGCCGAAGAAGATGGCGCTCGAGCTGTTCAAGCCGTTTGTCTTTCGCAAGCTGCTCCAGCAACATGAGCACGTCACCACCATCAAGAGCGTCAAGAAGTTGGTCGAAAAGCAGCGGCCCGAGGTGTGGGACGCCCTGGAGGAGGTGATCCGGGAACATCCCGTCCTCCTGAACCGGGCCCCGACGCTCCATCGCCTCGGGGTTCAGGCCTTCGAGCCCGTCCTCGTGGAGGGGGATGCCATCAAGATTCATCCCCTGGTCTGCGCCGCCTTCAACGCCGACTTCGACGGCGACCAGATGGCGGTCCATGTGCCCCTCTCGTTCGAGGCGCAGCTCGAGGCACGGATCCTGATGTGGGCGCCCCATAACATCCTCTCTCCGGCCAACGGTACCCCGGTGGCGGCCCCGAGCCAGGATATCGTCCTTGGCCTGTACTACATCACCAAGGCCCGGGCCGGCGAAAAGGGGGAGGGAAAGCTCTTCGGGTCCATGGCGGAGGTCCGCTCGGCCTACGATGCGGATGAGGTGGGGTTGCTGGCCGGGATCAAGCTGCGGTGGAATGGGGACCGAATCGACACCACCGCCGGCCGCGTCCTTTTCAATGAGATCCTCCCTCCAGCGCTCCGGTTCATCAACCAGGAGATGAACAAGCGGGAGCTGACCCGGCTGGTTGCGCAGTGTTTCTACATCCTGGGCAATGCCGAGACGGTCAAGCTCCTCGATAATCTGAAAGATCTGGGCTTCCGGTACGCGACGTTGGCCGGTGTCTCGATCGGCATCGATGATCTGCACATCCCCTCCAAGAAGGAGGGGATCATCGAGGCGGCCCGGAAGGAGGTCATCAGGATCGAGCAGGAGTACCTGGACGGCCTGATCACGAAAGGGGAGCGGTACAACAAGGTCATCGACATCTGGACCCAGGTCTCGGAGCGGGTCTCGGATGAGCTCTTCCGCGAGATCGAGGCCATGAAGGATGGCGAGTTCAACCCGGTCTTCATGATGGCCGACTCGGGGGCGCGTGGGAGCAAGCAGCAGATCCGGCAGCTGGCCGGGATGCGCGGCCTCATGGCCAAGCCGTCGGGGGAGATCATCGAGACCCCTATCACCAGCAACTTCCGGGAGGGCCTGACGGTGCTGCAGTACTTCATCTCGACCCACGGGGCCCGGAAGGGATTGGCGGATACCGCGCTGAAGACCGCCGACTCCGGGTATCTCACCCGGCGGCTGGTAGATGTGGCCCAGGATGTCCTCGTCACCGAGGTGGATTGCAGCACCCCCAACGGGATCTGGGTCACGGCGCTGGTGGAGGTGGGAGAGGTCATCCAGCCCCTGCGGGACCGGATCCTGGGTCGCGTCGCGCTGGATGATGTGATCGATCCGTTCACCGGGGAGACACTCCTCGAGGCCAACGGGGAGATCACGGAGCCGTTGGCGGCTCGGATCGGGGATGCGGGCATCGACAGGGTGAAGATTCGATCGGTCCTCACCTGTGAGGCGAGGCGAGGAGTCTGCGTCAAGTGTTACGGCCGGAATCTGGCGAACGGTCGGATGGTCGATCTCGGGGAGGCCGTAGGCGTCTTGGCCGCCCAGTCGATCGGCGAGCCGGGGACACAGCTCACCATGCGGACCTTCCATATCGGGGGGACCGCGACGCGCCTGGCGGAGCAGACGACCCTGGAGAATAAGTTTGCGGGCACGGTGCAGTTCCACAGCATCCGGACGGTCCGCAACGCCGCCGGGGATCTGGTCGTCATGAACCGGAACGGGGCCCTCTCCATGGTGGACGAGAAGGGGCGGAAGAAGGAGACCTATCAGGTGATTTACGGGGCCCGACTCAAGGTGCACGAGGGCCAGCAGGTGGCGCCGGGCACGACGTTGGCGGAGTGGGATCCCTTCACCTCCGTCATTCTTTCTGAGGCCGCTGGCCGGGTGGTGGTCAAGGATGTCATGGAAGGCGTGACCATGCAGGAGGAGGTGGATGAGGTCACGGGGCTGGCCCAACGGGTCATCGTGGAGCACGGGAAGGAAGAGCTGCAGCCGCGCGTCTCGGTGAAAGACGAGAAAGGCGTTACCGTCTTTCGCACCCTTTTGCCGGTGGGCGCCCACCTCATGGTGCAGGATGGGCAGCCAATCTCCGCGGGCGACTCCATCGTCAAGATCCCTCGCGAGACCACCAAGACCAAGGACATCACCGGGGGCCTGCCCCGGGTCGCGGAGCTCTTTGAGGCGCGACGGCCCCGGGAGGCGGCCGTCATCTCCGAGATCGACGGGCGGGTCGGGTTTGCCGGCATGGCCAAGGGGATGCGGAAGATCGTCATCCAGGCAGAGAATGGGGAGGCCAAGGAGTATCTGATCCCGCGGGGCAAGCATATCAATGTGCTCGAGGGGGATGAGATCAGGGCCGGAGAGCCGCTCATGGATGGGCCTATCAATCCCCACGATATCCTGGATGTCCTCGGCGATCAGGAGCTGCAGCGCTACCTGCTGAACGAGGTCCAGGAGGTCTATCGCCTCCAAGGGGTCAACATCAACGACAAGCACATTGAGGTGATTGTCCGCCAGATGCTGAAGCGGGTGCGCGTCGAGATGGTCGGGGACACCAACTTCCTCGTCGGGGAACACGTCGACAAGCACGTGTTCTTGGGGGAGAATCAGCGGGTGCTGTCGGCCGGCGGGGCCCCAGCCACCGCCAAGCCGCTGCTGCTGGGCATCACCAAGGCCTCCCTGTCCACGGACAGTTTCATGTCAGCGGCCTCCTTCCAGGAGACCACGAAGATTCTCACCGAGGCCGCCATCAATGGGGCCCGGGACGAGCTCAGGGGTCTCAAGGAAAACGTCATCATGGGCCGTCTGATTCCGGCAGGGACGGGGATGGCGTGGTATCGCGACACGCAGATCAAGGTCCCTGAGCCTCAGGTGCGGTCCGGCGAGGGCCAGCCAGCGCCCGAAGAGGCGAGTGCGACGATGGAGCCGATGGAGGTCGACCTCTCATGATGTCGTCGCAGCCCAAAAATTGCTTGACAATGGGGGACATGAACTCTAGCATTTGAGCTTTTGAGGAGAATTGATCGGTGCCGACAATCAACCAACTCATTCGCAAGGGTCGAGCGGAGATTCGGAAGAAGGAGAAGGCCCCCGCGCTGGAGCGTTCGCCCCAAAAGCGGGGAGTCTGTACCCGGGTCTATACCACCACCCCCAAGAAGCCCAATTCGGCCCTGCGGAAGGTGGCACGGATCCGCTTAACCAACGGGATTGAGGTCACCACGTACATTCCGGGGATCGGGCACAACCTGCAGGAGCACTCGATCGTCCTGATCCGCGGAGGACGGGTGAAAGACCTTCCCGGCGTCCGGTATCATGTGATCCGGGGAACCCTGGATGCGGCAGGGGTCCAGGATCGTCGACAGGGGCGTTCCCTGTACGGGGCCAAGCGACCCAAGTCGAGTTGACCGGAACGGCACTGAGGTTCCTCGCCTGCCATCCTCGGTGCCGCTTTTCGTTTTGAGCCGCAGGTGAGGTACAGGTCAGGTCGTGGTGAGGTGATCGGATGCCTAGGCGGCGCATCGCGGAAAAGCGAGAGATCCTTCCCGACCCGGTGTATCAGAACCGGCTGGTGGCGAAGTTCGTCAGCTGCATGATGCGGGCCGGGAAGAAATCGCTGTCGGAGGGGATCTTCTACCGGACCATGGGGATCATCGAGGGACGGATGAAGACCGATCCGCTCGCGGTCTTCAAGCAGGCGGTGGACAATGTGAAACCGGTGCTGCAGGTCAAGTCCCGAAGGGTGGGGGGGGCGACGTACCAGATCCCGGTGGAGGTCCGGGCCGATCGTCGGGTCTCCTTAGCCTTCCGGTGGCTCATTAGCTACGCCCAAGACCGCTCCGAGAAGACCATGGAGGAGCGACTGGCTGCCGAGTTCATCGAGGCGGCCAACAATCGCGGGGCGGCGGTCAAGAAAAAGGAAGACACGCATCGCATGGCCGAGGCCAACAAGGCCTTTGCCCATTACCGGTGGTAAGCAGGCCCCCCTTCCGACGGTGCGGATGGTCAGCATCGGGAGAGGGGCCTTCAATATCCGGGGAGCAGGGTGACCGTGAAGAGTTCTAAGGATCGCATCCGGAATATCGGGATCATGGCCCACATCGATGCGGGCAAGACCACCACCACCGAGCGGGTCCTCTACTATACCGGGCGCACCCATCGGATGGGCGAGGTGGACACCGGCTCCGCGGAGATGGATTGGATGGAGCAGGAAAAGGAGCGGGGGATCACCATCACCGCCGCCTCCACCACCTGCTTCTGGCGCGATCATCAGATCAATATCATCGATACCCCCGGCCATGTCGATTTCACGGTGGAGGTCGAACGCTCGCTCCGGGTCCTCGATGGGGCCGTGATCGTCTTCGATGCGGTCTCGGGCGTGGAACCACAGTCGGAGACGGTCTGGCGGCAGGCGGACAAGTATCATGTGCCGCGCATCGCCTTTATCAACAAAATGGACCGGGTGGGGGCGGACTTCTTCATGTCACTCCGGTCCATCGTCGAGCGTCTCGGGGCCAATCCGGTACCGCTGCAGTTGCCACTGGGACAGGAGGCCAACTTTGCCGGGGTCATCGATCTGATCCGGATGCAGACGATTGTCTGGGAGGAGGAAACCCTCGGGGCCTCCTTCGAGATGCGGGAGATCCCGGCGGCGCATGCGGATCAGGCCCTGCAGTACCGGGAGAAGCTCCTGGAGGCTGTCGCGGAACAGGACGAATCGCTCCTCCGCAAGTACGTCGAGGGAGGGGAGATCTCGGAAGCAGAGATTCGGGCGGCAATCCGAAAGGCGACCTTGGGCCTGAAGATCACGCCGGTCCTCTGTGGCGCGTCCTTCAAGAATAAAGGGGTGCAACCTCTCCTCGATGCGGTCGTTGATTGTCTCCCGTCGCCCGCGGATCTCCCTCCAGTCACCGGGGTGAATCCCCGGACCGGCGAGGAAGAGAAACGTTCGGCGGCGGATACGGAACCGGTGGCTGCCTTGGTCTTCAAGCTCATGGCTGACCCGTACGTCGGTCAGCTCTGCTTTTTTCGAGTCTATTCCGGGACCGTCGAGTCTGGCGCCCATGTCTATAACTCCACCAGGGGCACCCGAGAACGGATCGGCCGCCTGCTCCGGATGCATGCCAATAAGCGGGAAGAGGTCAAGACGGTTCAGGCGGGAAACATTGCCGCGGCCGTCGGCCTGAAGAGCGCCAAGACGGGCGATACGCTCTGCGATGAGGCCCGCCCGATCCGCCTCGAGGCGATCGAGTTCCCCGCCCCGGTCCTTGCGGTGGCCATCGAGCCCAGGACCAAGGAGGGAGCGGATCGGCTCTCCCTGGCGCTCCAGGCCCTGGCCAACGAGGACCCCACCTTCCAGACCCGCGTGGACGACGAGACCGGACAGACCATCATCTCCGGCATGGGGGAGCTCCACCTCGAGATCATCGTGGACCGCCTCCTTCGGGAGTTCAAGGTCGAGGCCAACGTGGGTCGCCCGCAGGTGGCGTACCGGGAGACCATCACCCGCCCGGTAGAGGTGGAAAAGAAATTCATCCGGCAGACGGGGGGGCGGGGGCAGTACGGCCATGTCATCCTCGAGGTCGAGCCGCAACAGTCCGGCGGCGGGCTCACGTTTGAGAGCAAGATCGCAGGAGGAGTGATCCCCCGGGAGTACATCCCGGCGGTCGAGAAGGGGGTCCGGGAAGCGGCCGGAAGCGGGGTGCTGGCGGGGTATCCCGTCGTGGACGTTAAGGTGAGGCTCACCGATGGATCCTACCATGAGGTGGACTCCTCCGATATGGCCTTCAAGATCGCCGGATCCATGGCCTTCAAGGACGCGGTGAAACAGGGCCATCCCGTCCTGCTCGAACCCATCATGCAGGTGGATGTTGTGGTGCCGGAGGAGTTTCTGGGAGAGGTGATCGGGGATTTGAACGCCCGGCGGGGTCGGGTCGTGGCGGTCGATACGCGGCCAGCCGCTCGGGTGGTGCGGGCCGAGGTTCCGTTAGCGACGATGTTCGGATACGCGACCGATCTGAGGTCGGCGACGCAGGGCCGGGCGACCTACACGATGCAGTTCGCCCGGTACGAGCCGCTGCCTGTAAGCCTTGCCGAAGAAATCATCGGACGGGTGGTGGGTCGACGCTCAACCGGGTAGGGGCGCCCATGGGGGCACCCCCGGAGGAGACAGGAGGGGAGAGGGATGGCCAAGCAAAAATTCGCGCGGACCAAAGAGCACGTCAACGTCGGGACCATCG
>CAYSDK010000044.1:0-10853 GCA_964429865.1 uncultured bacterium
CAGTAGGAGGAGGAGAGCATGGCAGAAATCAAGAGTTCCGACATCCCTGTGCTGCCGTGGCCGGCGGTACCCCTTATGACGCCCGATGAGGTCTATAAGGGGCTCAGTGAGGCAGCCCGGGAATATCCCAACTGGCTCGAAGCCAATGTCCACTGGCGGGATGTGGGGAAAAAGCCGGAGAAGCTCAGCCGGCTCCGGGTTCTCGACGTGACCCAGAAGAGCATGGGCGGCCACTGGGCCACCTCGCTCTTCGCCGAGCACGGGGCCGAGGTCATCATGGTCGAGCCCCCCGGCGGGGATCCCACCCGGCGACTCACTCCCTTCAATCGCAAAGACTGGATGTTCAAGGACAACGTCACCGGCGAGGCGATGGGGGCAAACTTCCTCCACGAGTGCCGGAACAAGTACTCGATGACGCTGAACCTGGAGTCTGCCGAGGGCCGCGAGCTCCTGAAAAAGCTCGTCGTCGACGCGGACGTCCTGGTCGAGAACTACCCCCCCGGGCAGTTCGACGCGTGGGGGATCGGCTATCGGCAGCTTTCCGAGATCAACCCCCGCATGGTCTACGCCTGGATCGGGCAGCGGGGGCAGTGGGGACCGCTCAAGGACCGGCCTTGGATGTACGACCCGACGGGGCAGAACGCCTGTGGGTTCACCCATGGCACCGGGGCCCCGGCCGCCTTCGGCGGTCGGCCGACCCGGTCCGGCATGTGGGTCTGCGACTACGTTGGCGGAACCTGCCTGGCCATGGGGATCATGACAGCGCTGAATTACCGGGACAGGATCTCGGGCCGCGGCCAGTTCGTCGAGGCCACCGGCGCGGCCGGGATCATGCGGATCATTGACTATAACTGGGGCTGGCAGGGGATGGACGGCAGCATCCGGCCCCGCTTCGGCAACTGGGACCTGGCCATCAATATCTATGCCGTGAATCCCTGCAAGGATGGCCAGATCATGGTCGGTGGTGGCCACGACCGGCTCTGGTACCGGATCTGGAAGACGGTGGGCAAGGACCGGCCCGAGCTGGAGCAGCACATCGTCGAGGACCCGACGCTGAAGGTCGTGGTGGACCGGCTCCCCTTCTACGCCCAGGTCGAGACGTATACGACCTTGTCCGAGTGGTTCAAGGACAACTCGCGGCTTGAGGCCGAGACGAAGCTGCAGGCCGAAGAGGTGGCCTCGGGCGGCGTGACCTTTGCCGACGAGGTGGCGGAGTTCCCGCATTTCAAGTACCGGGGTCACGTGATGCAGGTCGACGATCTCATGTACGGCAAGGTCGTCGTGAGCCCGCCCTCCCAGTTGGCCCAGAAGGCTCCGCCACGGATCAAGTGGCTCGGCCGGCCGACCGGGTTCGACAACGAGGAGATCTACCGCAAGTACTTCGGTTTCAAGAGGGATGAAATCGACGCCCTCAAGAAGAAGGGAACCATCTAACGCCTGAGACAAGGAGGTCTGCAGCATGACTCAAAAGGATCTCAAGGCGATGAACTTTGAAGAGTACTGTCGTACGGTCTTCGACGCCAAGAAGATCTTCGAAAAACCCGAGGCGTTCAAGGGGTATACGGCGATCTCCACGACCCAGTATATCCTCGGCCCCTCCTGCGCCAACTACTTCGCCGAGCTGGGCATGGAGACCATCAAGATCGAGCTGCCGCGGCGGGGCGAGCCGATGCGCCACACCACCCCGTACAACGAGCCCTTCCTGTACCCCCTCTCCAAGCAGATGCCGGACAAGGGGACGGGGCTGGGGTTCTTCGGTGCCAACCATAACGAGTATTTCCTCGCGGTGGACTTCCACAAGCCCGAAGGGGTCGAGATCGTCCACCGCATCCAGGCCAAGACCGACATTCAGGCTGAGAACTACCGGCCTGGAACGTTCGACCGCTGGGGGATCGGCTATCGCCAGGCCGCCAAGATCAACCCCCGCCTGATTTACATCTGGATGGGTGGCTTTGGCGGCTGGGGGCCGGGCCGGGTCCGGGCCTCGTACGACATCCTGGGCCAGGCCCAAGGCGGAACCTTCTCCATCACCGGCATGCCCGGCCCGGGGCAGGGCCACCCCGCCGTCGGGCTCCCCTCCAAGCACACCATCTGGCTGGCCGACTACTGGGGGGGCATGATGGGCTGCTTTGCCGGCCTCGCCGCGCTGTGGTGGCGGGATAACATCTCGGGGACCGGAGAGTTCATCGAGTACAGCCAGGTCCACGGCGCGACCCGGGTCATCGAGGGGACCATCCCCCTGTTCGCCCGCTACGGGGTCGTCGCGCAGCGCTGGGGGAACTGGGATCGGCAGCTGTGCGTCCACGGGATTGTCCAGTGCGCGAAGCCGTCTTACCCAGGGTCCAAGATCCCCTTGGAAGCGGAGCCGGGGCAGATCCTGATCTCCGCCCCTGAGGATGGCGATTTCGCCAAGCTGTGCCAGGTGGTGCCAAACCTGAAGGCGCTGGCGAGCAAGTACGCCAAGTACGACGATCGGGTTCAACCCAAGGCCCAGAGCGAGATCTACACCGCGCTCGAGGAGTGGGCCAAGGACAAGACCAAAGAGGAAGTCTGGCAGATCATGGAGAAAAACGAGATCAACAGCCAGCCGGTCTGGAGCAACAAGGAGTGTGCGCAGCAGGAGCACTTCCAGCTCCGGGATGAGTTGCACTGGCTGGATGACCCGTACTTCGGCGACGTGTTAAGCCAGGGGCTGCCGTACCATCTCTCCGATACCCCTGCGCGCCATCGGTGGGTCTTCAAGCCGGTCGGGGCCGACAACGAGTACATTCTCCAGAAGTACTGCGGCTACGGCTTGGACCAGATCCGGGAGCTGGAGAAGAACGACATCATCTAAAGGTCAGCGACGGGGTAGGGGGGCCGCGAAGGGCGGTCCCCCCTGGGCTGACGAGGAGGTAGGTGAATGGCAGACTTCAAGCATTGCTCGCTGCTCTTGGAGTGCGGCAAGTGCGAGATCATCAACTACTTGGACCCCTTCACCTTCTGGTTCTTTGACGGGAAGGTGAAGTGCGCCGGGTGCGGGGCGATCTGGCGGCTGAAGATCGACAACGGGGCACGGGTCTCGGGTCCCACCGAGGACAAGGCACCCCATGACAAGCTCCCCGGTTTTGCCCAGTCCAAGGATTACAAGACCAAGATCACCGATACGACCAAGGTGAACCCGCCGGTTATGGCCCGGGCCGACTTCGTCGGCAAGCCGATCCCCATCACCAAGAGCATCCGGGGGAAGCCGGTGAGCGGCGCGCCGCTCAAGGCCGAAGACCTGGTGGGGAGCCGGCCGCGCTTTATCATGGAGGGGAGACACAAGACATAGGAGCGATTAGGTGCCCAAACCAAATCCAAAGGGACGGGGGGGAAAGGGGCGGCGTCCTGCTCGGGTGGGAAAGAAGGCGGCGAAGGGTCGCAGGCCCAAGACGAAAGCGATGAAACCGGCTGCTCCAAAGGGCAGGCCGGTAGCCGCCAAAAAGAAGGTGCGAACGCCGGCACGGCCGGCCCAGAGGGCGGGCAAGCCCGCTCCTGTTCCCCGGACCCAGGTCGCAGCCCCCAAACCTGCCCCGCCCATCGAGAGGAAGGAGGCAACCAGGATGGCAGCAGCAACGCAGAACTGTCCGATCCATAACAGCCCTGACTGCTATAAGCCGGCGCTCGACGCCCACATCCAGAAGGCGTACGACGGCTACTGCATCAAGATCGACTGGCCCTACTGGAGGATCATTCCCAAGGGATGGAAGCCGGGCAAGTAGCTTTTACCCTTGTGGCGATCCAGGAAGGTAGAGACAGGCCACGGCTGTGATGAGCAGCCGTGGCCTGTTTTTCTCGGGAGATGACCTTGACCGGCAGGAAGAGAGCATGGTAGGGTGAGCCAAAGTAAACGCACTAAGTGCGTTCACTTTGGAGCAATGGACCAATGGAGCAATGGCATAATAGGGCAAAGGTGCTCCATTGAGGTCTAATGGTCTCATGCTCCATTGTCAGAAAATGAAATGCGTTTGTAATAGTTTGTGAGGCGATCCGGGCGTTGACACGAAGGGGGAATGAGCTATGAAGGTCGAATTGTATTACAGCAGCAAGCAAGAGCCGGCGAAGCAGTACTTGTGTGACAACAAGAAGGCCGTGGATCTTGCGAATCAACTGAAGGCGAAGGGGGTCAACATCACAATCCAGGACTGCGGGGAGCAGCCGGCCGCCTTCATGACCTACAATGCGGCGGTGACCGGGCCCAGTGCGGCCAAGCGCGCGGTTTTTGGGACGAAGGGGGCGTTGGAGGAGGAGTTCGGCAAGGCGGTCCCGGCTCTGCTCGTCTTTGAGAAGGAAGGGGACCGGTATCCCACCGAGGTGTATCCCCGGATGGATAAAGAAGAGAACAAATTGATCGGCGTGGAGGAGGCCCTGCAGAGAGTGCTGAGCAAGGCCTAGAGGAGGAGGCGCCATGGGAAAGATCCCGGAAGGATATCTCCCCCCGAGGGAGCTCTGGCCGACCCAGGTCTACAAGCTCCCGGAGTATCAGGCCTACCCGCAGAAATTCAACAGCACCGAAGAGCTCATCGACAAGCAAGTGGCGGGTGGGAAGGGGGATCGGCCGGCCATCCTCTTTGAGGATCGCAAGATCCCGTACACAGCGCTCCTGGGGATGGTCAACAAGCTCGGGAGCAGCCTGAAGGCGTTGGGCATCGAGGAGGCGGACCGGGTGGCCCTGCGCGCCCCCAATATCCCCCCCGCCCTGGTGGCGAATTTCGCCGTCTTGAAGATCGGGGGCGTCTTCCTGCCGACCTCCGGGCTCTTCTCGCGGTCCGAGATCGCCCACGTCTTTAACAATGCCGAGGTCAAGGCGGTCGTGGTCGCGTCGGCCCTGCTCGAGGAGCTGGAAAAGGCCAGGCCCGATCTCAAGACGCTCAAGCATATCATCGTGATCGGCGGCACCCCCGAAGAGCAGGCCACGTTCAAGCAGAAGGGGTATCTTCTCTACCAGGAGCTGGTGGATGGCGGGAAGCCGGAGTGTGATCCGGTCCGCCGCGATCGAATGGATGTCTCGGTGCTACTCTACACCTCCGGCACCACGGGCCTCCCCAAGGGGACGGCCCATTTCCTTGAGGAGGCGCTCATCGTTCCCGACGGCTTCGGCAAGTACTGTTGGGGGATCACAGAGCATGACGTTATCCTGAGCGCCGCCCCCATCTCCATGGCGGCTGGCTACTCCGCCGTGGCGACGATCCCGTACCGCTTCGGGGCCGCCGTCTCCATCTTCCCCCGTTTCAGCCCCGAGGGGATGTTCGACCAGATTCAGAAGCACAAGGCGACCATCCTCTCGGCCCTCCCCACAGCCTATCGCAAGATGCTCCAGGTTCCCGATGCCGAGAAGAAATACGACCTGAGTTCCCTCCGGGTCTGTACCGGCGGGGGAGAATCGCTCACGGCCAAGACCTACCACGACTGGAAGGCCAAGTTCGGCCAGGAGATCTTTGAGGGGCTGGGGACCACCGAGATGATGTTCGTCTTCATCTCGTCGGCGGCCACCAAAAAGGTGAAGCCCGGCTCCATCGGTCCCGCCATCCCCGGATACGAGGTCAGGGTGATCAATGAGGAGGGGAAGGATTGTAAGCCCGGAGAGACCGGACAGCTTATTGCTCGGGGACCTACGGGAACCATGTACTGGCGGGATCCCGAGAAGCAGCGCTCGGTCGTCAAGGAAGGGTGGTGCCGGGCGGGCGACATGGTCACTATGGACGAAGATGGGTACATCTGGTTTCTCTCGCGCGAGGATGACCTGATCAAGTCCTCGGGCTACCGGATCGGCCCGGAGGAGATCGAGGATGTCCTGGTCACCCACGCCGCCGTCGCGGATGCGGGGGTGGTGGGCGTTGCGGACCCGGTGATGGGCCAGAAGACCAAGGCCTTTGTCCAGCTCAAAGCGGGTCAGCAGGGCTCGGATGGACTGAAGCAGGATCTGGTCGAGTTCTGCCGGGGCAAGGTCGCGATCTACAAGCTGCCACGCGAGGTCGAGTTCATCGACAAGATGCCCCGCGCCCCTGGGCCTGGCGGTCCGGGGACCGGGAAGCTCCTGCGGCGCGTCCTCCGGCAGCAGGAGGCCGAAAAGGCGAAGAGGTAGTCTCGCGACAGCACGAAAATCAGCGAAGATAAAGAGAGGGGGTCCCGACGATGTCGGGATCCCCTCTTTTGTTGCGCGCCCCTTTTTCTCTTGACAGGTTTGGTGAGACATCGTTTAATGACGAGAACTGTGTTCTACCTAGAGAACATTCGAGGGGTCTCACCATGGCACACAGTCAGGTCCCGGCGGTGGAAGGCGCGGTCCGAATCCTCACGTTCTTGAAGGACCGAAACCACCGGCCCTGGGGTGTTTCCGAACTCAGCCGGTCCCTCGAACTCAACAAGAGCACCTGCTTTAACATCCTCAGATCCTTGGCCCGGCATGGCCTGGTCTCTTACGACGGGGGGACGAAGAAGTACGGCCTGGGATCGGCCCTCATCGAGCTCGGAGGGGCGGCCTCGGCGGCGACCAGTCGGGCCGATGTGGCTAAACCGTTCCTCCAGGATCTGTTTGATGAGCTCAAGCTCACCTGCCTTTTGGGCCAGCGATTTCAGGATGGCGTGATCATCGTAGAACGGGTGGAGGCCCAGGATCCCTTCCGCATCACGATCCCGATCGGCCAGGCGCTCCCCCTGGGTCAGGGGGCGTTAGGTCAGTGCTTTCTCGCCTATCTGCCCGAGGGGGATCTGGATCGGCTCTGGTCTCGAGGAATCCTGGAACGGCCTGAGCGCCGCAGGGAGCAGCGGTACCCGCAGATAAAGAAGGCCTTGGCCGAAGTGCGGCGCCGCGGGTTTGCCGAGAGCTTTGGAGAAGTGGCCAAGGGCGTGAACGCCGTCGCGGCCCCCATCCTCGACCACCGCGGTCAAGTGACCCTTGCCCTGGGCGTGGTGGGCTTTGCCTCCCTTCTCCCACGCCGCCAGCTCGCCCGGTGTGGGCGGAAGCTCCGCGAGGTCGCCGGGCTCATCACCCGGGTCATCGGGGGGCAGGCCCGCTAGTGAGTTTCCCCTTGACGGGTCCGGATGTGGGTGGTATCGTGCTGGCGTTTCGTTCGCTTGGTCGAACGGACGAGGATGCCATGGCCATGAAGGATCGGGGAACTCTCCTGGCTCCGGCCGGCAGCGTGGAGGCGGCGAAAGCCAGCCTGGAGGCAGGGGCGGATGCCATCTATGTGGGGCTCAAGGGGTGGAGTCGAGGGGGCGCCCGGGGTGAGCTCACCCCGGCAGAACTGCAAGAGGTCCTGACCCTCGCCCGCCAGCGAGGGGCGACGGTCGAGCTCGCCCTCAACACGATCCCGCGAGGCCATGAGGTCGACTTTCTCCTTGAACGCCTTGCAGAGCTCAGTGTATGGGGGATCGCAGGGGTCATCCTCAATGACCCCGGCATCCTTGCCCGTGTTCACCGGCGCTATCCGGACCTGTCGCTGACCGCCAGCATCGGGTGCGGCGCCCTGAATGTTCACGACGTGGCGCTCCTTGGGGAGATCGGCGCGAGCTGCGTGGTCCTCCCGGGGACGCTCCACCCTGCCGAGATCGCCGAGATCCGGCCGTATGTCAAGGCCCGGATCGAGGTCATGATCCATATGGTGGATGAATTTCACCAGCTCGGGAAGTGCTGGATGCCGAGCTATTACCGGACGAATCCTGCCTTGATGCCGGAGATGCCGGCCGACGGTGAGCGGCTCACCGGATCGATCAAGCGGGGGGGCGCGGGGGTCTGCTTTAGGGTATGCCAGCATCCCTGGGGCCTGTATCTCGACGGAGAGAAAAGAGATGAGCGCGTGCTGCCCGCCCGCCAGGTGAGCCGGGCACCCGAAGTCGGGGCCTACCTGGAGGCGGGGGTGGACGTGATCAAGCTTCAGGGGAGAAGCCTCCCCGTAGAGCTGCTCTTCTCGTTAGTCCGGCAGTTCCGGGGTGCTATCGATCGCGCCCGAAACGGACAGCAGATCGCCGACGCCGAGCCAGTCGGCCTCCCGACATCGTGGGTGGTGCTCGGACGCTGAAGGAGCGATGACCGACGACCGACGACCGATGACCGTGAACCAAGAGCTCGGAGGGACCTTCCTCGGCCGCGCCGTATTCTCCGCCCCCCTCCTCGCTCTCCGCGACATCGGACATCGGACTTCGGACCATGAACCCTAAACCGTGAACGGGTAAGCCATGAACCCTGAACGCTTCGAGTTGAACACGGGCATCTCCAATATGAAAGATCTGATGGCGTCGGATCTCAGCCCGTACGATGCCGTCTATCTGGGAAATCCGTACTGCCGGGACTACGAGGCCAATTTTTTGGAGGAGCTGGAGGATCTTCGGGCCGGGATCCGCCACTGCCGGGTGGCAGGGCGCAAGGTCTACCTCACCACGTATGCGGCCCCCCGGAACTATTTCCTCCCTCAAATCCGGAGGGCGATCGCCGTGGCCGCCGAGGAGGGGGTGGACGCCGTTGAGGCGCACAACCTGGGGGTGGTCCGGATCCTCCACGCGGAGTTTCCTGGTCTGGCGATCCACATCGGTGGCTTCGCGAATGTTTACACCGACACGGGAGCCGCAGTCCTCCGGGACTACGGGGCGGCCCGCGTGACCCCCAACTACGAACTCTCGCTGGAAGAGATCGAGGGAATGGCGGAGAACACCGGGCTGGAGCTGGAGATCCTCCTGCACGGCAAGATGCCCCTCGGAATATCCGATTACTGCTTCCTGCTGGAGTATGAAAAGGCGTGGGGAATGAAGTGTCCGGATCTGTGCCAGCAGGATCTGTACCTCCGTCAAGGGGAGTGGGCGATGAAGTCGGTGGGGAAGGGGGTCCTGAGCGGACGGGATATCTGCATGCTGGAACATCTCCCCCGCCTGGTCGCGGCCGGGTTTCGCTCCTTCAGGGTGGAGGCGATCTCGGAAGATGCCGCGTACCGTCGCGACATCGGGCAGGTCTACCAAGAGGCCCTGGAGCACACCCTGAGCGGCGCGTATCAGATCCGGGGGGATTGGTGGAAGAGGATCCAGGGCCACGCGAAGGTCGGGCTCTGTAACGGCTTCTACTTCGGTCAATCAGGGCAACTGTACGTGGGCAGTCAGCCGTCAGCTGGCTTCGGCGAGACTTCGGCGAGCTCAGTCGAGCCGCTCAGCCGAGCCGTCAGCAGCCAGCTCAAGGTCATCTCGTGATAGCCGACAGCCGACTGTGGACAGCTGACAGCCTATTGCGAGGGAGGGAACGATGGTCGAGCTACTTGCGCCAGCGGGCAGCATTGAGATGGTCGAGGCGACCGTGGCAAATGGGGCGAATGCCCTCTACGTCGGGCCCAAGGGTTGGAGTCGGAGGCGGGACGCCTACGAACTGAGCGATGAGGCGTTACGGGAGGCAGTCCGGATCGCCCACGCCCGGGGCGTCAAGGTCCGCGCGGCGGTCAATACCCATCCCACGTCCCAGGAGCTTCCACGTCTGCTCAGGCGAATGGAGGTATGGGTGCGTGACGGGATCGACGGGGTCATCCTGAGCGACGTGGGGGTCATGGCGGCGGTGCACCGGACATTTCCCGACCTGACCATCCACGCCAGTATCGGGGCCAACATCTTGAATGACGAAGACATCTGCTTCTACCGCGAGATCGGGGTCCGCCAGGTGGTGGCCGACACCAAGCTCTCGCTGAAGGAGCTCCGCTCGCGTCGGGAGATCGAGGTCGGGGTCGAGGTCCTGATTCACGCCAACAAGTGCTACACATATCTGGGCAAGTGCTGGATGTCCCCATACCACCGGCTTGAACGGGGCCAGGATGAGAGCGGCAAAGATCTGTTCAAGGGAAGCCCCAACCGTGGCGGCCTGGACTACCGGGTTTGCCTTGAGGCGTGGAGCCTGTGGCGGGGCAATCACGACCGCTGGGCGGACCGGGTCGCCCTCAAGAATGATGCCTTCTTTCTCCTCGAGGACGTTCCCCACCTCATCGACATGGGGGTCCACACCCTCAAGATCCAGGGGCGGGAGTACGCTGTGGATCTCATTGGCCGGATGATCAAATTCTACCGGGACCTGATCGACACGTACTCGGCCGATCCTGACGATTTTGATCTCGGTCCGTGGAATGCCCGGCTGGCCCGGATCCAGGCCCAGCGTGATCTTGAGCGGGCCAAGGGAACCCTCGATCTCTTTCAGGAGGCGAGGGAGACGGTCCAGGGGTGCCAGCGATAGACGAAGTACAGAAAGTGCAGAAAGGTGCAGAAAGGTACAGCAGGTACAGAGGGTGCAGAAAGTGCAGAAGGTGCAGGGAGTGCGGGGGAAGGAGTGATCTGCAAGCGGTGTGGCCAGGGGGGCGCGGACCAGTTTCACCGGGTGGACAGTTTTGAGCGGATCGCGTTGGCCGATGACCCCGCCGATCCCAACTGCGGCCACTATTACGTCGACACGGTGTGTGTGATGCGCTGCGCCGCCTGTAAGCATTCGCAGGAGGCGACTGTCAAGCGGTGGCCCTTCAAGACACTCCGAGAAGCCCAGAAGGAGCTGGATAGCCATCTGATCGGGAAGGGGTAGTACATAAAATACAAAGAGTGCAGAAAATGCAGAAGGTACAGAAAGTACAGAAAGTACAGAAAGGTGCAGAGAGTGCAGAGGAGATTATCGTCGGGATCGGGTCAGGTGGCGGGCCGTGGTATGTCCCCAGAGGAGCGTGAAGAGCGCATGGCGGGCCAGCTTTTGAATCCGCTCGTAGTGCCGGCAGACCCCGTCCGCAAAGTGCACGCGTGTCCGGTCCTCACGGCAGAGGAGGACCCGTCCGGAGACAGCGTTGTGCCGGAGGCCCAGGGGGGCCACATTGAGCACAGTG
>CAYSDK010000044.1:10953-14791 GCA_964429865.1 uncultured bacterium
CCGTCCGGAGACAGCGTTGTGCCGGAGGCCCAGGGGGGCCACATTGAGCACAGTGACATCCACAGGCAGACGCAAGGCCCGACTCAGGTCCTTGGTGAGGGTGACCTGATACTGGAGAGAGGCCCGCCGCGTCCGGCGGGCGTGGTCCAGGTACACCGCTACGTCGATATCCCGGAATCGGCTCCCATTGACAAAGGAACCGTGAAGATAGGCGAAGAGGACCTCTTCGCGAAACTCCAGGAGGTCCCGCAGGGCGGAGGTGACGTGGGCCTTTTCCCGAGAGGTTAATCGGTACCTAGGAAGCACGGAGGATCCTCCCCGGTTCTCTGGCACCGCCACGGTCGTCACGGCCCAGGGTCTCCTCACAGATCACCCAGGCGCCTGGCCCCTTCACACGGACCTCAGTTTTGAGGATCCCCCGGCCTGTGATCTCCCACAGTCTCATCTGTCTCCGAGTTCCCTCCGTTCCACCTGCACGTCCCGCTCCATGGACATCTGCCGACGGATGCGGCGGAAGGTGAGCATGTCGCGTTTCAGATCGGGATTGCCCATCCGCTTGTCGAGCGAGATGACCTCTTCCAGGAGGCTGAGCGCCTTCCGATACTCTCCCTTCTCCTCGTGGACGATCGCGAGATTATGCATGAGAACCGTGACGCGGAGGAGGTCATCCCGTTCCCGCAGGATCTGGATCCCCCGTTGGTACGTCTCCTCTGCTCCGTCGAGATCCCCCATCTCCTTGCGGGCAAGACCAAGGCTGTTGAGAATCCCGGCACACCCCAGGGCATCCCCCAACGCCTCGTGGAGGGCATAGCTCTTTTCGTAGTATTCGGCGGCCTTCTGCCACTCCCCCCTTTGATGATGCACGCGGCCGATGTTGGCCAGGGTGATCGAAAGCCCGTGAGTATCTCCGGTCCCTTCCTGGATGAGCCGACCCTGCCCGTACGCCTCGAGGGTCTCCTCCCATCTCTCCATCTTGGCCCACAGCGTGCCGATATTGTTCCAGGTCAGGCCGAGGCCCACCCTATCGCCGAGTTCCTCTTTGATCCGTATACTCTCGCGGTAGCGCTGCAGCGCCTCCTCCCATTCCCCCTTCGCCTCATAGGCGGTCCCCATCTTTCCGAGGGTGGCGGCGAGCCCGGGCCGATCGTCAAGCTCCTGCTGCAGACGCCGGGCGCGGTCCAGGGACTCCAACCCCTGATCCCACGCGCCTTGCTGAAGCGAGAGATGGCCCATCAAAGCAGCGACAGAGGCCTCCCCCGGCTTGTCCGCCAGTTCCTCAAAGACCTTGAGGCTTTCCTGAAAGACCGCGAGGGCCTCCCGATGCTTTCCCTGCGTCTGGTAGACAGTCCCGATCTTGGCCAAGGCCCAGCCGGTCCCTGGAACATCCCACCCCGCTTTACATCTATCCAGTTCTGCCAGGAGCGCGGGAAGGCTCACCTGTCCCTGCCCTGGGGCCCCCTGCCGATCGTCCTGACGCATCCCTTGCCCTACCTCCCCTCGGCCTCTGGCCTCTTGAAGATCATGAGGGCCCCCACCGTTCCATAGGCGAAGCCATCCTTGTTGGGCGCAATCAGGGGGACCACAGAAACCATCTCCCACCCCTCCCGACCCACGTCATTGAGCCAATCCAATCCGCTGACCAACCCTTCGGCTGTTTCCTTGAACATCACCATCCGGTCCTGATATTGCCAGCGCATTTTTCGTCCTCCATGGAGGGTTTAGGAGTGCGCCTCAGGGTCGAGCAGGGGCTCCGGCAGGCTGAGGGCCCTTGCGATGCCTTTCCGGACTTCCAGCAGCATGGCCTGCCGCTCCTCCGGGGGCGCCTGCTCGACCTCGAGCATGCCACAGGTCACTCTGCGGTTCAATTCCCGCAGCCCGGCCTGGTTCCCCCCCTTGCCGAGCTGTCCGATGATCGTGTCCTGCAGAACCTGGTAAAATGGCTCCTTCAGGAAGGACATCTGTGCGGTCGGATTGTGGAGCATCTCGTAGAGATAGCTCATGAAGACCCGGCTGATGTGCCGAGCCATCTGACTCGCGTCCATGCCGTCGTCGTCTTCCGTGAGGAGACGGAGTCGCTCCGCATGAGGCAGAAGGGCCCAGACATCTGACGAGATCCGTTGCCGCGTCACCAGACTTCCCGACCGGTACCGGTCTGTGAAGCTCAGGACGGTCCGGCCGCCGATCTTCTCATCGAGGCGCCTGACGAGGTCATGGAGGTCCGGCTCTGGGATGTCATAGAAGGAGGCGTACCGATCTTTGAGGGGGGAAAGCTCGCGGCGCATCTCGTCGACCGTCATGAGGTCGGTCAGGGCCTTGACGGATAACTGGAGCTCCTCCCGGGACATCGCGGCAGTAACCGGGGCCGCTGTCGTTTCCGCGACCTGGTCTCCTCCCCGGGGAATCCGCTGCATCGCGCCTTCAAAGAGGCTGTCCAGGGGTCTGTCGAGGGAAATGGCTCGGGCGATCTCCTCGCGGATGCCCAGCAAGATCTCGTCTGCGGCCTCGGGTGGGGCCTTGTCCACCTCCTGGGTCTTGGGCAGGAGCCTGTTTCTGAGGGCGCGGAGATCTTCGGGGGACAGCCTGGCTAACGACTCTTGGATTTCAAAGTAGCTGGGGAACTCGATGGCCGCCATGGAAAGGGTGAGATCGCAGTACAAGTCATAGTTCCGGCAGAACAGGAGCCGGGCCATCTCCCGCCGGAGCTGCGCCGGGGTGAGGGCCTCTTCGTCCGAGGCCAGCAGGTACCACTTCTCGGCGCAGGACATGTTCTGCAGCTCCTCTTCCGTCAGGGCGCTCATGCCCGAGCCTTCGACCTGGGTCTTGAGGTCGAGGTCCGCGAGGGCCAGTTGAGTGTACTGGGGGATGAAGGAGGCGACGAAGGTTTGGATCCTCTCGAAGGGGAGGTATTCGCTGTACCCTTCCAGGCAGAGGGTCCGGCTGGTCTCGTCCAGGCAGTCGGTGAACACGCGGACGGTCCATCGGAGTTGGTCTTCGGTCATCTCCGTGATCGTGGAGAGGAGCTCTTTTTCCCTGGAGTGGATGTATCGCCGCATCTGTTCGACCCGGGGCCCCTTATCCATCCCTCTTCTCCTAACCCTCCAGGGCCTTGAGCAGCCCCGCAACGATCTCTGCGCGGTGATCCTCTCGGATGTGCCAAAAGGCGTTCACCGGAATCTCGTCCTCGCTGTCCATCAGTTCTCCAATATTGATCGGTTGGGGTCCGCTCGCCGGCGGTCCCAGGAACCCTGCGAAGTAGTCGATGAGCGCGAATGACTCTCGACGCAGGGAGTGGACGTCGGCCGTCCCATAGTCAGATCCGATCAAGAGAAAGAATTCCACCTCCTCCCGGCTCCCCTCGCGAGATGCCCATCCTTCCATGAGGAGACCCCGGTCTCCCCCCTCCTTCTTCGCGATCCGAAAGCGCCAACCCATCCCCATCAAGAGAGCAGTCAGCGGTCAGCCGTCAGCGGTCCGCAAGAACTCAAAAGCTGATCGCTGATAGCTGGCAGCCGACAGCTAATCAAATGCTCCAGGGACACCAGGCCCCCCACCCAAAGGCCTGGTATTCGTCCTCTCCCATCCATTCCGCCAAGTGGGTCCGGTGCTCTGTGACCAATCGGAATTCCTGATCGAACTCGATGGTGACGATGTGCCGGTCTTCAAGATCACAGTACCGGATGGCGTACAGGTTCTCGGTGGCGGAACAGACGTCAATGGGCCGGATGTCCTCAAACCCCTGGCCGAGGATCCGGAGGATCTCGTAGAGGTCATAGGACCTCCCATTGATGCTCAGTTGGAAATCCCTGGTCCCGAGTTCACCATACCGCTTCTCTATGGT
>CAYSDK010000045.1:0-14577 GCA_964429865.1 uncultured bacterium
GGCCCCCACGATCCGGGGAATTGCCCTTTGCCACTTCGCCATCTTGTGCCCCTCCGATTCATCCTGGCCAGCGCGTCCTCCGGCCACCAGGCTGACGGGCTCGGGAATTCATCCTCCTAGAACTTCTCCGGGATCTGCTCCCCCAAAATGCCGGAGGGGCGAAAGACCAGGAACAGAATCAACAGGGCAAAGACGGTCGCCCGCGTCCAGGCGGTGGAAAGGTACTGATCGCTCAAGGCCGACAGAAAGCCGATCAGATAGCCACCCAGGACCGCGCCGGGGATATTGCCGATTCCCCCCACCACGGCGGCGGTAAACGCCTGAAGCCCGGCGTCAAAGCCCATGAGATACCGCCCGGTGTTCAGGTAGATGCCGACCACCATCCCGGCAGCCCCGGCCAAGGCCCCGCCGATGAAGAAGGTCGTCATGATGACGCGCTCGACGTTGATCCCCATCATGGCGGCGGTCTCCCGATCCTGGGCCGTGGCTCGCATCGCCTTGCCCATCTTGGTGTGCTTGGCGAAGAGGGTGAGGGCAACCATCAAGGGGATCGTGACGGCGAAGAGGAAAATATCCTTGGTCGTGAACAGGATCTCGCTTTGGGGGCCCAGGAGCGCAGGGGCTAGATTGATGGTGGGGAAGATGTTGTGATAATAGATCTGCCCTGGGCCGTACCAGTTCTGCATGATGTTTTCCAACGCGAAGGAGGCGCCGATGGCAGTGATCAGTGGGGCTAACCGCGGAGCGTGCCGGAGGGGTCGGTAGGCGATGCGGTCCACACTCACATTGACGAGCCCCGTCACCAGCATGGTGAGGAGCATAACCCCGGGGATCGCCCAGAGGAGCTGCCCACCGGTCAGGGTGGAGGTGATTCCCAGCCAGCCTAACAGGCTTAACGAGATGAAGAAGCCCAGGGCGTAGATATCGCCGTGGGCGAAGTTGATCAACTCGATGATCCCGTAGACCATCGTATAGCCTAACGCGATCAGGGCAAGATACGAACCGGTGGTGAAACCGTTGATGAGCTGTTGCAGGAAGACTTCGTGGGCCGTCATGGTGGATCCTAACACAGGAAAGGGGGTCGAACGCTCCCGACCCCCTTCCCCACCCGCGCTGCCCTGTCATGCATGGACGCCGACTTTCGTCAGCACTTCATATCCTTCCCGATCACCCGGAGAAATTGAAACTTTCCTTCCTTCACGAGGTAGCCCGCCATATCGGTTCGCGTGGTATCTCCATTCTTATCGAAGCTGAAGGTCCCGGTGATCCCAGGGAAATTCTTGGTGTTGCGAACCGCGTCGAGGATCTTGGCCCGGTCCCTGACGCCGGCCCGCTTGATCGCGTCCAGAATGACCGTGGCCGACTGGTAGGCGTACAGCGACCAGCCGATCGGCTCCTCCTTGTACTTTGTCTTGTAGTCGGTGTAAAACCTCTTCGCCGCATCGCCCGGCAGTTGATCAGGCGGGAGGCCGGGGAAGGTGAGGTAGACGAAGTTGTTCACCGCCGCAGGGGTCGCCTGCTCCACCAAGCCCGGGCTGTACAGGCCGTCGGGCCCCATGAACTTCATTCCAGTGTCGAACATCCCGAGCGCCTTCATCTGCTGGATGATCTGGACCCCGCCGGAGTCAATGACAAACCCCCCGTAGACGAGGTCGGGCTTGGCGGCTTTGACCTTGGTCAGCACGGCCCGGAAATCGATGGCGGTCGATTCGACCCCATCATGGCCCACGATCTGTAGGCCCAGACGGCGCGCCTCTTGCTCGAAGACATCGGCGATTCCCTTGCCGTAGAGCTGCCGGTCATCAAGGACATAGACGCGCTTGAAGCCGAGACACTTGGACCAGGCCGCCCCTGACCCCCCTTGAAGGTCATCAGCCGGGTGGGTGCGGAAAAAGTTGACATTGCCGGCGGGCCGGTAGATATCTGGCTCTCCTTTGTCGAAGCCAGGCTTGGTCAGTCCAGGCCACGTATTGGCAGGGGTGATCATGACGAGGCCGCCCTTGTTGGTGATGGGGATGCTCACCTTCGCCGCACCGCTGTTGTACGTTCCGATATACGCCATGACGTCTTTATCGGTCACCGCCTTCTGGGCATTTTCCGCCTCAATGGTCCCATCCCAGGTCCCGGTGACCGGAGAGGCATCATCCAGATTGACGACCTGGATGCGGTAGCCGGCGACCGCCCCTCCAGAGTGTTCCACGGCGAGGTCAACGGCGCGTTTCATGGCGGTCCCTTCCGGGATCATGGCCCCTTGCATGGGCCAACTGGTGTAAATCTTGATGATCCCCTTCGGGGCCTGTTGGGCGTCCCCGAACCCTGGAATGACCGTCAGCAGTAGGATCAAGAGTCCTAACATGCCTTTCCGCCAGCGTGTCATAGCCTCTCCTCCCTCTCCCCCGATCCCTCCCCTGGAACACGCGCGTCTCACCCCGGTTCTGGCGGATTCATTTATAGGGTCTCTCCACGCTTCGTGTCAATGCCTTTCCTGCGCTAGCCCTTCCTGAATTCGCGAGAGGAACTGACGGCAGACAGCGGTGATCCTTCCCGATCCCACGATGGCCGAAATGACCGCGACCCCATCCGCCCCCGCGTGGACCACCTCAGGCACTCGCTCGAGCGTGATCCCGCCGATGGCCAAGACCGGCAATTGAACGGCCGCCTTGACCATACGGATCCCGTCCAGCCCTACGGTCGGCCCGGTCCCGGTCTTCGTGCCCGTCGGGAACACGGGACCGAATCCGATGTAGTCAGCCCCTGCCGCTTCAGCCTCCCGCGCCTCCTCCACCGAGTGGGTGGAAATGCCAAGAAGCATTCCCGGATGCAAGAGGGGGCGGGCCAACCCTGCGGGAAGGTCTTCCTGCCCCAGGTGGACCCCGTCCGCCTCCGCCAATAGCGCCACGTCGAGACGGTCATTCACAATGAAGAGCCTGCGGTACCGGCGGCACAGTTGCTGAATGGCACCCGCCTCCTCGTATAGCGAGCGAAGGTCCCCCCCCTTGTCCCGGAGCTGGATCATCGTTGCCCCGCCTGCGAGAGCCTGGGCCGCGACCTCACGGTGACGGAGGCCCGAAATCTGCTCGTCCGTGATCACGCAGAGGGAATACGGGCCCTTCGGAGCAGCGATTGATCGATCCACTGGTGCCGTTCCAACTTTTCTCATTCCGTTCAGAAGTATGCGGTGTTACGTGCAGGGTCGGTGGCTTCCTGCCGGTGTTCGGGGCACACCATGGGAACGGAACTAGGCGCGCGCGATGTAGGTCCCTGTCCGGGTGTCGACGCGGACCCGGGTCCCCACGTCGATGAAGAGCGGAACGTGAATGACCGCCCCTGTCTCCAGCTTGGCAGGCTTGGAGCCGCCCGAGACGGTATCCCCGCGGACACCGGGCTCGGTCTCGACCACCGTGAGCTCCACGGTGATGGGCAGATCCACCCCGATCACCTCTTGGTGGTAAAAGAGGATGGTGATCTCCATCTCCTCCTTCAGAAATGCCCCGGCCTCTCCCAACTGCCTCTCCGTGACGACAAACTGTTCGTAGGAGTCGACGTCCATACAGACATAGTCGTCACCCTGTCGATAGAGGAATTGAGCTCTCCGTTCTTCAATAGGGGCGGGGGAGAGTTTCTCGTCCGGGCGAAAGGTCCGATCGATCAGCGCCCCGGTCCTTAGATTCCGGAGTTTGGTGCGGACCATAGCCCCGCCCTTTCCTGGCTTGTGATGCTGATACCCGACGACCAGGTACGGCGTGCCGTCCAGCTCGATCCTGGTCCCGGACCGGAGGTCGTTAGACACGATCATCGAGTGCACTCCTCGAGGAGGGCTGGTCGGGGTCAGGGCTTGCGGCCCCGTTGCTTGACCACATCAATGGCCGCCTCCAAACCGAGGAGGTAACTGAATGGCCCGAAGCCAGTGATCTGCCCCACCGCCACCGGCGAAATCAAGGAACGATGTCTGAACGTCTCCCGGGCGTGAATGTTCGAGAGATGGATCTCGACGACGGGAATGCCGACCCCCACCACAGCATCCCGCAGGCTCACGCTGGTGTGGGTGAAGCCTCCGGCGTTCAGCAGCACCACGTCGGCCCAGCCGCGTGCCTGCTGAAGCCGGTCGATCAGGCCCCCCTCATGGTTGGACTGGAAGAATTGCACTTCGATCCCCCGCGCCTCGGCCGCCCGGCGAATCTCCTCTTCGAGCTCACTGAGGGTCGTGGTGCCGTAGATCTCCGGTTCTCTCCCTCCCAGGAGATTCAGGTTCGGACCGTTGAGCACTAGGACCCGCACGATGTGATCCCCTCCCGTGCACAGGAGCATTCACACCGAGAAGCCGGGAGCGCCCCCTGGACTTCAGGTCGTCTCCCCTCCCGCCGCGGCCTTGAGCCGGCGGAACGCGTCGCGCCAGGACTCGAGGACGCCGATTGCCCCCGTCGGCTTGGCCCGCAACTTCTGGAAGGCGGCCTGCCACGCCGCGAGCAATTCGGTCCCTCCTCGTCGCGTTTCCCTCAGCCGGCGGAACGCGTCGCGCCAGGCCTCGAGCAGCCTGAGCGCGTCGCCTCTCGCTGCAGAAGTCGGGACCCCCGTCTTGGGTGCCCGGCTGAGATGGGTCGCGACCTCTCGGTACTTCGCCTGAAGATCGGCCCGACCCGGCGCCTCGGTCATGAGGCGCTCATAGGTCTGGGCCGCGCGCTCGTAGAGTCCTTGCGACGCATAGAGCTCCGCCAGCGTCTCGCTGGTCAGGGGCTCCTTCGGGGCGGCGGGGGCTTCCGCCACCGCCAGCGAGGCGGACTGTGTCTCGTCCCCGAGCCGTGCTTGGAGTCGCGCAACCGCTGCCCGGATCTGCTTATCAAAAGGGTACAGGGTGAGAGCCATCCGATAGGCATCGAGTGCCTGCGGGATCTCATTCCGGGCCTCTGCGATCTGCCCAAGGAACCCGTACGCAAGCACGTTGTCTGACGCGAGCTGGGTGACCCGTTGAAAGGCTTCCCGTGCTGCGACCAGGTCCCCACTTTCGTGATGGGCCCGACCCAGCACGATGTAGGCGCCGGCATATTTCGGACGACGCCTCAGCCCCTCTTTACACACTCGGATCGCCTCCTCGAACTTCCCTCCCATTCGGTAGGCGTCCGCCAGTTGTGCGAAGAGGGTGGAGTGAGGATCGCTCGCGAGCTTTGCTTGTAACTGTTCAAGATGCAGTGTTCGTGGCACCATGCGCCTCGTACGCCAGGATCAGGTGGCGGACAGACCCTCGAGGGCCTCCAGGGGGTCAAAGACCGGCGCGACTGTAACGCTCCCAAGATCTTTTGTCAAGACAAAATAGCTCATGTTGTCCTTTATTTTTTTATCATAACATATTGTTTCTTTTAATGTTCTCGGTTGAATCTTGAGAGCAGTTGGCAGCCCGATCCGCTGCAGGAGCCCCTGAAGTCTGGAAGGAACCTCTTCGCTACAGAGCCCCATCTGGCACGAGATCCGGGCGGCCGCCACCATACCGACCGCCACCGCCTCCCCGTGCCTGAACACGCCGTACCCGGTCACCGCCTCGAGCGCATGCCCGACGGTATGCCCGAAGTTCAAAACGCCTCGGATCCCTTCATCCTTTTCATCCTGCTCTACTATCGCGGCCTTGATGCGGCAGGAGGTCCTCACCACGTGGATGAGCGCCTCTTCTCGCCCCTCCAGGATGCCCGTCATATTCTCTTCGAGCCACTCGAAGAAGGGTTTATCCGCAATCACCCCGTACTTCACCACCTCGGCCAATCCCGCCCGAAACTCCGGGGGCGGCAGCGTGCTCAGCAGAGAGACGTCACTGAGGACGAAGCGTGGCTGGTAGAAAGCCCCCACCATGTTCTTGGCCTGGGGGAGGTTCACCCCGACCTTTCCCCCGACGCTGCTGTCCACCTGGGCCAGGAGGCTCGTCGGCATCTGGATCAGGGGAAGGCCCCGCACAAAGGTCGCGGCCACGTACCCCACCAGATCCCCGATCACCCCCCCGCCAAGGGCGACGATTGGCGACCGACGGTCGAGTCCGAGGGGGAGCAGCCTCTCGTAGAGATCTGCCGCCGTTTGGAGAGTCTTGAACTCTTCTCCGTCCGGGACCTCGAGGAGGGTGAGGGCGATGCCCGTCCGTTCAAAGGAGGAGAGCACCTGCTGACCGTAGAGCTGGCCGACCGCAGGATTGGTGATCAGGGCGCCCCGGCCCGAAAGGTCACAAGGCTGGGCAAGGCTTCCAACCTCGGGGAGGATATTCGCCCCGATGTAAATCGGATAACTGCGGTCTCGGAGGTTTACCGTCACGCGCTCCATCGGCTATCCTTTGGAGACCTGGCGGAGCTGAATCCGTGCCCCGATCCGGGCAGCCACCTCTTCGACGCTCAGATCGGTCGTGTCAATCGGCTGACCCACGAGGGCATAGACGGGGGCACGCACGCGCATGACCTCGCGGATCCGTTCCAATCGATCCGCGTGCCAGAGCAGGGGACGGTGTTCCATACCCTTGGTGCGCTCCACGATCCGCTCCGGCGCAGCGGTGAGACAGATGATCTCTCCATTCGTCCTGAGCTGACGCAGATTCTCCGTGTCGATGATCGTCCCACCGCCGGTGGCGATGATGCATCCCTGGAGCTGGCCGAGACGGGACACGACCGCGCGCTCCAGCGCGCGAAAGACCGGCTCGCCCTGCTCCCGAAAGATGGCAGGGATACTCAGCCCTGATTCCTGTTCGATCAGCTCATCGAGATCGTAAAACGGGATCTCCAGTCGCTCCGCCAGGTAGCGGCCCACCGTCGTCTTCCCCGTCCCCATCATCCCGGTGAGCACGATATTCCGCATGGCGATCACCTCGACGGAACCCCCTCAGAAATCCCGCACAACGTTCAGGTAGGCATCGAAATTCCGCCTCATCTCTTCGAGACTGTCCCCGCCGAATTTCTCGCGCAGGGTGACCGCCACCTCGAACGCCACGACCGCTTCTCCGATGACCCCGGCGGCAGGGACGGCACAGACGTCAGACCGTTCCACGGTCGCCTCGAAGGGCTCTTTGGTTTCGAGGTCGACGGAGCGGAGAGGAGCGTACTGGGTGGACAGGGGCTTCATGGCCGCCCGGAGGATGATCGCTTCTCCGTTGCTCATCCCCCCCTCGAGCCCGCCGGCGTAGTTCGTCTTTCGGAAGAACTTCAGGCCGTGAGGGGCGTGCCGCCCCGAATCATAGAAGATTTCGTCGTGCGCCTCGAGCCCGAAGCGGCGGGCGACCTCGAAGCCGAGACCCACCTCAACCCCCTTGATCGCCTGGATGCTCATCAAGGCCCGTGCCAGGCGTCCATCGAGCTTCTGGTCCCACTGGATATAGCTCCCGAGACCTACCGGGGTCCCCTCCACGATGATTTCAAAGATCCCTCCCAGGGTGGTCTTGCGCCTCCGGGCCTCGTCGATCCGAGCCACCATCGCCTCGCTCGCCTCCCGATCCACGCATCGGACCGGAGAGGCCTCGGCCAGGGCCCCAATCTGCTCGGGTGAGAGATCGTCGATCCTCGCGCGGACGCCGCCGATCTCCACCACGTGGCTCAGGACCGAAATGCCAAATTCCCGGAGGAGGCGCTTGCACACCGCCCCCACCGCCACGCGCGCCGTGGTCTCGCGGGCGCTGGCCCGCTCGAGGACGTTTCGGGCATCCCGATGCCCGTACTTGATCGCCCCCGGCAGATCCGCGTGCCCGGGACGGGGTCGCGTGACCGGCGGTCGGGTGTCCCGGGCCCTGGCCTCGGCCTCGGGCGCCATCGTGTCCTGCCAATTGGCAAAATCCCGATTGGTAATGGCCAGGGCAATAGGGCCGCCCAGGGTGAGACCATGCCGGACTCCTGCGGTGATGAGCACCCGATCCTGCTCGATCTTCATCCGCCCCCCCCGCCCGTACCCCATCTGCCGCCGGCTGAGTTCCGTGTCGATATCCTTGGTGCTCAGCGGCAAGCGGGCGGGGATCCCCTCCAGGATCGCCGTCAGGGACGGGCCGTGGGATTCCCCTGCCGTGAGATACCGCAACATGTTGCCTATCTTCTCCTCTCCCCCCCGCCCTCCTCCTTCTCTCTCGGCTTGGGTTCCAGGGGGGAAAGCGCCAACAGATAGGTGAGGAGGTTTCGGACGAAGCGGCTGCCGTCGGCCCAGCCACTCCGGGCCTCTTGCCCGAGATCGAAGGCAACCCCCAGCACGGTCCCCGACCCCACGCGTCGCTCAGCGATCATCGGGGACTGGAACGTGCCGCCACCTAACACTGCGCCACCTGGCCCACCCCCAATGCCTCGACCAAGCCCTCCGCCGGCGTATTGGGCAATCTCCACCGCGCCAGGCTTGGGATTGAGATCATTGAAGGTCCCCACGGTCCGGAACGTCACCCCCTCCAGGATCGGATGTCCCGGCTGCAGGGGAATCACCGGCTTGAAGGGGGCGGCTCGCCAATCCTGCTCGGCCCGAATCTCGAAGGGCAGAATATCCGCTATCGCCCGGTATCCCCCGCTGCCGTAGGCATTCGGTCCCCCGGTGATCAAGAGGGACCCCCCACGATTCAGGTACTCAGAGAGGCCTCCCTGGACGGCGGCCGGCAGCCCACCGTACGACACGTTCGAGAGGATCACGACCGCGAACTCCACCAGCTCATACTCCCCGAGCTCCCTCTTGACCTCGGCCCCCTGGATGGCATTGCTCGGGATGTAGGAATCATCACCCAGGGCCAGGATGAGCTTGGCGGCCCCTGCTGCCGCCGGGTGAAGTGACAGATACAGACCCACGAGCACACCTACCAATGCTCGGAAGGGACTGACGCGCGACATTGGCCACACCTCCTTGACGATATGGTAGCGGAAAACCGGCCGCCGGAAAAGCAGAAACGCACCCCGAAAGGGTGCGTTTCGTGATTCGGGAAACAGCCTGCTTAATAGCCCCGGGCCTGGCGGGGCTCATCGAGGATCCGCGGGGTGATAAAGATCAACAGCTCCAGGTTCTCGGGCTCGACATTCTCGGTCCGCCTCTTGAAGAGCCATCCCAGGACCGGGACCTCACCCAGGAAGGGGACCCGATCTTCGGAGGCGAACTCCCTTCGCTTCCTGACCCCGCCGATGACCACGGTCGATCCGTTGTCGACCAGGATACTACTCGTGGCTTCATTCTTGTTAAAGGGGAAGGCGAAGCCTCCTGCGAAGTCGATCCGCTCCCCCTTGCTGTCATCGGTCGCCCTCACCTTCATCGAGATTCGCTGATCCGCGGTGACGTGCGGCGTCACCTTCAGGCTCAGGACCGCCTCTTTGAATGTAACCGTCGTCCGGCCCGAAGAATCGACGGTGGTAAAGGGAACCTCTTCACCCTGCTTGATCTCCGCCTCTTGATTATCGAGGGCCACGATACGCGGGGTGGAGAGGGTGCGGGCCAGCGACTGCTGCTCCAGGGCGCTTAACTGCATATTCAATCGTAACTGGTCACGCACGGCCCCAAAGACGAGGCCGATGGCACCCGCGGGGCCCGGGACGGGCAGGTTGACCGCCGCCGGGATAGAAGTAGGGAAGGCGGCGGGGATCGGTCCCGTCGGAGCGGGGGGGTTAGCGAGGACGGGCCCGGTGGTGCCGTAGATATCCGAGAGTCTGAACGCCGTGTTTGTCGTGGGATTCCCATACTGGAAACCCCATGTAATGCCAAGCGCGCGGGTGTGTCGTGCGACGACGGTCACGATCCGGCCCTCGATCATCACCTGAGGGGTTGCCTGATCCAGCTCCTTGAGAATGGTCCGCATCTTCGCAATATTTTTCTCGGTATCCTCGATGAGGAGCGAGGCAGTCCTGTCGTCCACCGAGATGGATCCCCGCGTACTCTTGACCTTGTTGAGGCTCTCCACGACCTTCTTGGGATCGGCGTAGCTCACCCTCACGATCTCGGTGGTCAGCGGGTCTAGCGATGCCTCCTGCTGGAGCCTGATCGCATCTACCTGATCCTTGCGACGCTGGTCCTGGTCCCGGCGGATGGTGTCCGACTTGGCGACCCGTATGATGTTGTCCTCCCGGACGAAACCAAATCCATTAATCCGGAGGATATTATCGAGGGCCACGTCCCAGGGGACATCCACGAGCCGGACCGTGACCTTCCCCTTGACATCCTCGCCGGCCACAATGTTCTGCCCGCTCACCTCGGCGATAATCCGCAAGAGGTTATTGATGTCGACGTCCTTGAAGTCCATGGAGAGGCGGGCGGGTGCCTCAGCAACGGGGGCCGCCGGAGTCGGGGTCAGTTTCCTCTCGGGCTTGGGCTCCTCCCGCGGAACGGCGGGAACGGGCGAAACGGCGGGAACGGGCGGAGCAGCAGCAACGCTGGGCACGCCCTCCACCACGAGTCGAATGCCCTCCGGGGTCTGGACCACATCGTGACGGACCTGCCCTTTCAAATCGGCCACAATCCGGACCGCCTTGTCCGGCTCCAGGCGATGCTGGGCTGCCCGAATCCGCAGGACCGGGCCTGCCAGCTGCCTCACATCGAGCACCTTGGTCGCCTGCGGATCGATCACCGCCCCAGTCACCTCCAGAATCAGGCTGGGAGGGGTGCCTACCTCTGATACGTTGAAGGTGACCGGCCCGGTCGTCCGCACGAGAATCTCGGCCTTGCCATCCCGGGGTCGGTAATCGACGCTTTGCACCCGCCCCTCCGCAGCCGGTGCCGGCATAGCAGCCTCCGGAGAGGGGGCCGGGGCCTGGGGCAGGGTCTCTGGTGCAGCCTCCTTGGCCGGGGCTTCTCCAGGCTTCGGCGCCTCGGCCATGAGCGGTGTCGGCGTCGCCTCGCCGATCAGAACCCGGAGGGGAACGGCAGTGGCCTGAACCTGATATGGGAGTGCGGAGACCAGATCGAGGACGATCCGAACCACCTTGACCGGTTGGCTCTTATACTGCGAGCTCCGGATCTCTGTGATCGGCCCCCGGGCCGGGACGGTCTTCGGCGCCGCATGGACCGCGTTGGGAATATCGACCACCAAGCGCGGCGGATCTTTCAGGGCGAAGGATTCGTAGCTTTCCACGGCGCGGTCTGTCTTGATCACAATGGTGGCCGATTTCGGGCCAACCTCTGCGACCTCCACCCCCGTCACCTGAATGGGAGCGGCCGATGGCTGCCCACCCGCGCCCCCTGCCTGCGCGGACGGCGCCAGGAGGCCGGCCGCGATGCCATTGGAAGGAGCGGGCGCGACCGCAGGCGCGCTCGTCCCTGGGACGGATTCATGCTCTCCCGCTCTCGCGGCCGGGACCGATACGGTCCGCATCACAACCCACGAGACGGTGAGCACCCCCACCAAAAACCCGATCGCCCACCGCGGGGGCTGGGAGGCTGTTGCCCGTACCATCATTGTCCCTCCTTCTTTTGCTGCTGCTGCAGCTCCAGTCTAATCGTCCGGACTTGGCCCTTCCTCGCGGGGTCTTCATCTTTCATCTCGATGAGCACAGCGTCCTTGGTGATCTCTTTCACCCGGGCGCTGGGGCCGAGCCGGTCGTTCACCTTCAAGATATGCCCAAGGCCGTCGGGCGTCTCCAGCAGGGCAAAATACTGCTGCCGTTGCCAGACGATCCCCGACAGCTTATAGCCTCCGATATCCAGGGCCTTCTCCTCCCGAGGGGGCTCCACGAGGGGGTGGAAGGGGTCTCGGCGGTCTTTGGGACTATAATTCGCCGGGCCCAGATTCACCGGGGCCGCTCCCGGAGTGGCACCTGGCTGCCCTGGGGCCGTAGCCACCTTCTGTTGGGGTGGCCGGGGAGGGGTCGGTGGCGCAGGAGGGGGAGACTCCGACGAACAGCTGCCCAGCGCCAGACTGAGGAGGAGGAAACCGACACTGACACGCCTCATCCCTTCGACCCTCCCTTCGCCCCTGCCTCCGCTTCACCCTCCGACCCGCCAAAGGTAAAGGTCGTGGCCGTAAATTCTCCGGTAATCGTGGCCTTGTCTGTCGTCCCCCCCCCCGTACCCGGACGCCGGCCGTCTGTCTGGTCGAGCTTGAGGTCGGTGATATTGACGATACGCTCCATGCGGCTGAGCTGCTCAAAAAAACGCCCCAAGGCGTGGTACGTCCCATCGGCCTTGATCCGAATGGGAATCCGGCTATAGAATTCCTCTTTGATCGGCTTCCCCGGCTTGAAGAGGGTAAAGGCCAGACCCGCCTCCTGCCCGAGCCGGTTAATCTGCGTCAGCAGGGTGGGAATCTCCTTCTCTTCCGGGAGGCGGCGCAGCGCCTTATCGAGTTCCTCTTGGAGTGCCTTCCGGGCCACCTCGAGCTTGGGAAGCTCTTCAGCAATTCGCTGCTTCTGAAACAGGTCCTGCTGCAGCCGGGCCACCTGCCCGCGCAGATGGTCCCGGTGCTCGCGCGCCGGCTGAAAGATGTAGAACCACCACCCGGACACGACGGCCGCGCCGGCCAGTCCCAGCAACAGATATACTTGCTTTTTCGGCGTATTGGCAAAAAACCCTTTGATGTTCATGCCATTCCCCTCGGTGGATCAGCCTGCCACCGTGCAGACGACCTCGAACTTTTTTAGGGGGACCTTTTGAACCTCGGCCTGTTCCGAGACCACCAGTTCCACCTCTCGGATAAGGGGGGCCTTCTTGCCCAGCTGAGTCATGAAGTTGGCGATGCCAATATCGGTGTAGGAGTACCCGCGTAGCACGAGCTTGTTTCCGGTCATGGAAATCGAGTTGAGCCAGATTTCATCTGGCAGCTCGTCGTTCAGCGCCTGCATGAGATGCACCGGGATGCTCTGGGAGGCAAGGAGCGTCTGGATCACCCTGAGCCGTTCCTCCAGCAGCTTCTTCTCAGCCTTGTATTGATCGACCTGCTTCGCCACGACCTCGAGCCGCTTGATCTCGGTCTGAATCGAGGTGATCTGCCCCTCCAGGCTGCTCGCCTGGCTGGAGACCATCCACCACACAGCCCCCAAGACGGCCAGGAGCCCAAGTCCACCAAACCCGGCGCCGACCGTTCGCCAGTCGCCGCCAGTCGCCGCCCGCCCAGCCTTCGGAAGAAGGTTTACCCTGATCATTTGTCCCCCACCTCCCGCAAGGCAAGCCCGACGCCGACCGACAACTGGGGTGCGATGTGCTCCAGGTACTCCGGATCAAACCGCTTGGGGTCCGCCTTGATTCGGCGGAGCGGGTTGGCCATTTCCACCGGCAGGTCCAGGGCCTCGCTCAAGTAGGGGATAAAGCGCGGCAGACGCGCGACGCCGCCGCTCACCAGCATTCGGTGGATGGTACCCGCGGGGGCAGCCGAGCGGAAGAAGTCGATCGAGCGCCGGATGTCGCCGGCCAGCTCCGCGTTGACGAGGTCGATGGCTGGCTGACTATCCGCCCCACTGTACCCCTCCACGCGGCCCCCCAGCTTCAAGGTCTCCCCCTGCTCATAGCTCACACCCAGCATCTTCTGGATCGACTCGTTGTACCGGTTTCCCCCGATGACGCTGTCCCGGGTGAAGAGGAGGATCCCCCCGCGAAGGATGCTGACCGTCGTCACGGCTGCTCCGACATGCAGCAGGGCGACGACCTCGTCCGGACCGACGTCGTACGCCGCCTCGTACGCGTTCGCCACGGCGAAGGCATCCACATCCACCACGACCACGTTGAGGCCCGCAGAGGAGGCCACGGTGAGGTATTCACTGATGATATCCTTTTTCACCGCCACGAGGAGGACATCCATCTCCACCGCCCCCGGGGGGCTGCGGAGAATTTCGTAATCCAGGTTGACATCCTCAATCGCAAAGGGGATGTGCTGCTCGGCCTCCCACTGGATGGACTCGGCCAGCTCCTGCGGCTTCATCAAGGGCATCTTGATGGGCTTGATGATGACCGAATGTCCGGAGACCGCCACCGCCACGTCCCTGGCCGTGATCTTGTGCTCGTCGAAGATCTGCTGCAGCGCCGCGATCACGGCCCCGCCGTCCATGATCGCCCCATCCACAATCGCCTCTGGTGGCAGGGGCGCGATGCCCAGGTGGGCCAGTTCGTGCTTTCTTCCAGAATGCTTGAGCTGGACCGTCTTCACCGAGCTGGTCCCGATGTCCACGCCCAGCAGAGCCCCGCCGCGCTTAAAAAGGTTTGCCATGGAAAACCCTTTCCTCACCCACAGATGATCTGTCTCCCTTCAAACCGTTCATCAACATTGTTAGGCTAGTTAATCCTGGCTTCCGGATTTGTCAAGCAAAAAATGGGCCAAGTCGGCCCGCGCCCGCGCCCCGCAGCTATTGCGGCCTGTGCTGGGCCTGCCGGCCAACCCTAGGTATGATGGTCTGGCGAATTGCCCGAATGCCCGTACGGTGACGGCGAGGCGCCGTATGGCGCCATACCTCGACGGGAGCCGATGGTCGACAAGGACCCAGGTCGCCATGGGATTTCAGGAGATGCGTCCTTTACAAAAGGGTGGATCGGACTTCGGGGCTTTCTGTCTCACCAGGCCGCCGAAGAGTTCCGTTGGTGCCAGGCTAGGTCGGATCGTCCGCCGAGGGTGCTCGCCGCACTCGGATCTTGCTCCGCCCGCATCGACTCGAGATCGTTATCGCGGCCGCCAAGAAAGCACATTCAGCG
>CAYSDK010000046.1:0-5425 GCA_964429865.1 uncultured bacterium
GCTCTACTTCGATGGTCTTCCCATCCCAGTCCGAGCTTCGCATGGAGGTCTCGCTAATGCGGTTATTCTCCACAGTGAGCGGTCGGTAGCCGGGCTTGAAGAAGCTCAGTTTGGGATCCCGGTCCGTGAGGAAGCAGCACGCATAGCCGTGGGCGATGTCGACGGTTACTTTTGGATTCGGCTTGGGGCCCCAGCCGGGAAACGCATAGCCGCCGTCCCCGGCGGTGACCGTTTCCAACACCTCAAGTCGCCCCCGGGGATTCTGCCCGCCCAGGCCGGTGTCGTACAGGATCCACTGGGCGACGATGATGACCCCCTCGAGGGGCTGGCCGGTGCTGGCGTCCACCACCCAGCCCCGAATCGGGTGCGCGGAGTAGGCGGATGGGATCTGGGTCGCACATGCCGCCGACGTTGGGAACAGCAACAGAAGACTCAACAGCAGGAACACGCGTCGCATGGCGTCCTCACATCTCAATGATGCGCCAGATCCCGTCTGAGTCCGGCGCCCAGTAGATGAAATAGAGGTAGGTCTTCTTACCATGGATACGTTGCGTGACGCCCTCCGCCAACCCGTCCGTTACCCGCGTGATGGCCGCCGGCCCCAGGGTTGGGGCGATGGTCGGCAGGTTCGCGTCCAGGGTTTGAAAGACCTGCTGGAAACGCGGTCGGAGACCGACCGCCACTTCGGCTGTGGCCCGCGGAATATCCCGAGCGGCCAGGGCGGACTTGAAGGCGTCCCACTTGCCCTGGAACATGGCGATCGTGGCAGCCTGATCGAGGACGTGCACCATTGCCCTCGCACTGACCGTCCGGCCCTGATCGTCCGTGACCCTCAGCGTCGGTGTGATCAGGCCCGGGGTCGTGTAAGTCACCTGGACGTCCTCGAACGATGTCCCAGTGAAGTCGACCGTCCCATCGCCGTTCTGGTCGAATTCGTACCGGACGATCGGTCGGTCCAGCCCCGATTCCACCTCGAACCGCACGGTCAAGGGGGCGAGGCCGCTCAGGGGAGCAGCCTTCAGGACGATCTGCGGTTCCTGAGATTGCGTGACCTGAACGGTGATGCTGGTGGTAGCTTGGACACCGGTGACCGTGGAGGCCGTCGCAGAGATGCTATTACTGCCGAGCGCAAGGGGGATATCGACCGCCCACTGGGTGCCGCTGACTAGACCGGGCACGCCGTTGACGGTGACGCCGACTTCGAGGCCGCCGGCGTCCACGACCCCACGGACGAGCACTGAGTCCGAGGTGATGGTAGCGCCGGGGGATGGCTCGTTGATCTGGAGGACGAGCACGATGCTCGGGGGTGGCGGCGTGGCCTGCTGCTGGATGGGCGCGAGGGCGGTGGCGCTCGTGAGGCCTTCACCCTTGGCCCCCGTGGCGTAGACCTTGAGCTGATTGACCTGGTCCAGCACGAGGGGCACATCGATCGAGAAAGCACCCTGGACATCCGCAAGCGCCGTGACCTCCTCCTGGCCGCCCCGTACCGTGATTCGGGCCTCCGGCTCCGTGGTGCCCGCCAGGGTGACCTGGGCCTCCCGGGTCGTTGCCGGGTGGTCTGCGAGCGAGGGCGGAGCAGGCGCGAGGAACCGATAGATCCGGCCGCCCTTCGGATCCGTCACGTAGAGGTTGCCCTGGGGATCGAAGGTGAGTCCCCAGGGGCGCTCAAAGCTCTGCGCAAAGCGGGTGAAGGCTCCGTCGGGGGCGATCTTGAGGATGAGGCCGCCGTCCTTGGGTTTCTCTCGGTCTCCCTTCACGGCCAGGAAGAGAAAGCCCAGCACATCCCGCACAAGCCCCTTGGGACGCTTGAAGCGCCCTTCGAGGAGGACGGTCGCGTCGCCATTGGCCTTAATCTGAAAGAGGGTCCCTTTGAGTGGGGGCTCCTTGGGTTTAAAGCCTTTGGCAACGACGGTGAGGGTCCCCGCCTCATCGGCCACGATTCCCGAGGGCCGCCGAAAGCCCGCGTGTGAGGCGAGAATCTGGCCATCCTCGGCATTGATGTGAAAGACCGTCCCCTGGAAGGCTTCAGGTGGCCCCTCCGTTTCCTCGTCCTCATCGGCGCTAGCGACGTCGTCATCCGTGGTGCCTTCGTCGTCGTCCCGCTCTTCCTGCGTCTCTTCCCCTTCGGGATCCGCCTGGGGCCGGAGACCACCCCGGGTCGAGAGGAGGAGGCGGTTGTCTTTATCGAACGCGAGCTGCTTCGGCTTCCGGAAGTTCTCCACGACGATGCTCACGGTCCCGTCGTTGGGGGTGCGCTTCAGCAGCACGCCTTTCGACCGGGCCCCCTCCTGGGGTTCCTGGAAGGCGTCCGCGACGACATAGAGCGTGCCATCCTCCCCCCGGACGAGCCCCCGCGGTTGCTCAAGCCGCTCGAGGAGAATCGTCAGACTCCCGTTGGGAGCTCGCTGCCAGAGGCGGCCCTCCTTCCGATCCGTGAAGTAGACCGTCCCGCCGGGATCCACCGCCACACCGGTCGGGGCGCGGAGGTCGTGGACCAAGAGTTCAAGGGGTGCTTTGCCGGTCGGCGTTTTGGGCGCGTCGGCTCTAACAGGGACGAGCACGAACGTCGCGAGCAGAAGGACAAGAGTGAAGAGGGAGAGTCGCCGGAGTGTCATGCCGTCTTTCCTGAGAAAAATTCGTGGCAGCCCGCACGCAGGGCTGCACAGCACTCACACCGCTACCAGCGGCCATCTGTGTTGTCAACCTCAATGTTGGGGCTGACGCTGCTTGGGCTGTAAATTCTTCGACAAGCTGTCACCTACTGACAGAATGTCAATTCCGTTGTGGGAGTTTTCCGATGGGGTGATGAGAGAAAGAGGGGGGCGGAGGCTTGACAGGGAGGGGGTGGGGGGGTAGCATGGCGTGAAACCGGAAGGCGACGATGGAGACAACGATGTCTTCGAATAATATCGTCCAGGTGAGCGACGCGGATTTCGATCAGAAGGTCGTCGAGAGTCAAGGACTGACCATCGTCGATTTCTGGGCCGAGTGGTGTGCCCCCTGCCGCATGATCGCGCCTGTCCTCGAAGAGCTGGCCGATGAGTATTCCGGAAAGGTGACGATCGCCAAGCTGAATGTCGATGAGAACCCTCGGACGGCCGCCCGCTTTGGCATCCGGAGCATCCCAACGCTCCTCCTCTTCAAGGGGGGCGAGCGGGTGGATCAGGTCATTGGGGCGGTGCCCCGGAATGTCATTCAGTCCAAGATCGGCGCGCACCTCGAGTAATGCCCTTCCAACAGCACCCTCGGCCCCTCGCACCCGACCCACTGACCGATGACGGATGACCGACGACCGACGCCCATCGTGCTTGCTGAGGCAGCACCGGCAGGCCCCCGAGCGACATTGGCGGAAGCGGCGGGGTCCCTCGGCTGGCGACGGCCTGGGAAACCGAGGCGCGACCGTGCCCGCCTTCCTTGCACGGATCGTGAACACGGAGGGACCCAGGCCGTAAGCCGCCGAACAGGGTCGCCGCGGGAGGCCCGGAGCGAGGGGCCGAAGGTGCTGTCTTTTTCTCGGAAATACGCGAGCCAGTTTACGCCTTCCTCCGGATCTATTCCCCGTGCCGGCTCAAGGCACGCTTGACCTTTCCTTTTGTTCATGCTAACTTATCGTGTCATATCTGCAGGAGTCATTGATGTATTACCCGTCCCGGAAGGAATTCAACGAAAAGGCGAATCTGGGAAACCTGATTCCGGTCTACCGCGAGGTCCTGGCGGACACCGAGACGGCCGTTTCGGCCTTCTTGAAAATCAGGGGGGGAGAGTACGCCTTTCTCCTCGAGAGCGTCCAGGGGGGTGAGAAGTGGGCTCGCTTCAGCTTCATGGGGCGGAATCCCTCCTTGGTGATCCGGACCAAGGGAAATCAGGCAGAGCTTTCGAGGCCTGGCGTGCCCCTGGAGCAACGGAGGATCAGCAACCCGCTGGATCTCGTCAAGGAAGTACTCCGTGTCTATCGACCCGTCAAGGTCGAAGGCCTGCCACGGTTCTTCGGCGGCATGGTCGGGTATCTGTCCTATGATACGATCCGCTTCTTTGAAGCCCTGCCGAACCTCACCGAGGATGATCTGGCGCTGCCCGATGCCCTGTTTCTGCTCACCGATACGCTCCTGATCTTTGACAACCTTCGTCAGCGGATCCAGGTGGTTTCCAATGCGTATGTCCCCGACACGGCGGCCAGCACCGCCGAGGCCGCGTATGATCTCGCCTGCTCGAAGATCGAAGCGCTGGTCGCCGATCTCCGCAAGCCGCTGGATCAGCCCCTGGTTACTCCGGTGGCATCCCGGCCTCCGGAAGTAACCTCGACGTTCACCCGCGAGCAGTTCTGTCGGGCGGTCCAGCGGTGCAAGGACTATGTGGCGGCAGGGGACGTCATCCAGGCCGTCCTCTCCCAGCGATTCGAGATCAAGACGGCCGCTCAGCCCTTTGACGTGTACCGGGCGCTGAGGATCATTAATCCCTCCCCGTACATGTACTTCCTCCACCTCGGAGACCTGTCGCTGGCAGGGAGTTCCCCCGAGGTCCTGGTGCGATTGGAGGAGGGACAGATCGACCTGCGTCCCATCGCCGGGACCAGGCCCCGAGGCGGAACCGAGGGCGAGGACCACGCCCTCGCGGCCGAGCTGCTCGCGGACCCGAAGGAGCGGGCAGAGCATATCATGCTCGTCGATCTCGGGCGCAACGATGTCGGCCGGGTCGCTGCCACTGGGAGCGTCGACGTCAACGAGCTGATGGTGATCGAGCGGTACTCCCACGTCATGCACATCGTGTCGAATGTGCGGGGGCGCGTCCGGGAGGGACAGGATGCTTTTGATGTGCTCCGCGCCTCGTTTCCCGCCGGCACCGTGAGCGGGGCCCCAAAGATCAGGGCGATGGAGATTATCGAAGAGCTCGAGCCGGTGAAAAGGGGTCCGTATGCCGGGGCGATCGGCTACATCAGCTTTTCAGGAAACATGGATACGTGCATCACCATCCGCACGGTCCTGTTCGCGAAGGAGCGGGCCTGGATCCAGGCGGGAGCCGGGATCGTGGCCGACTCGGAGCCCGAGCGGGAGTACCAGGAGACCCTGAACAAGGCGGCGGCCATGCTTCGAGCCGTCGAGATGGCCGAGGGAAGCCTGGAGTTGGGGCGCGGTGAAAGGTGACTGGTGACTAGTGATTGGTGAATGTGAACGGTTGGTTTCCACCAACCACTAATCACTAACCACTCGTCACTTAGGAAGTGCCATGGTGCTGCTGATCGACAACTACGACTCCTTTACCTACAATCTGGCTCAATATCTCGGGGAGCTTGGCGAAAAGGTCCAGGTCGTGCGCAATGACAAGATCACCGTGGAGGAGGTGGAACGTCTCCGCCCGGCGCGAATCGTCATTTCCCCTGGCCCCTGCACCCCCACGGAGGCGGGAATCTCGTGCCAGGCGATCTCCC
>CAYSDK010000046.1:5525-14193 GCA_964429865.1 uncultured bacterium
TCCCCTGGCCCCTGCACCCCCACGGAGGCGGGAATCTCGTGCCAGGCGATCTCCCGCCTCGCCGGCCGCATCCCCATTCTCGGGGTGTGTCTGGGGCACCAATGTATCGGAGCCGCATTCGGGGGGAAGATCGTTCGAGCCGGACGGCTGATGCACGGGAAGACCTCCCTGATCCAGCACGATGAGCGCACGGTCTACCGGAAGCTGCCGAACCCTTTCGAGGCGACCCGCTATCACAGCCTTCTCGTGGAACGGGAGAGTCTTCCCGCTTGCCTTGAGATCTCGGCGGAGACGGCCGAGGGGGAAATCATGGGGCTTCGCCACAGGGAGCACCTGGTGGAAGGGGTCCAGTTTCACCCGGAGTCGATCCTGACCCGGGTAGGCAAGGATCTTTTGCGAAACTTCCTCCAGTTGTAGCAGTCAGGCGTCCGCCTGATTCCTGAGAGGGAGAGCCCTGGAGCCATAGCGATGATCGTGGAGGCCCTCGCCAAGGTGGTGAAGGGGCAAGATCTCAGCCGTGAGGAGGCCAGGGGCGTCATGGAGGTTCTCATGTCCGGCGAGGCCTCCGATGCGCAGATTGCGGCCTTCCTCACGGCCATGCGGATGAAGGGGGAGACGCCGGAGGAGCTCACTGGCTTTGTCGAGGTGATGCGAGAGAAGGTGACCGTGGTTCCGACGCAGCACGTGGCCGCCCAGGGCCTGTCCCGTCCCGGACAGGGGTTGCTCGTAGATACCTGCGGGACGGGCGGGGACGCGCGAGGCACCTTCAATATCTCCACAGCGGCCGCCTTCGTGGTGGCAGGGGCGGGGATTCCGGTGGCCAAACATGGGAACCGCTCCGTCTCCGGAATCTGCGGGAGCGCGGATGCCATCGAGGCGCTCGGGATCCCCCTCGATCTTTCCCCCGAGCGGGTCGGCCGATGCATCGACGAGGTCGGGATCGGCTTTCTCTACGCCCCGCTCCTCCATCCGGCCATGAGGCATGTGATGAGGGCTCGGCGCCAGATCCGGATCCGAACGCTCTTCAATCTCCTGGGGCCTCTGACCAATCCTGCCAGGGCCTCGGCGCAGGTGATCGGGGTCTATGATGGAAACCTCACCGAGGTGTTGGCGGATGTGTTACACCAGCTCGGGTGCCACCGGGCGTTTGTCGTGCACGGGATGGACGGCCTGGATGAAATCTCCACGACCGCCGAGACCAAGATTTCCGAGGTCCGGGGGGGAGGCGTGCGAAGCTACTGTGTCCGGCCGGAGGACTTCGGAATTCCCCGAGCAACGCTCGCGGATCTCACGGGGGGCGATGCGGCCGCCAATGCCGGGATCATCCGGCAGATCCTCCAGGGGGCCAAGGGCCCGCAGCGGGACATCGTTGTCTTGAACGCGGGTGCGGCGCTCGCGGCTGGGGGGGGCGCGCAAGATATCCAGGATGGGATCAAGGGTGCGGAGCGATCCATTGACAGCGGGACGGCATGGGAGAAACTGGAGAAGGCCGTGGAGTTCTGCAATCTCCAGTCTCTGGTCTAGTTTCTGACGGGTGACTGCGGACAGCTGACTGCAAACAGGAACGGCTGACGATGATTTTAGACAAGATCGTGCAAGCGAAGCGGGAAGAGGTTGCCGCCCGGAAGGCGACAGTCCCCCTCTCGGATCTCAAGGCCCGGATCCGAGATCTGCCACCGCCTCGTGACTTTCACCGGGCGCTGGACCGCAAATCGAGCGGGGGAGGAATCCGTTTGATCGCCGAGGTGAAGCGGGCCTCTCCCTCGCAAGGAATCATCCGACATGGGTTGGACCTGGAGCGGTTGACCCGCGCGTATGCGGCGGCAGGAGCGGCTGCCATCTCCGTCCTCACCGATGAACCCTTTTTCCAGGGAAGCCTGCATGATCTGGCCCGGGCGAAGGCGAGCGTGTCCCTCCCGGTCCTCCGCAAGGACTTCATCCTTGATCCGTACCAGGTGTATGAAACGCGTGCGTGGGGAGCCGACGCCATCCTCTTGATCGCAGCGGTCTTGGAGGCCCAACCCCTGCAAGATCTTCTGGCACTCTCACACGAGATGGACCTTCATCCCCTGACCGAGATCCACACGCCGCAGGAGCTGCAGGCAGCGCTGGGCGCCAAGGTCCCCATCGTGGGGATAAACAACCGGGACCTGCAGTCCTTCCAGGTCTCCCTCGAGACGACGTTTACCCTGCTCGCTGAGATCCCGCCAGAGGTCGTGGTGGTCAGCGAGAGCGGTATCAGCGATCGTCAGGAGGTGGCGCGGCTCGAGGCGGCCGGGGTGGACGCCATCCTGGTCGGGGAAGGACTCCTCCGCGCCCAAGACGTCGAGGAGAAGGTTCGGGACCTCTTGGGGAGGGGGCATGCCGGTTAGGGTGAAGATCTGCGGGATCACCAACGCCAAGGACGCCGAGATGGCGGTCGAGGCGGGGGCCGATGCCCTCGGCTTCATCTTCGTGGCGGGGACCCCGCGGTACATCGATCCCGATGCGGCTCGCGAGATTGTCAACGATCTTCCGCCGCTCGTCAGTCCGGTGGCGGTCTTTGCCGATCATCCGGTCGCAGAGGTCGAGCGGGTGATAGACCGCTGTGGTTTCCGGACGGTCCAGCTTCACGGATCCGAGCTTCCGGAGTACTGCCGCCATCTCGCGGTATCGGTCATCAAAACCTTTCGGATAAGACGCGGGGGACCGCCGCCCCCTTTCGAGGCCTATCGCGTGCACGCCTTTCTCCTCGACACCTTCGTCGAGGGGAGCCTGGGAGGGACCGGGCAGACCTTTCCTCTCGAGGTCGCGTCCTCTGCCAAGGCCTTCGGGCGCGTGATCATCGCGGGGGGGCTCAACCCGGGCAACGTCGCCCAGGTGATCCGCGAGGTGCATCCGTATGCGGTCGATGTCTCAAGCGGGGTGGAATCCAAGCCGGGCCGCAAGGATCCCCAGAAACTGCGAGATTTCATCGCATCCGTGAGGGGGACAGCATGAGTTGGCCCCATCCAGATCGTGAGGGACATTTCGGCCGGTACGGGGGACGCTACGTTCCCGAGACGTTGATGGCGCCCCTGGAGGACCTCGAGCGGGCGTACCGCGAGGCACAAGAGGACCCAGCATTTCAGGCGGAATTGACCTATTACCTTGAGCGATATGCCGGAAGACCGACCCCTCTCTACCTTGCCCGCCGCCTCACCGAGAAATTCGGAGGACCAAAGGTCTACCTCAAGCGGGAAGATCTGTGCCATACGGGGGCGCACAAGATCAACAACACCCTGGGGCAGGTGCTGCTGGCCCGCCGGATGGGAAAAACCAGGGTCATCGCAGAGACGGGGGCAGGACAGCACGGCGTGGCGACGGCGACCGCAGCGGCCCTGTTTGGCCTGGAGTGCCGCGTCTACATGGGAACGGAAGATATGCGGCGTCAGGCGCTGAACGTGTTCCGGATGAGGCTCTTGGGGGCGGAGGTCATGCCGGTGGAGGCCGGCAGTCGCACGTTAAAGGATGCGATCAACGAAGCGATGCGGGACTGGGTCACCCATGTTGATCATACGCACTACGTCCTCGGCTCGGCCCTGGGGGCCCACCCCTTTCCCATGATGGTCCGCAATTTTCAATCGGTGATCGGCCGGGAGGCGCGGGCCCAGATCCTCGAGGCAGAAGGCCGGCTCCCTGACGTCCTGCTCGCGTGTGTGGGGGGAGGGTCGAACGCCATTGGTCTCTTTTACCCCTTCATTGAGGATGCCGGTGTCCGGATGATCGGCGTCGAGGCCGGGGGGCTCGGGATCGAATCGGGCAAACACGCGGCTCGCTTTGCGGCTGGCGAGCCGGGGGTGCTTCACGGGACGCTGAGCTACGTCCTGCAAGACGGCGATGGCCAGATTCAAACCACCCACTCCGTGTCGGCAGGGCTCGACTATCCCGGCGTCGGACCCGAGCACACGTACCTCATGGAGACCGGCCGTGCGACATACGTCTGGGTGACCGATGAGGAGGCCCTGCAGGGCTTCCGGCTCCTCGCCGTCCTCGAGGGCATCATCCCGGCCCTGGAGTGCGCGCACGCCATTGCCTATGCGACCCGGCTGGCGTCCGAGATCGGACGAGATGGTATCCTGCTGATCAATGTTTCCGGCCGCGGGGACAAGGACGTCGACCTGGTTTCTCAGATGATGGGCGAAGCCGCCCAGCAGGGAGGCATGGGGGTACGGCACGGGGGCGACGTGATCCCGGACGTTGGACGTCGGACGCTGAAGCATGAATAGAATCGACCGGTGTTTTCGGGACCTGCGAGCCGCACGGGGCAAGGCCTTGATCCCCTTCATCACCGCCGGAGACCCGGACCTACCCACGACCCTGGAACTGGCGTGGGCCTTTGCAGAGGCGGGGGCAGACCTCCTCGAGCTCGGCGTCCCCTTTTCCGATCCGTTGGCCGATGGGACCACGATCCAGCGAGCGAGCCAACGGGCCCTCGAGAACGGGGTCACACTCAAGGGGGTCATCGGATTGGTGGAGCAGATCCGTGCCCGATCCCCGATTCCCATCGTCCTCATGAGCTACGTCAACCCGATCCTTCGCATGGGGGCCAGCGAGTTTGCCAGGCGCGCCGGCGATGCGGGGGTGGACGGGATCATCGTCCCGGACCTGCCTCCCGAGGAGGCACAACAGTTGCAGGCGTATTGCACGGCTGCTCACGTCCATACGATCTTTCTGGCCGCCCCTACGAGCACCGAGGGGCGGCTGCGCCGCATCGCGGCGGTGTCTCAGGGATACATTTACTATGTCGCCCTCAAAGGGGTGACGGGCGCCAGAGAAAGTGTGCAGTCCGATCTCGAGGCCTCTCTGGCCCGCCTGCGCCGGGTGACCGACAAGCCCATTGCGGTCGGATTCGGCATCAGTACCGCAGCCCAGGTGTCACACGTGGCGGCCCTTGCCGACGGGGTGATCGTGGGATCGGCCATCGTCGACCGCATCGAGCAGAGAGGCCGCGGTCCGGGGCTCGTCGAGGACGTGGCCGCATTTGTCCGGGCCTTGAAGCAAGCGATGGGATAGGAGGAGCGGTGGGTAGACATCAACAGGCACGCCGAACCGGGCAGGAGTCCCCAGTGGCCGTGCGACGGCTCCTCACCATGTACCAACGCCAGCTCGACCGTCAGCAGGCGCGGATTGCCGGACTGGAAAAGGAGGTCAAGACGCAGGACCGTCGGGTCAGGCTTCTCCAGGCTATCCGGCGCGCTTCGACAACCACGTTGGAGCTCGAACCGCTTTTCCAGGCACTCCTGAAGATTATCCTGCAGGGCCTCGCGGCTGATTACGGCGTCCTCTTGCAGATCGATCCCCATAGGAAGCGGGTGCTTTTCGGGATGCAGCGCGGAAAGAATGGATCTCCGGTCTCGCTGGGACCTGCCTCGCTCAAGGGAGCGCATCGCCGCGAGATCTTCACGGGGGGCGATGGCGCGCGTCTTCGGACGGTCGGGGCGGCGCCACCCGGCTGGGCCCTTCCCCGATTCAAAGGGGGGCGGGCCTCGCTGCTTACGGTCCCCTTGCGGGTTTCCGGCCACCTCGCCGGAGTGCTTGAGCTCCTGCGCCTTCCGACCTCTCCTTCGTTTCATCGGGACGATGCCGAGCTGATCGCGACCATCGGCCATCAACTGGGGATGGCGGTGGAGAACGCTCGACTCTACTCCGAGGCGGAAAAACGGCTGGGACAGTGCTCAACCTTGATGGAGTTGAGCGCCATTCTCAACTCGACGCTCCAGATCTCGGAGGTGCTCAGGCGGGCGGTGGAGGCCGCCACGCGCCTCATGGAGTGTGAGGTCGGGTCTCTCCTCCTCCTGAACGAGAAGTGCGACGAGCTGGTCTTTGAGGTGGCGTTAGGGGAACGCGGGAGAGAGGTGAAGGAGGTCCGGCTCAAGGTCGGGGAGGGGGTCGCGGGATGGGTGGCCAGGACCGGGCAATCCACCGTCGTGAGCGATGTGCGGCGCGATCCCCGCTTTTCACGGCGGGTCGATGTCCGCACCCATTTCGTCACCCGAAACATGATCTGTGTTGCCGTGAAGAGCCGGGACCGGATCATCGGGGTGCTCCAGGCCATCAACCGACGGACCGATCGTCCTTTCGATGGGGAGGATCAGCGCCTGTTCGAATCGTTGGCCCGTCAGGTGGGGATCGCGATTGAGAACGCCCGACTCTATGAGGAAGTGAAGGAGACCTTCCTCAGTACGGCGGCGACATTGGCCGAGGCCATCGAGAAGCGAGACCCCTACACGGGCGGCCACGTGCGGCGCGTCGTGGATATCTCGCTGGCCATCGGGGAGGAACTGGGCCTGAAAGCCGAGGAGAAGGAAACGCTCGAGCTGGCCGCGATCTTGCACGATGTGGGAAAGATCGGGATCCGGGACGGGGTCCTCCTCAAGCACGGCCCTCTGACCCCCGAAGAGCTGGCGCATATCCGTCTCCATCCGCAGCTCGGGGCCGAAATCCTTGCGCCGATCAAGCAGCTCGAGGCGGTGATCCCGGCGGTTCGGCATCACCAGGAGCGCTGCGATGGTCAGGGGTATCCGCAGGGATTGAAGGGGGACGAGATTCCGCTGGCGTCGCGGGTGATCGCCGTCGCTGACGCCTTTGATGCCATGACCACTGACCGCCCCTACCGCCCGCGGTTGAGCGACGAAGCGGCGGCCACTGAGATCGAACAGTGTGCCGGGTCGCAATTCGACCGCAAAGTGGCGGCGGCGTTCCTGCGGGCCTTTCGGGGTGGACGAATCAGCTCACAGGCGTTGGAGCATCTGGAAAAGAGATCTCCACAGAGAAGGGGAGTGGTGTCGCAGTCGCCGGCGTCCAGCGGAGGTCGGGCATGAGGTACCGGGTGCTCGGATGCTTTGGCGGTGAGGCGCCACGGTACCACCTCTCCAGCTTCCTCCTGGATGAGACCCTGCTGATCGACGCGGGGTCCGTCACCGGTGTCCTGGAGATTCCCGAGCAGGCGCAGATCGAGGCGGTCCTGCTGACGCATACGCACCTGGACCACGTCCGCGGGCTGGCCCACCTGGCGGATAACGTCTTTGGCCGGCGGGACCGGCCCATCATCGTCCACAGTATCGAGCCGGTGCTCGAGGCCCTGAAGGGTTCCCTGCTGAATAACGTCTTGTGGCCCAACTTCACCGAGATCCCGAGTTCACGGACGCCCGTCCTCGATTTTCGCCCCCTCCCCGAGGGGAGGCCGACCCCCCTCTGCCATTTTCGGGTCACCCCGATTCGCTTGTCCCATTCGGTGATCAGCGTTGGCTATCTCGTCGAGGGCGATTTCGGGGCCCTGCTTCACCTGGGAGATACGGGCCCGACGGAGGCGGTCTGGAAGGCGGTGAAGGACATCCCGAACCTCCGGGCAGTCATGATCGGGACCACCTTCCCCAATCGGCTCCAACGACTCGCAGACCTGAGCGGACATCTGACCCCGCAAGCCCTCAAGGCGGAACTGGCCAAGGCACGCGTGAAGGCGACCGTGTATGCGTATCACTTGAAGCCCCAGTATGCCGCTGAGATCATTGACGAGCTCAAGAAAGATGTCCCAGCGTGTCAGATCCTGGAGCAGGGAAAGGAGTATCGCTTTGCGCCGGTGGCGTAAGAGCGCTCCGATGGTGGGAGACGACAGGGGGATCAGCATCATCGAGATCCTCATGGTGGCGTTGGCGCTTGCGGTCATGGCGGGGATGGCCCTGCCGTCGGTTTCCCGAACTCTCGAAATCACCCGGCTGCGCGGAGCGGCCTGGAATCTGGCGGGGGACCTGCGTCTCGCCCGCCAGAAGGCCGTCTCGCTGCAGCTCGACCACCGCATCTGCTTCGCGAATTGTGTGGAGGCGGTCCCGGCAGGAGGCTACCTGCTCGAGCGAAAGAATTCCGTTCCTCCCCCAGTGTGGTCCGTGGATGTCAGGCGGGCCGATCTCTCCGATGGGTTGACGATCAATCCTGGCGTGGTGGACTGGGTCAGCTATGATCTTAAAGGAGAAGCATCTGGCGGCACGATCACATTGACAAATAGTGCCGGGACCTATGACGTGGTGGCATCCCCGTCCGGGCGAGTCCGGGCATGCAAGGTAAGCTGCCCATGAGCTACATCCTTCGCGAAAAGGGTCTGACCCTCGCCGAGGTCCTCCTGGCGGCCGCTATTATCTCGGTGGCGGTCCTGGCGATTATAGGCCTGTTTCCCACTGCCCTGCAGAATGTCCGGTACGGGGGGCACATGAGCCAGGCCTCTTCGTTAGCGCAGGAGATGATCGAGATGATCCGGACTCAACCCTTCACGTTGGTCTCTTCTTATAATAATATTGACACGCGACTGCCTGCACCGCCTACCCTAACCGGCGTACCTCTTGCCCACTTCACCCGGTGGAAAAATGACATCGCGCCGGTGCCTCCAGCTGGAGCCCTGCCCCAGGGGTTTGGTACGGTCCAGGTCCTAGAAAACGCCCTCGGACTCGCCGACCTGAAACAGGTGACCATCACCGTGGGGTGGCGCGAGAGCGGGAACCAAACTATTACCCTGGTGACCTATGTGGCTCGCTATGGGTAAACAGCGGGGTCGAAGCGGCAGCTGGTGGGGTCAGGCGGGCTTTAGCCTGGCCGAGATCTTGATGGCCACGGCCATCAGCAGCGTCGTCCTGCTCGCTCTCTACCTCTTGTACGA
>CAYSDK010000047.1:0-1937 GCA_964429865.1 uncultured bacterium
TCGGCGAGGGCTTTGGCTCGCTCCACGAGGGTCCTGATCTCATCGAAGCCCTTCTGCCAGAAGCTGCGATCGCGGAAATCCACGCCGAGCGGCTTCAGGAGGGCTTCGGGGGCGCTCGAACTCCCCGCTGCGAGAAACTCCAGGTATCGTGGAACGAAGGACAACCCTTCCTCCTTGTACAACCGGTACAGGGAGAGGACCAACAGATGGCCGAAGACATAGCTGTAGCAGTAGAAGCGGGTGTGAATGAAGTGCGGGATATAGGACCATCCCAGGCGGTAGCCGGGAACCATCTCGACTGCGTCACCATAGTAGCGGCCATTTGCCGCCAGCCAGGCCGCGGCCAGCCCCTCGGACGTCAGGCGTCCCCGCGCCCGCGCCCGAAACACGGCCTCCTCAAACCGCGTCAGGACGTTCTGTCGGAAGACGGTTGCACACGCATCCTCGATCTTGCTGCACAGCAGGGCAAGTTGCACGCGCGGATCCCGGTGTCTGTCAAGCATCTGGTCGAACACGAGAAATTCCCCAAAGACCGAAGCGGTCTCACAGGTAATCAGGGGTGGATCGTAATTGAAGAGGGTCTGGCCGTTGGCCAGGACACCATGGACCCCGTGGCCAAGCTCATGGGCAACTGTCATGACATCCCGGAGCGTATCGGTATAGTTGCACAGGATGTACGGATGGAGTCCGGGGGAGGGCGAAGCGCAAAAAGCCCCGCCGCGTTTCCCCTTTCGAATCTCCGCATCGATCCAGCCGCGGGTGAAGAAGTCCTGTGCGATTTCGCTGAACCGGGGCGCAAAGGCCCGAAAGGCCTCGACGATGACGGCCCCGGCCGCTGCGAAGGTGCACGCGGGAAGCTCCCCGCCGACCGGAGCGTACTGGTCGTAGAGGGCAAGCCGGTCGAGTCCCAGGAGCTTTGTCTTGAGGCGGAAGTAGTCCTGGGCAATCCCGTAGTTGGCCTCGGTGACCTCCATCATCTGCTCGACCGCCGTGTGGTCGATCTCGTTTGACAGGTGCCGTTCGGCCATCGGGTCGGGATAGTGGCGCAGCCGATCCATCGTGAGATGGTCCTGGATCAGCGTGTCATAGGTCAAGGTGAGGACGAGCTCGTTCCGACCCAGGACCTCAAAGAGGGTCTCCATCGCCCGGGCCCGCAGTCCTCGGTCGGCCCGGTGGAGCATCGACAGGAGTTCAGGCATCGTCAGTTCCCGAACAGTCCCCTCATGCTCGAGGGGGAAACTCAGGGAGGAGAGGAGCTCGGTGAAGAGACGCCCGAATGCCCGCTGGCCGGTGTTGTCCTTTTCATTGACGACCTGTTCCTCCGCCTCGCTCATTTTGTGAGGTCGGTACCGCCGTCCGTGGGCGAGGTAATGGCGGTAGCCTGTCAGGACAGGGTCGGCGATCAGCCGCGCCGCCGCTGACTCCTCCAGCTCAAGCCACTCTAGATCAAAGAAGAGCAGGCGGTTCCGGACGCCGGTCAGCCACTGTTCGACCCGTTGTTGCAGGTCCTGGTGCTCCGGCCGGAGACTATCCGAGGCATACAGGAGACCGGCGTACGTGGCCAGGCGGCTCATGCCCTCCTCGATAGCCTCAAGATCCCGAAGGGCTTCCAGGAGGTGAGATGCCGCTGGCCCCCCGGGGACGTTGATGGTCTCGCGGTAGCGCTGGGCGAAGGTTTCGGCGCGCCCCTGCAGCGACTCGAGCGTCTCCCGGAGGCGCGGGTCATCGTGCGCGGCAAAGAGATCGCTCAGGTCCCAGACGATCCCCGCAGCGCTCGACATCTTCACATCCACGGCCCCCTCCTCTCGCATCCGACGGACTTCCTCGCCTGACCCGGGTTATTGTACGGGAGCAGAGGAGAGAAGGCAACTACAGGGGACTTGCCCAAGCCCTCCCCTTCCCGGTATGCTTCTCCAGGCAGAGGGAACGCCAAAGGA
>CAYSDK010000047.1:2037-7324 GCA_964429865.1 uncultured bacterium
GAGATCCTCAAGAGGGTGAGCCGGACCTTCTTTCTCAGCCTGAAGGTCCTGCCCAAAGATCTCAGGCGCCCGGTGGGTCTGGCTTACCTCTTCGCCCGTGCCGCCGACACCATCGCTGATACCCGGCTGGTCAGCCGGGACAAGCGCCTCGAGTACCTGGAGCTGTTCCGCACTGAGGTGCGCGGCAACGGCGCGAATCGCATCCGCAAGGTCAAAGAGGCGCTGACAGGTCCGCAGAAGATCCCGGAAGAGCGAGAACTCCTCGCCCGACTCGAGGAGTGTTTTGCGATCTACCGGGGGCTGGATCCCGCAGACCGGACGCGGATCCGAGATCTCATCCTCACCATCACCCAGGGCATGCAGATGGATCTCACCACCTTTCCCGGAGAGGAAGACGGCCGCCTCATCGCGTTGAAGACCCGGAGCGACCTCGACCGGTACACGTATTTCGTCGCGGGATGCGTCGGGGAATTCTGGACCGAGATGCACATGGCCCACCGTCCCTCCCTCAGGGCGTGGGACGTCGCCGAGATGAAGAGACGGGGGGTCCGGTTCGGCAAGGGGCTCCAGATGACCAACATCCTTCGGGATCTTCCCCGAGATCTGCGCATCGGCCGCTGTTATCTCCCCGAGCAGGACTTGGCTGCCCTGGGCATCACCCCGGAAGATCTGCTGGAGCCCAAGGCCATCACCAAGCTGCGCCCCCTCCTGCGCGACCTGCTCGCAGAGACGGTCGCGCACTACCAGAGCGGATGGAGCTACACGTTGGCCATTCCCCGGCGGGAGGTCCGCATGCGGCTCGCCTGCGCCTGGCCCCTTCTCATCGGGCTCAAGACGCTCGCCCTCGTCGCGCAATCGGAGAATCTGCTGGACCCTTCCGCACCCACGAAGATCTCTCGCCCCGAGGTCTACCGCATCATGGCTTCCTCCCTGCTGATGATCGGCTCCAACCGGCGCCTCAGCCTCTACTATGAGGCGCTGCGCCGAACCATCCCCATCGCGCCATGAGCCGCATGTGATCAGGCTGCCTTGTTCCAGCGGTGGTCGGCGTGAAACCTCACTCCTTCTCCGCAAACTCTGCTATAATAGCAACGCGTCGAAAGGACACGAGGCGTGCCAGAGATGGCTGAAGGCAGGATGGAGAGACCCTTGGTCGCCATTACCGTTCATAAGGTGCCGAACAAAGAGTTCTGTGGCGTGGTGGTCTTGAGACAGGAGTTTGACGGCTCGTGGACCGGACAGTGCAGCAAGTGTGGAGAGGCCTTTCAGGTCGAAGAGGACCCCAAGTTCAAGGCCCGCATCCTCGCCCTACGCAACTGAGAAGAAACACGGCTTCCTTCCCCCACGAACAAGTCCCCTCTGATAGCCAGATCGCAACGATCCCCAGCCTCCTTGATGCCCACTCAGCGGCCAGAATCTGTTAAAGTAATTGTTTAACTAGTAATGACTATATCACAGACAAAATTGATGAAGTTGAGACGGGTACGTCCAGGGTGGACACGCGGTCAGTCGAGGTCAATGTCGCGCGGGGGCGGCGTGGTGGATGGATCATCCTTGGCCTTCTTGAGCAACTCCTGAAACTTCCGATCCAGGACCTTCCCCTTCTCCTTTTCCGCCTGCATCAGCTCCTTGAACCTGGCTTCCCGCTGGGTGGTTTCTGTCTTGAGGGATTTCACCGCCTCCTTCAGATCCGTCACGCTGCTCAGCTTGGGCGGTGGCTCGTGATGGAGGACCACCCCAAGGGAGACATCGATGGTCAGCTGGGCCCGGCAACACGGACACGTGATCTCTGTCGTGCTCTCTGGAGTTTCAGTCATTCGCTTTCTCCTCCGCTATGGACCCTGGTAGAGCGGAGCCAACACCCGAAACACCTCGAGGGCGGCTTTCTGAAACGCCTCGGCCGTCATCCCGGCCACCTCGGCCCGCGACAGACGGCGCCCGAGAACGAGCTGGCCATCCCGCCGCCGAGTCAGCTCGCCGAGCATCATCCGGATCTCAGCGGGACCCGCCTCCCCTGCCGACGCCGCCGGATCCTCGTCATGCTCGTTCTTGAACCAGCCGATGTCCTGCCCCCGCTTCACGATCGCGATCAGATCCGCCAGGCGCCGCTCCCGCCGGCGTGCCCAGCCTCGCTTATCTTCATGCTCTGGGCCTACCTCGAACAGGTAACGAACACAATTCTTCGACACCGCCACTTTGAAGTGCGTGTGTTTCTTGTAACCGCGCCGGTCGGGGCCGAAGGCCACCCATGTGTCCTCCGGGGGGTTCACCGTACGCCGTGCGTGCTTGGCCACGTGGGGAAAGACCTCACCTTTGATCAGACGGCCGATATGCGGCGCCAAGGACTCCCCGAGCGCGGTCAGCTTCGGCCGGACCTGCTCCCGGATCGCCCGCATCCGCCCCGCGAAATCGGGAATCTCGAAGACCCGGAAATCATTCGCGGTAAAAAAACTCGATCCCACGACGGCCCCTTTCGCGAGACGTGTCCTGAGTGATCGCATTCTACGGAATCCTCGCCAGGAGCGCAATAGCGCCCAGCCACTAACTGCTTCGCTACGGTCGCTTACAATCCTTTGGCTGATCGCAGAAGTGCCAGGCCACCTCCGGTTTATCGTGAGTCACATGGATGACCCGCACGCTCCCGTCTGGTGCAACCAGCTCGTACAGATGTTTGAAGCCGGGCCCCGTCGCCGGGTGCTCCGTCGGGATCGCATACTTGCTGGTCGCGGGCTGGATCCGCGATCCTTCCGGAGCCTCAACTGCGCAACTGCCACCGGCAAAACGAATTTCCATCATACGCCTCCAGTCCCCTCCCCTCCTCGCTCCTGGCCGCAAAGGTCCACCCCTTGATAGCATGATCCTCCCGAGGCCGGAAAGGCTTTGTCTTCAACTTGACGTGACACGCCCAACGCGTTATCGTCGCAGCACTCGTGACGGCCTTTCGGGAGGCGACCAAGGATGAGAGAGATTCGCGGAGTCATCCCGCCCGTCATTACACCGTTTACCGAGTCGGGCGAGGTGGATTACGCCGCCCTGGTGAGTAACCTCGCGCGGTGGAATCGGACCGCCCTGGCGGGCTACCTCATCCTGGGGAGCAACTCGGAGTTCGTCTATCTCAGTGAGGAGGAAAAGGTCCGGATCCTGGAAGTGACGCGAGAGCACATCCCCCGCGACAAGGTGTTGATCGCCGGCACCGGGTGCGAGGCGACGCAGGCCACGATCGCGCTGACCCGGCGCGCAGCGGACATCGGGGCGGACGCCGTCATGGTCGTCACTCCCTCGTACTACAAGCCCCACATGCGTCCCCACGTCTTGATCGAGCATTACCGGCGGGTGGCCGACGCCTCCCCGGTCCCCGTATTCCTCTACAACGTACCGATCTTCACCGGGATCGTCCTCGACCCCGACGTGGTCGGCCGTTTGGCGGGGCACGGCAACATCGTCGGCATGAAGGACAGCGCAGGCAATATGGCGGTCTTCGCCCAATACCTGCAGGTGAGTCCTCGCGAATTCCTCCTCTTCGTGGGATCAGGCCCGGTCTTTCTCCCCGCCCTTTCGCTTGGAGCGCGGGGCGGTATCCTGGCTTTTGCCAACTGCGCTCCCGAGGCGTGCCTCCACCTGAATACGCTCTTCCACGAGGGGAAGCTCGATGAGGCACGGGAGCAACAGCTCAAGCTGCTTCCGGCGATGCAGGCGGTGACCACCCGCTTCGGCATCGGCGGACTTAAGGCCGCGATGGACATGCTGGGATACCGGGGGGGATGGCCTCGGCCGCCCCTTCTGGCTCCGACGGGCGACGAGCGGCGCGCAATCCGGCGGGCCCTGGAAGAGTCGGCACTCCTTTCAAAATAAAATCAGCGGGTCCTGTCGTCGGCCACCCCATCCGTCCTCGGAGAACTCACGCACCATCAAATCATAAGGGAGAAGGGCTGGCGGTGGCGCATTTCTCCTCCGGGCGGCTGGGCGCCCGGCCTCCGCCACCCGTTGTCCGGGGTCCCCTTCCGGCAACAGTGCCTGCAGGCCCCGAGCGCCATGGGCGGAAGCGGCGGGGCCCCTCGGCGGGCGACGGCCTGGGAAACCGAGGCGGGATCCGTGCCCGGCTTTCTTGCACGGAGCGTGAACACGGAGGGACCCAGGCCGTAAGCCGCCGCGCAGGGTCGCCGCGGGAGGCCTGGAGCGAGGGGCCAAGGGTGCTGTTGCCGTAGAACCGGCAGCCCGTGGCATTTTCCGCCGACGAAGGATGGCTACCCGAGCCGGTGAGCCCGGCGGCAACAGCACGCGCTCCTTGCGTCGCTCAGTGTCGAGCGATGAACGCTCAGTCCTCAGACCTCAGTCCTGGAACCTCAGCCCTCAGTCCTAAGTGCCATGCGTGCCAGTCATCGGTCAGCGGTCGTCCGGCCGATTTGTCGCCGCACGAAGGCCTCGAAGGAGGTCGGGGCCCACAGCTTATCGGGAAATGGAGGACGGCGGGGCGCACGCAGACCATATCGGTCCACAAAGTGCAGAATCGCAAAGAATTCCCGGAGGGCCGGGGACCATGGACGAGCCACAGCCGCAGCCAGATGAAGCACCGGGAAGGGAATAGGACAAATCCGTGCGGACCTGTCCAAAACCCTGGCGACTATCTGCACGCACTGGCGGTTGCTCAGATCTTCGGGGCCGCCGAACTCGATGGTAGCTCCCTTCGCCTCCGGGTGTCCAATGGCCAGGACGGCGGCACGGGCCACATCCTCGACCGCGATGTAGGTAATAGGTGTTGTCCCCTTGCCCGGCAGCGGTGCGACGCCAAAGCGCCGGATGGGGGGGAGCACAGTCAACAGGTTCTCCATGAAGCCAGACGGGCGTAGGATGGTATAAGGGATCCCGCATGCCTCCACGACCTCCTCCACCCGACGTTTCACTCGAAACTGCCTGGGAGCCGCCGGGTGGTCCACCCCGATCGCGGACAAGTAGATGATCTGGTCAACCCCGGCGTCTCGAGCGGCCTCCAGGAGATCGCGGTGTCCCTGCTCTTCAACGGTTTCGGGGCGATATGACTGGTCCAATGCCCTGGGGTTCAGCGAGGTGACCGCACTCAAGATGGTGCGGACTCCCTCACAGGCTGCGACCAAGGCCCGACGATCCGTGAGGTCGCCTAACGTGGTCTCGACCCCAGCCTCGCGGAGTGGCTTGGCCTTGACCTCACTCCTGCACAGGGCCCGCACCGCTCTCCCCTGCTGCCGCAGGAGTCCAACAACCAGGCCTCCCACGCGCCCGGTCGCTCCGGCCACCAGGATCATGTCGCACC
>CAYSDK010000047.1:7424-8714 GCA_964429865.1 uncultured bacterium
ACCGCCTCTGTAATGGCGTCCACCTCGGCACTGGAGAGCGGGGTGACGTAGTCTTGGGCGGGGCGCCGGGCCACGGTATAGACCTGAACCAGGTTGATCTTTCCCCCCTTCACCACGATCTCGCGTAACCGGTCGCAGAATGCCTTGATCTCCTTCTCGTCCGGCCCCACCCCGTGTACCCGCATGAAGAGGCCTTGAATGACGATCGGCCGATGACGGGCGGCCTCCAGGATATTATCCAGGACTCGCTGGAAAGGGATCGTGGTCACATCTACTAGGTGATAGTACTCCTCGGTCCCCGCATCGAGCTTTGCCCAGATCTCTCCATTGTGCCGATCCAATACAGCGAGAGCCTCCCGGACCCTTGGCCGGTGAAACATCGTCGCGTTGGTAATGACCACGATTTTCAGGTGGCCGAGGCCAGCCTCCTCCTTCGCTCGAATGGCCAGCTCCACCACTTCTTTGAAGCGCGGATAGGTCGTCGGCTCACCATCGCCGCTGAAGGCGATGTCCTTCACCTGGCGGAGCGGCCCGGGGATGCCGGAGAAGGGTAGATGCTCAACGAGGTCGCCCGATCTGACCCTGGCCAGGATGTCCCTGAGTTCCTGTTCGAGGACTTTGAGGTCAACCCTGCGGTAGCGCCCGGGGGTGGTCCGATCCACCTGGCAATAGATGCAATCGAAATTGCAGACCTTGTCGGGATTCAGATTAATGCCGATCGACACCCCGCCGGACCGCCGGCTGAGGACGGCATAGACGTAGCGGTTCTCCTCGAGCTCCCGTCGATGATCGTGAATGGTGAGCGTCCGCTGTGCCATACCCTCTAGCTTACCGCTTCCGAGCGCTCGCAGGCAAGTGGTTCTGACGCACGGGCAAGATTCGACGAAAATCGAAGACTTTCATAGAAAATGCTTGACATGGGTCGAACCGGTCCGCTAAAAAGCCTCGATTGGGGACTCACCCACATAAGGCTGAATCTGCCGGGCCAGCCTTCTTGCCGGAGGACACATCGTGGAAGAACCACGCCAGGACGGTCACCGGATGTTTGTCACGGAGGAGGACCACGCTGCTGTGTACGGCTTCTGTGAGGTCTGTCCTGATCACCACGACATGGTCCTCTCGAAGCTGGACGGGACTGGTGCTTTCGAACCGGAGCCCAGGATCTATCCGAGCCGTCACGCCTGGAACACCTGGAGAAGGGGCGAAGGAATCTTTCGCGCCATCCACGTGTGACCAATTCCCCTGATACCCCTCCCGGACGCCCGGCGGGCTATACACCCCCGGGCGTTT
>CAYSDK010000047.1:8814-13919 GCA_964429865.1 uncultured bacterium
CCGCTGGACGTGCCGGTCTGGATGAACACGTCAACGATATTCATCAGCCGTTCGTGGGACATCGATTTGAGCACGGTCGCTTGCGCGCCGGCCTCGAAGGCCATCTGATTGAGCTCCACGCTCTCTTCTGCAGTCAGAATAATGACAGGAATAGCACGGGTAGCCTGATCGGCCTTGAGGATCTTGCAGGTGGCAATCCCGTCGAGGCCGGGCATGTGGAAATCGAGAATGATGACGTCCGGCCGGAGACGTCCCGCCTGTCTCACACCCTCCTCGCCAGTGGACGCAGTCACCACCCGGCATTGTTTTTGCCCAAAGAGGTCAGAAAGGACTTTGCGGAAGAATGGCTCGTCGTCAACGATGAGGACAGTCGTCTTGTGTGTGTGCTCGGCAGCCACGGGGCGGAACCCTCCTTCTGTCGGGAGACGTCTTTGCAAGAGGCATACCAGCCTCCCCCTTTTCCCTCGAGCACACCGGCCGGAGCGAGGTCCGACATTTGCGTCCCCGGCGTCCCGCGCCTCAGCAGAAAGAGGCGAGGGACCGGCCACTTTGCCCTGCCGGCGGAGGGACCGACCCGGGGGTGGGGTGCGACATCCAGGTTGACAATCATCGCGGTTTCCGGTTTCCTGGAATGAGAGCACTGACCGAGGTCGGATCCCGTATTTGGCTTTGCATAGGACAAATCATCATGCGGAAGTTGACGATCGCGGCGGTCATTCTCCTCGTCCTGGCGGCAGGTGTCGTCTTCGCGCTGCTCAACCTGGATACACTGGTCAAACGCAACAAGGACTACATTCTCGCGCAAGCCGAGCAGGCCCTTGGACGCAAGGTCGCGGTCGAAGACATTGGCGTCACCTTGTGGGGGGGGATCGGCGTTCGCCTAAAGAACCTCACCCTCGCGGACGACCGGGCGTTCTCGACGGAGGACTTCCTGCGCGCGGCCGACCTGCAGGTGAACGTGGAGATCCTCCCCCTCCTCAGAAAGGAGCTGCGGGTCAAACGGTTGATCCTGCACAAGCCGGTCGTGAGGGCGATCCGCGACAAAGGGGGCGTGTTCAACTTTGCCAGTATCGGGGGTTCTGGCCGAGCGGAACCACAAAAGAAGACGGAAGGAGGGCCGCCCTCATCAACAGCAACCAAAGCCCTCCCGTTCCTAGTCTCGCTGGTGGACGTGGCCGCCGGCGAGCTGCACTACGTCGATCGCAAGGCGGGTGTGGAGCTTCGCGCGAGCCAGGTCGATCTCAAGGTCAGGGACTTTGGCTTTGACCAACCGGTCTCGATAACGTTGGCCGCGGCCGTCAACAGTGATCGTCGAAATCTCACCATCCAAGGAAAGATAGGTCCGTTGCCCCCGACGGGTGCGTTGGACGACCCCAAAGGCCTCCGTCTGAGCGGCGATGTCAACCTGGGGCCAGTGACTCTGGCTGACCTGAAGCGTCTGCCCTTTCTTGCTGAGACTCTCCCTCCCGCGCTCAAGGTGGACGGGCCCTTCTCGGTCACCGCCCATGTGGACGGGACCCTGGAAGACATGGCCCTGACAGGCAAGGCGGAGGGCACTGGCGCTGCCATGAGCTTCGGGGAGCACTTCCGAAAACCTCAGGGGGTGCCCCTGCTCGTGTCCTGGGACGCCCGGGTGACGAAGAACGAGATCGCCCTGAAGAAGGCCAAGGTCGAGCTCCACACCCTGGAGCTTACAGGCACCGGAGGGGTGACACGGGGTGCGATGCCTGTAGTGCGCCTTGCGCTAGACTCGAACCGCTCAGGCCTCGCCGGTTGGGAGAAGATCCTGCCGGTCCTTCAGGGGCAGAACCTCGCCGGGAGCTTCGAGGTGCACACCCGGATCCAGGGCCTGATGGCCAAAGACCGGCTCCCGGATATTAACGGTTCACTGACGCTGACCGAGCTTCGCGCCACGCTGCCACAGGTTCCTCAGCCGCTCACAGCCAAGAGCGCCACGGTCAACTTCACCGGCCAGGGGGCGGTGCTCGGAGAGACCCCGCTCAGCATCGGAAAGTCCCAGATGCGACTTGCCGCCCAGGCCGAACGATTGGTCCCGGTCTCCCTCACCTACCGCCTTGCTGCCCCTGAACTCTGGCTTGCCGATCTTCGAGAAGCCCGAGGGACCAGCAAGACTCCGGAGGTCCTGCGCCAGGTGACCGGCGAGGGGCGAGCCTGGATGGAAAAGGGACTGTTTTCCTCTCGGGGAAGAATCTCCTCCGCCCGGGGAACGATCAATGACGTGAACTACACCGACCTCCAGGCGGCCTTCTCCATGGCCGGCCAAGTGGTCAACATCGACAGCTTCGCGCTCAAAGCCCTGAAGGGCTCGCTACAGGGCCGGGGACAGTACGACATGCGCGAGAGCACGCCCCGGTTCACCGCGACGACCCAGGTGCGCGACTGCGATCTCGCCGAGCTGCTCCGCTGGGCAGCACCCGCCGCTCCCCGTCATCTCCGCGGTGGCATCAACCTCGATCTGAACCTCGCCGGATCCGGCAACCGCTGGGAAGAGATCCAGCGGTCCCTCTCGGGCCAGGGACAGGCCGAGATCATGCGGGGCGCTTTGCTCGACGTCAATGTGGCCGAGAGCGCGTTGGCGGGGCTGACGAGCGTCCCGGGTCTCTCCATGCTTATCTCACCGCGGGTGCGCAACAAGTACCCGGTGCTCTTTGCGACCCGGAACACCGAGTTCGCTCAACTCAAGGGGTCCCTCGCGCTCCGGGATGGGAAGTTTCATCTCGACAATCTCCTCGTTGCCGCGACCGACTGGGTCGCCCGGGGCCAAGGCTGGATGGGGCTGGACCAAAGCCTGGATATGCGGACGGTCGTCCTCCTCTCGCGCGAACTCTCGACGGATCTCATAGCGGACGTCAAGGGACTCAGATACCTGGCGAACAAGGAGGGTCGCCTCGAGATACCAGTAGCCCTGACCGGGACGCTCCCGCGGGTCACGCCTCAACCGGACCTGGCCTACGTGTCTCGACTGCTCCAGCGGCGCCTCATCGGGGAAGGGATCGAGGAGGTCACGAAGGGGCTGCAAAAGCCGAAATCGCCCCCGGCAGAGCAGCCGCCGCCATCAGGACAGGGATCGACTCCTCCGGCAGCACCAGCAAAGCCCCCCGAGAAAACGCCGGAGGAGGAACTTTTGAAGGGATTGAAGGATCTCTTTCGCCGCTGAGTCGGCGTGCGCGTCGAGGTGGGCCGATGACGAGCGATCGTGCTGCGATCCGCGGCCGTGGCGCCGCCCAGAATCCCCCGAACCGGTTTGAGACCTTGGCGTATGATCCTGAACCCGAGGGAGTCGATCCCGAGGGGCCAGCTCCCGAGACCCAGTTCTTCAAGGACCCCTCCCGCTCGCTCATCACGGTCAACGACAGCCCCGACGTCGGGTTCGAGGCCAGTGTCAACCCGTACCGGGGGTGCGAACACGGCTGCATCTACTGCTATGCGCGGCCGACCCACGAATACCTGGGTTTCTCGGCCGGCCTCGATTTCGAGACGAAGATCCTCGTGAAGGAAGATGCCCCGGAGTTACTCCGACGCGAGCTGTCCTCGCGCCGTTGGAAGCCCCAGGTCCTGGCGATCAGTGGGGTGACGGATCCCTATCAGCCGATCGAGCGACGCCTGCGCCTGACGCGACGGTGTCTCGAGGTGCTAGCCGAGTTCCGGAACCCCGTCGTCATCATCACGAAGAACCATCTCGTCACGCGCGATATGGACCTGCTCGGCGAGCTGGCGCGTCACGATGCGGCCGCCGTCTATCTTTCCGTGACGACGCTCGACGGCGATCTGGCCCGGACCATGGAGCCCCGGACCTCACATCCGAGCCGTCGCCTGGCCGCGATCGAGGCCCTGTCCCGGGCGGGCGTGCCGACGGGTGTCCTGGTCGCGCCGGTAATCCCGGGGCTCACGGACCACGAGATGCCCGCGATCATCAGCGCAGCGGCCAAGGCAGGCGCGCGATGTGCAGGCTACGTCCTCCTCCGGCTGCCGCACGCGGTCGCTCCCCTCTTCGAGGCATGGCTCACCGAGCACCGGCCCGCGAGAAAAGATAAGGTGCTCAATCGCATCCGGGCGATTCGCGGCGGCAGGCTCAATGATCCACGGTTCGGCTCCCGGATGAAAGGCGAAGGGATCTTTGCCGAGCAGATCGCCGATCTCTACACTCTTGCCTGTCGAAAGGCAGGCATCGTCGGGCGCGGCCCGAACCTCTCCACGGCCGCCTTCCGCCGCCCGGCTCCTGCCCAACCCTCCCTCTTCGAGTAGAGCTCCCGGGCCGGACCCGCTCCCGTCAGTCATCGTCATTATCGTCGTCATCCTCTTCCTCATCCTCATCGTCATCGTCGTCTTCGTCTTCCTCCTCCCAGTCCTCTTCCTCGTCCGGCTGGACCTCGAATCCCCGTTCTTCCATCTCAAGCGCGAAGAGGGCCAGATACTTCAGCTTGGCCGGGGCCTCGACGACCGGCACCGAAAAGCTCGTGCCGTCGTAGTGCTCGGGGGCATGGACCGGAATCGTCTGGGCGGTCTTGAGGATCTCGTCGGCGGCTTTGCGCAGCTCGGCGTCCTCGGTCTCGACCACCAGGGACTGCGCGTCCGCCCGCCACGTCCCGACGACCTCCGTCCCCTTCCCCTTCCTCCGAATAGTCCCTTTTTTCATGGCAATCTCCTCCAGCGCCCGTAACGTCCGTGTGCCCGCCCCCAATCTACCAGATAGCCCCACGATTTGGAAACTCCGCTCATCTGGAAATTTTGACTTCTTCTCACTTCCATAGGATGCCAGCGGGGCGGCATTTCTCGGTCAGAACCAGATTGACACATGACGGGTGTCTAACTGAAAATATGGTTGTTTTTCTGCTTCATTGTGGACTAGTGTGCAGGTGATAGGCCGCCGGGAAAAACAGACGGCCCTACGGCTCACTTAATAGTTGGGCAGTGTCCCAGCAAATCAAGGAGGCAACGTATGGCAGTACGGAAGATGGCAGCAAGGATCATTACAGTAATCATTATCATGGGCGGATTGAGCATGGGGTTCATCTCAACAGGTCACGCGGCCGTCTGCCAAAGAATGGCCATTCCGGCTTATTTTTATCCAGGTCCATTGTGGG
>CAYSDK010000048.1:0-8292 GCA_964429865.1 uncultured bacterium
GTCAGCAACGAGAGACATGAGACCGGAGACAGGAGACCCGAGACCCTAGTCTCAAGACTCAAGTCTCCAGTCTCCAGTCCAGTGCCTGACAGCGGACAGCTGACAGCTAACGACATGGAGAGGGTGCTGGATGTGCAAGGGAAGAGGGTGACGGTGGTGGGACTCGCGCGGAGTGGGGCCGCCGCCTGCAGGCTCCTCGTGAGTCGGGGGGCGCGCGTGACCGGCAGCGATCATCATCCGGCCGAAAAGATCCAGGCCGATCTCGACGACCTCAGGAAGAGAGGGGTGACGGTTGAACTTGGGCAGCATCGACCAGAGACCTTCCTGCAGGCCGACCTGATTGTGGTGAGCCCGGGGGTCGACTCGGATCTCCCCCTCCTCCACAAGGCCCGGTCCCAGGGCGTCAGGATCTGGAGCGAGGTGGAGCTGGCCTTTCGGGCCACGGAGGCCCCGTTCATTGCCGTGACCGGAACCAACGGGAAGAGTACCACCACGACCCTGATCGGATTGATGATCGAACGGGCAGGGAGAGAGGCGGTGGTCGCCGGCAATATCGGGACCGCCCTCTCGGATGTGGTGGACGGGCTCTCCCGAAAGCATTGGATGGTGGCCGAGATCTCGAGCTTCCAGTTGGAGGCCATCGAGGCCTTTCGTCCTCGGGTGGCCCTCCTCCTGAATATCACCCCGGATCACCTGGACCGGTACGCGGATCTCGCCGCATACCTCCAGGCGAAGGCGCGCATCTTCCTGAATCAGCAGCCTGATGACACGGCGGTTCTGAACGCCGACGATCCCTTGACGCTCGACGCGGCCTCCCGATGTCGGGCACGGAAGATCTTCTTCAGCCAACGGCAGCCGGTGAGCGAGGGGGCGTTTCTCAAGGAGGGGACGCTCTGGCTCCGCCTGGGCGGCAAAGAGGAGGCCGTCTGCCGGCGGGACACCCTGGGGATCCAGGGGTCCCACAACACCGAGAACGCCCTGGCGGCCATCGCCGCCGCCGGATGCGTGGGGGTTCCCTCGCACTTCATGCGCGAGGCCCTCGCGAGTTTTCCCGGGCTCGAGCACCGCCTCGAGCTGGTGGCGGAGATCGCCGGGGTCCGGTACTTCAACGACTCCAAGGGGACGAACGTAGGGGCCACCGTGAAATCCCTCGAGGGGTTTCCGGCGGGAACGGTAATCCTGATCGCGGGTGGGCTGGACAAGGGGGCCGACTTCAGGCCCCTGATCCCCCTCGTCAAGGAGCGGGTCAAGGCGGCCATTCTCATCGGCCGGGCGCGGGAGAAGCTCACGGCGGTGCTCTCCGGTGCCTGTCCCACCAAGGCGGTCGCGAGCCTCGAGGAGGCGGTCGAGGCTGCAACCAGGGATGCGGCTCCTGGGGATGTGGTGCTCCTCTCTCCCGCCTGTGCCAGCTTCGACATGTTCCAGGACTTTGAAGAGCGAGGACGGATCTTCAAGGCGGCGGTGCGGCGGTTGAGCGATCGGGGGTCGAGCGAGGATGCGGGGGGAGTACGATAAGGTTCTCTTTACCATCACCTTGATCCTGGTGGGTCTGGGGATTCTCATGGTCTACAGTGCCAGCGCCATTCGGGCCCAGGAGCAATTCGGGGATCCCTCCTTCTTTCTGAAGCGGCAGGTCGTCTGGGCCGTGGTCGGACTCACGGCGCTCATCTGGGTGCTGGGACAGGACTACCGCCAGCTTCAGCGGTGGGCCCCCCTGCTCTACGTGATCTCGGTCCTCTTGTTGATCATCGTCTTGATCCCGGCGGTGGGGACACGGGTGAACGGCGCCCGACGGTGGCTCCGGTTTTCCAGCCTGTCATTTCAGCCGGCCGAGCTCGCCAAGTTCGGGCTGCTCCTGTACCTCAGCCGGCTCCTGGCACGAAAGGGAGAGCGGGTGCGAGAGTTCACGGACGGGCTCTTGCCCCCCATGATCCTCGCCATGGTCGTCGCTCTCCTCATTGCGCTTCAACCCAACTACGGGACCGCCCTGGTCATCCTCACCACGGTGGGGGCCCTTCTCTTTGTCGCGCGGGCCAAGGTATCGCACCTGGCGCTCACCGGCCTGGGTTTTCTGCCCCTGGGTGGTCTGCTCCTGCTGCAGGTCCCCCACGTCCGGGCGAGGGTCCTGGCGATGGTGGACCCCTCTCAGGTCTCTCCGCGGTTTCTCTACCAGTTGACCCAGTCCCAGATCGCCTTGGGGCGGGGGGGCTCGCTCGGGACCGGGCTGGGCGATGGGATGCAAAAGCTCTTCTATCTGCCCGAGCCTCATACCGACTTTATCTTCGCCATCGTCGGCGAAGAGTTGGGCTTTGCCGGCGCCATAGGGGTCCTGGGCCTCTTTGCCTTTTTCCTGTGGCGGGGAATCCGGATCGCGCTTCAGGCCTCTGATCCCTTCGGGTGCTATCTGGCCCTGGGGATCACTTGTCTCATCGTGACGCAGGCGGTGGTGAATGTGGGGATGGTCGTCGGCCTCCTACCGACCACCGGTCTTCCTCTTCCCTTTCTGAGCTTCGGCGGCACCTCGTTAGTGATGACCCTCTTCGGGGTGGGCATCCTGTTGAGCATCTCCCGCCGTTCTCCGGCCTATTCCGGCTATTTCCGTCTGCGAGGAGGAACGCCGTGAAGGTGGTGCTGGCAGGCGGGGGAACCGGGGGCCATGTCTTTCCGGCGCTCGCCCTGGCCCGCGAGCTCCGGGCCCGGGATGTCGAAGCCCTGATGGTTGGAACGGCCCGAGGCCTCGAGGCGGCCGCCTTCCCGGCAGAGGGGTTTTCCCTGGAGACGATCCATGTCGAGGGACTCCAGGGAGTGAGGGTCGGGGCGCAGGCCAGATCCCTGATGCTCCTCCCTCAGGCCCTGATCCATGCCCTGCGGCTCCTCGGGCGTCATCGACCTCGCGCGGTGGTCGGGGTCGGCGGCTATGCGGCCGGGCCGGTCGGTATGGCGGCGGTCCTCAGGCGGATCCCCCTCCTCATCCACGAACAGAATCGCTCCCCCGGACTGACCAACAGGGTCCTCGCCCGGGTTGCAAACGTGGTCGCGGTGAGCCTGGAGGCGACCGGTCCGTTATTCGGACGCGAGGTGGTGGTGACGGGGAATCCGATCCGCCGGGAGATCCTGGAGGGGGACCGGCGCAAGGGACTCGAGGCCTTCCAGTTGGACCCCACCAGGAAGACCGTGCTGATCTTTGGCGGAAGTCAGGGCGCGTACCGGATCAATCGGGCCGTGGTCGAGGACCTTCCGCATCTCCGTCGATTGCGGGATCGGATCCAGATCATCCATGCGACGGGGGAGCAGGACCGGGGCGAAGTGGAGGAGGCCTACCAGGCCTGGAAGGGCGAGGCGCGGGTTCTCCCCTTTGTCCAGGACATGGCCTCGGCCTACGCGGCGGCGGACCTCGTGGTGTGCCGGGCCGGGGCAACCACGATCGCGGAGCTCACCGCGCTCGGAAAACCGGCCCTCCTCATCCCCTATCCCTTCGCCGCCAATGATCATCAGCGGGAAAACGCGGAGGAGGTGGTGAGGGTCGGGGGTGCACGGATGATCCTCGACCGGGATCTCACCGGTCATCGGCTCGCAGTGGAGCTGTATGAGTTGCTCGACGACCCCGGGACGCTCACCGCGATGGGCCAGGCGGCACACAGTCTGGGGCGGCCTGATGCGGCCTCCCATCTTGCCGATCTGGTCTGTCAGCTGGCGGGGGAGCGGCGGGGCGAGCGGTCGGCGAGACACATCGCGGAGCAGCGGTGGGGTCGCCGGACGGGGGATTGACCGATGGTGCGGCGGTACCGGCACATCCATTTCGTGGGGATCGGCGGGGCCGGAATGAGCGGGATTGCAGAGGTGCTTCACAACATGGAGTATCTCGTCACCGGATCCGATCTGAAGGCGTCGGAAGTGACTCGGCGTCTCGAAAGCCTGGGGATCCGGGTGTTCATCGGGCATGCGCCTGGGAACGTACAGGGCGCCGATGTGGTGGTTCGCTCTTCGGCGGTGGCCCTGGATAATCCGGAGGTTGCCGCCGCCCGCCAGCACCTGATTCCGGTGATCCCACGTGCGGAGATGCTGGCGGAGCTGATGCGTCTCAAGTACGGCGTCGCGGTGGCGGGCACCCACGGCAAGACCACGACGACCTCCATGCTGGCGACCGTCCTTGCCGAAGGGGGCCTCGATCCCACGATTGTCATCGGCGGACGCCTGAGAGGTCTCGACACCAATGCGAAGCTCGGCCGGGGAGACTTCCTGGTGGCGGAGGCGGATGAGAGCGATGGATCCTTCCTGAAGCTCTCACCGACCATCGCGGTAGTGACGACCATCGACGCCGAGCATCTCGACTACTACCGGGACCTGCCGCACATTCTAGAAACCTTCCTGCAGTTCATCAATAAGGTCCCCTTCTACGGGTCTGCCATCCTGTGTCTCGATCAGGAGAATATTCAGGCCCTCCTCCCCTCGGTGGAGAAGCGGTTCATCACGTACGGGCTCAGGACCCAGGCGGACATCACTGCCAGGGAGATCCACCTGGAGGGCATGGGATCGGAGTTCGCCGTCGTGGCGCGCCAGGAGGAGTTGGGGAAGTTCCGGCTGCGCGTGCCGGGAATCCACAATGTGAGCAACGCGTTAGCCGCCGTCGCGGTCGGTCTCGAGCTGAACATCGAGCCGGAGGTCATCCGGGAAGCGCTGGCGCAGTTCGCCGGCGTTGAGCGCCGCTTCCAGGTGAAGGGCGAGGTTGGCGGAATGCTGGTGGTGGATGATTACGGCCACCACCCGGCCGAGATCTGCGCGACCCTCGATGCAGCCAAGGACGGCTTTGGGCGGCGGGTGGTCGTGGTCTTTCAGCCCCACCGATACACGAGAACCAAGCATCTGCTCGGAGAGTTCTTCACCGCCTTTTACCAGGCCGACGTGCTCGTGGTGACCGAGGTGTACGGGGCTGGTGAGCCGGTCATCCCCGGCGTCAGCGGGAGGCAGATCGTCGAGGGGGCGTTGGAGCATGGACATCGCAATGCCACGTTTATCCCGGATAAGGAGGCGATCCCGGACGTGTTGATGCCGATGCTCCGCTCTGGAGATATGGTGATCACCTTGGGGGCCGGAGACATCTGGCAGGTGGGGGAGGAGATCGTGCGCCGCCTCACCGCGGGAGCGGGGTTTTAGGTGTTAGGTTTTGGGTGCTGGGGGAGCCGAACACCGAACACCCAATACCTAATACCCAACACCTCGAATGGACAGGCGGACTACATGCTCACGCCAAGCATAAGGGAAAGGTTGGAGAGCCAAATTAGGGGGCGCGTCGTGTACGGGGAGCCCCTCGGTAAATATACCTCCTTCGGCATTGGGGGGCCTGCAGAAATCATGGTCTTTCCCGAAGGTGAGGCGGACGTCCGGGCTGCCCTGCGGCTCTGCCGAGAGGAAGGGGTTCCCTATCTCGTCTTGGGAGGCGGGAGCAACCTGTTGGTCCGAGATGGGGGCTTTCGAGGGGCGGTTCTTCATCTCGAGGGGATCTTTACACAACTGAACGTGGAGGGGAAGCGAGTCTGGGCCGGCGCCGGAGTCCGTCTGAGCCGACTGGTGGCCTTCTGCTCCAAGCTCGCCCTCAGCGGGGTGGAGTGCTTGGCCGGGGTCCCCGGGACCGTCGGGGGCGCAGTCCGGGGAAACGCCGGCGCCTTTGGGGGATGTATCGCCGATCACCTAGTGGCAGTACGGCTGCTGACATGCGAGGGGGATGAGCACGTCTTTTCGCGGGACCGGATGGAGTTTTCGTACCGACGCTCCTCACTGCCGGAGGGATGCATCATCCTCGAGGCGGCCTTCGATCTGGAGCAGGGCGACGCCGGTGAGATCAGGCGTCGGATCTCAGCGAACCTCGTCCAGCGAAATCGGGGACAGCCGGTGGAGTGGCGATCGGCAGGGTCCGTATTCAAGAATCCACCTGGGGAGTATGCAGGCCGCCTCGTGGAGAAGGCGGGGCTCAAGGGTGTGCGGGCCGGGGGTGCCTGCATTTCGCCGAAACACGGAAACTTCATCATCAACCTAGGGGGGGCAACGGCGACTGATGTCATGGCCCTCATTGATCTGATGCAACGCCAGGTGAGGGAAAAGATGCAGGTGGAGCTCGAGCTGGAGGTCCGGGTGGTAGGAGAAGAATGAAGAGTGCAGAGAGTACAGGGGGTGCAGAGGGTGCAGAAGTGCAGAGGGTGCAGAAAGTACAGAAGTGCAGGGAGTGCAGAAGTACAGTGCCATGAACCATGAACCCTGAACCGGGAGAGCGGGAGGGGGAGTGCGTCGGAGACGAAAGGGAAGTGATCGCCGCTGGCGACGATGGATGATCGCCGTCCCCACCACCGCCGCGGTGGCCCTGGTCATCGGGGGCGTCTGGTGGGCCCATGGGTCCCTGCGTCAGCTCTCGGTTCTTGAGGTGCGTGAGATCCGGGTCCGGGGAAATGTCCACGTGGCGACAGCCGAGATCCTTTCCCGGTTGCGGCTCCGGCCGCCGGTCAACATCCTCCAGCTGGATCTCGAGGAGCTGGCTGGCAGGATCACGGCGCATCCCTGGGTCTTGAGCGCCTCGATCCAGCGGCAGCCCCCCCTCAGCCTGATCATCACCGTCGAGGAGCGACGGCCCGTCGCCCTCCTGTCGCTGGGGAAGACGTATCTGCTGAGCGCTGATGCCGTCATCCTTGAGGAGGTGCGGGCCCGCCCGGGGCAGGCCCTGCCGCTCCTTCGGGCCGCCTGGAGGGCCGAGGCCCGGGCCGGGGAGCATCTCGACGACCGGCGACTCTTGGGTGGGCTTGAGCTCCTCGAGCTGCTCCAGGAGGCACCGCTCCTCAAGCAGACACTGGTGGAGGAGGTGACCGCCGAGGCGGACGGCAACTATGTCCTGCGCCTGGCGGGGGGCAGGGCGATTCTGCGGATCGGCCCGGATCCCCTCGCGCAACTGCATCGTCTTAGCCTGGCCCTGGGTCATCGCGAGGAGCGGCTGCAGAGCTTCGCGTATGCGGATCTCAGATTTCCCGGGCGGGTGATCCTGAAGCCGCCCGAGAAAGGAGGATGAGAGGTGCCACGGGAAAGTAACGTGATCGTGGGATTGGACATCGGCACCACCAAGATCTGCGCCATCATCGCCGAGCTGCTCGACGATGGGGGCCTGGACATCATCGGCGTCGGGACCAGTCCCTCCAAGGGGCTCCGGAAGGGGGTCGTGATCAACATCGAGGTCACGGTGGACTCCATCAAGCGCGCCCTGGAAGAGGCGGAGCTCATGGCCGGGGTGGATGTCCATTCCGTTTTCGTGGGGATCGCCGGGGGCCACATCAAGGGGATCAACAGCCGCGGCGTCATTGCCGTCTCGAGCAAGAGTCGAGAGATTACCCCAAAGGATGTCGAAAGGGTCATTGACGCCGCCAAGGCGGTCGCCCTCCCCGTGGATCGCGAGGTGATCCATGTCCTGCCCCAGGAGTTCATCGTGGACGGCCAGGGGGGGATCAAGGAACCGCTGGGGATGACCGGGGTGCGGCTCGAGTCCGAAGTCCACATCGTGACCGGGGCCGTCACCTCAGCCCAGAACATCATCAAATGCTGCAACCGCGCCGGGCTGGAGGTCCAGGACATCGTGCTCCAGCAGCTCGCCTCTTCTCTCTCGACCCTCAGCTCCGACGAGAAAGACCTCGGCGTGGTCATGGTGGATATCGGCGGTGGCACGTCGGACATCGCCGTCTTCGAAGAGGGGAGCATCTGGCACACGGCGGTGCTGGCGGTCGGCGGAGACCATCTCACCAACGATATTGCTATCGGGTTACGCACTCCCATGCATGAAGCGGAGGAGATCAAAAAGAAACACGGATGCGCCGTGGCCTCGCTGATCGAGCGGGAGGAGCAGATCGAGGTGGGGGGCGTGGGCGGTCGGCGGTCCCGCACCATCAGCCGACACATGCTGTGTGAGATCATCCGACCTCGCCTCGAGGAGATCTTTTCCCTCGTCGATCGGGAGATCCGGCGAGCCGGGTTTGAAGAGACGGTCGTCGGGGGGATGGTCGTGACGGGCGGGTCCTCAATCATGCCTGGGGTTCCGGAATTGGCGGAGGAGATCCTCACACTGCCGGTGAGACGGGGAATCCCCGCAGGGGTGGCGGGGCTCGTCGACGTGGTGGCGAGCCCGATCTACGCGACTGCCGTGGGCCTCGTGCTGTATGGGTCCCAGAATCGACACCAGCGGAAGTTCCGGCGGGTCACCGAGGGGGCGCTGTTCAGTCGGGTGACAGAGAGGATGCGGGAGTGGTTCGGCGAATTCTTTTA
>CAYSDK010000048.1:8392-10532 GCA_964429865.1 uncultured bacterium
AGGAGGGGGTGAGCGATGCCGTTTCAATTAGAAGAGGGTCCTCAGAAGACGGCGAAGATCAAAGTCGTCGGTGTCGGAGGAGGGGGCTCGAATGCGGTGAACCGCATGACGACCTCGTCGATGACGGGGGTGGAGTTCATCGTGATCAACACCGACGCCCAGGCTCTCCACTTTTCCCCCGTCGAGAGCAGGCTGCAGATCGGGGAGAAGCTCACGAAGGGGTTGGGAGCCGGGTCGAACCCGGACATCGGGCGGAAGGCGGCCATCGAAGACACCGATAAGATCCTGAGCTTCCTGGACGGCGCGGATATGGTCTTCGTCACCGCGGGGCTTGGCGGGGGAACCGGCACAGGCGCCGCCCCCGTGATCGCCAATCTCGCCAAAGAATTAGGGATCCTGGCGGTGGGTGTGGTGACCAAACCCTTCCAGTTTGAGGGCAAGGTCCGAATGGCGCAGGCCGAGCGGGGCCTGCAGGAGCTCAAGGAGAAGGTTGATACCCTGATTACCATTCCCAATCAGCAACTCCTCGCCATCGCCGATCGGACCACGACGTTTCTCGAGGCCTTCAAGCTTGCCGACGACGTCCTCCGCCAGGCGGTCCAGGGGATCTCGGATCTCATCGTGATCCCTGGGCTCGTCAATGTGGATTTCGCCGATGTGCGGACCATCATGGCCGAGCGGGGGCTGGCCATGATGGGGACCGGTCATGCCGTCGGCGAGAACTGCGCCGTCGAGGCGACGCAGCGGGCCATCAATAGCCCCCTCCTGGAGAATGTCTCCATCCAGGGGGCCCGCGGGGTCTTGCTCAACATCACCGGCGGTCCGGACCTCTGCCTCCATGAGGTCGAGCAGGTCGGTCAGGCGATCTATGCCGCCGCCGATCCCGATGCCCACATCATCTTCGGAGCGGTGATCGATGAGCGCATGAACCGCGAGGTGCGGGTGACGGTCATCGCGACCGGGTTTGAGCAACAGCAGGCGAAGGCGACCGAGCAGACCAAGATCGCCGACCTCAAGGCCTATGCGAGCAAGGTGGTCGAACGGCCGGGGTATCTCAGGCGGCGGGGGGGCAGGCTAGAGGTCGGTGCGGGCCAGCTGACGCTCGCCGAGCTGGACGAGGAGGAACTCGACATCCCGACCTTCCTCCGCCGCCAGGCGGAGTGATCTGACCAGCGATGCCTCCTCAGGGGCGGCCTGGAGAGGGCCGCCCCGTTATTTTCCGCTCCCGTGACACCCCGTGGGGCTTTTGCGCCCGGGGTGATTCGGTGATATATATTATCGAAGGATTCCTTCCATCAGGACCGGAGGGTAGACGAAGGGACGGGATGGGATTCACCGAGCGGGGGATTGTCGAGAGTAGGGAGCCGGGGTATCTCCGGCTCTCTTTTTTTGATGACTTAGGCGTCCGGCACGCCTTCAGCACCCGGAAGGGGGGGGTGAGCGTCCCGCCGTATTACTCGCTCAACCTTGGGCTCAGCGTCGGCGATAATCCGGCGGCCGTGCGCGAAAATCGGCGTCGGTATTTCACCGTCCTCGGCCTGGACTTGTCCCGCATCGTGCGGGTTCGCCAGGTGCATGGGAACGATGTTCTAGTCGTGGATCCCGCCCTAGCGGGACGCGAGCAGTTCCCCCGACTCTTGCTGGATGATGACTACCTCTACGATGCGATGGTGACCGATGTCCCGGGTCTTGGCCTCACCATCAGCACCGCCGATTGCCTACCGATCTTTCTTGCTGACCCCCGCCGCCGGGTCATCGGGGCCGTCCATGCCGGCTGGCGGAGCAGTGTGCAGCGGATTGTCGAGCGCGCACTTCGAAAGATGCACGAGGTCTACGGCACCGATCCCACCGAGTGCTATGCCGCGCTCGGTCCGGGCATCCGGGGCTGCTGTTACGAGGTGGACGAGCCGGTTATCACCAAGCTGAAAGGGGTCTGCACAGCGTGGCAGGACTGCGTGAAACCGGCCGGAGATGATCGCTGGATGCTGGACCTCGCTGGTCTGAACATCGCCATCCTGGGCGAGACGGGGGTCAGCGGGGAACGCGTCGCGGATATCGGCCTCTGCACTGCGTGCCGCAGTGATCTCTTTTATTCATATCGGGCCGAAAAGCCGAAGACGGGCCGGATGATGAGCGTCAT
>CAYSDK010000048.1:10632-13475 GCA_964429865.1 uncultured bacterium
TCGGTCATCGGACATCGGTCGTCGCCGCGGACCGCGATTGACACCGTGGGGGGCCTCTGTTAGCTTAACCGCAGAGGTGGAAGGCGATTGGCGGCCAACGGCACGATAAAGGAGTGGGTCGAGACCGTGCGGGAACGGATCGCGGCGGCGGCCTTGCGGGTGGGCCGAGACCCGGGGGAGGTTCTTGTGGTGGCCGTGGCGAAGAGCTTTCCAGCCTCCACCATTGAGGAGGCCATCGCCGCCGGTATCAGCGATATCGGAGAGAATCGGGTGCAGGAGGCAAAGGCCAAGATGGCCGAGATCAATGCCCCCTGCCGGTGGCACATGGTGGGACACCTCCAGACCAACAAGGCGCGACCGGCGGTGCGGCTCTTTGATTGGATCCACTCCCTCGATTCGTGGAAGCTTGCGCAGGAACTGGATAACGCAGGATCCACCCTGGGCAAGCGGGTCCGAACGTTGGTCGAGGTGAATGTCGCCGAGGAACCGACCAAGACCGGAGTGACCGCAATCGAACTCTTCCCTCTGCTGGAGAGAGTAGGGTCTCTGCCACACCTGAGCATTGAAGGGCTGATGGCCATGCCCCCTTTCGATCCGGACCCCGACGGGGTCCGGCCCTACTTTCGGCGGTTGACCCGGCTCCGGGAGGAGGCCACCTCCCGCTTCCCCGAGCTGAGCCTGAGGCATCTCTCCATGGGCATGAGCCACGACTTCGAGGTCGCCGTGGAGGAGGGGGCGACCATGGTCCGGATCGGGACGGCGATTTTCGGACCCCGACCGGCGGGGTAGCAGCCAGCCGTCCGCCGGCAGCTATCAGCAACGAGGGACCGGAGACCGGAGACCGGAGACCGGAGACCGGAGACCGGAGACAAGAGAGCCTAGTCTCAAGACTCAAGTCTCCAGTCCAGTCCCTGACAGCTGATAGGTGGTAGCTGGTACGTGCGGCAGAGGGGCGATCTCCACACAAGATGGCATGGCACGTTGAGGAGGAGCGCGATGCAGATCTTTATGGATAGCGCCAGCGTGAAGATGATCCGGGACGCTGTGCAGCACGGGCTGATCGACGGGGTGACCACCAATCCGTCCCTGATCGCCAAGGAGGGGGCAGACTTTCGGGAGGTGGTTGAGGAGATCTGCCGGATCGTTCCCGGCCCGGTCAGCGTCGAGGTGGTCGGCAAGAACTACGAGGAGATGATGGCCGAAGGGCGGGAGATCGCCAAGATCGCCGATAACGTGGTGGTGAAGATACCGATGCTTAAACAGGGGCTCAGGGCGGTCAGGGATCTGAGCAGCGACGGCATCCGTGTCAATGTGACCCTGGTCTTTTCGGCGACACAGGGCCTCCTCGCGGCCAAGGCGGGGGCGACCTTTGTGAGCCCTTTTATCGGACGCCTGGACGATTACGCGCACGTCGGTATGGATGTCGTCCGGGACCTCGTCGCCATCTATAAGACGTACAATCTCGCCGCCCAGGTCTTGGCCGCCAGTATCCGGCACCCCCGCCATGTGGTCGAGGCCGCCCTGGTGGGCGCCCATGTGGTCACGGTCCCTCCACCCGTCCTCGAGCAGCTCGTCAAACACCCCCTGACCGACGTCGGGCTCGAACGGTTTTTGGCCGACTGGAAAAAGGTCCCGCAGGGGATTTTTGGCCTCCCCCGGTAGGGCACGCCCCCCGGACGGCTCCTGGGGTCTCCCGCTCCCCCGGTTTCATTTTTTACTTGACAAGAATAGAACGATATTTTAGATTAGCCTCGCCTTGTTAGCTTCACCGGGCACGAGGCGCCTGCATAGAGAGACACATCCTTCTAGGGTCAGAAAGTCCGATCGCCGTAAACGAGATCCCGGTAACGGGAGCCTTCACGGAGCCAAGTCCCGTTTGGCACCCAGGCGGACGGATGGCTCATCGCCGCAAGGAAAAATCGGAGTACATCGTCCAGTCCGTCGACCGGGCGCTGGATATCCTGGAAGCCTTTAACTATGAGCAAGAGGAGTTGGGGGTGACCGAGCTGAGCCAGAAGCTCGGGCTACACAAGAACAACGTTTTTCGTTTGCTCGCCACGCTGGAGTGCCGGGGGTATATCGAGCAGGACAAGAGGACCGGGAACTACCGGTTGGGGATCAAGACCTTCGAGGTGGCCAATATCTTCGTCCACCATCTGGGCCTGAGAAGGCAGGCCCGCCCCATCCTGGAGGACCTGGTGAATCGGTGTGACGAAACCGCGTATCTGGCGATCCTGGATGGTCCCGAAGTGGTGTACGTCCTGATGCATGAGACCTCCCAGACGGTTCGGATTGTCCCGCGACTCGGACATCGTCTGCCCGCGTACTGCACTGCCTCTGGCAAGGTCCAGCTCGCCTACGAATCCCGGGACCATCTGGCCCAGGTCTTTGAGGGCCATACCCTGAAGAAGCACACCCCACACACCATCGATAACTTTGACAAGCTGGTCACCCATCTCAAAGAAGTCGCCCGGCTCGGCTATGCGGTGGACGACGAGGAGTTGGAAGAGGGGGTCCGGTGTGTCGCTGCGCCGGTCAGAGATTACTCGCACCGGGTCGTGGCCGGTGTGGGGCTCTCGGGACCGGTCCCTCGGTTTTCCCTGGAGCAGATCGAGAAGGACCTGGTCCCCCTCGTGAAGGAGGCGGCGAGCAAGCTCTCACAGCGCCTGGGGTACGAAGTAGGCGCCTTGGCCGCCAGGTAACGTAAAGAGAGGAGGTGAGAGAGCAGAGTGTAGATGCCGTCCCGGTGTGGCGGTGTTCCGTGGAAGCAGAGGCATCACCGTTATTCCAGTAGGAGGAGGAGAGCATGGCAGAAATCAAGAGTTCCGACATCCCTGTGCTGC
>CAYSDK010000049.1:0-5298 GCA_964429865.1 uncultured bacterium
TGCGGGGAGGGCGGCAGGGCATGCAGTTCGTTGCGGGCGAAGCCGGCGTTGCGAAACATCCGGTCGAGTTCCGGAAAGGTGTAGGCGTCGCCGCTCGGCGTCGAACAGAGCATCACCAGGCTGAAAGCCGCCGCATCGGGTGGTGAGATGCGGTCTTCGTTAGGGATGAAATCCAGCGTCACCGCGCGTCCGCCATCGGCCAACGCCGCGTGCACCTTGTTGAGCACCCGTTCGCAGGCCGCAGGGTCGAAGTGGTGCAGGAAGTTCGTGAGCAACACCAGGTCATAACCGCTGCCGTACTCCACGGCAAAGGCGCTGCCCGGAATCGTGCGGTAGCGACTGCTCACGCCGGCCTCCCGCGCGTTCTCTTGCGCCACCTCCACCACATTCGGCCAGTCCAGGGCGACGACCTCGACATGCGGGTACCGCTCCGCGAAGGTGATACCAAAGATCCCGTGTCCGGCGGCGATATCGAGCACCGTGAGCCTGCGCGCCGGGTCGACTTTCACGAGGTTGACGAGCGCCTGGGCGGGGATCTTCATGAGGGGCATCATCGCGCGGGCGAACTCCACCCAGATCGGATGCTCGGGTGCGAGGGTGCCCTCGTCGGAGACCACCGTGCCTCCCCGGCGCACCGCCGCCGCGACATCTTGAAATGCCTCGGTGAGCAGGGACGACAGCAGGAATCGTGCCGTACCACCCAGGTAGGCTGGTGAGTGCCGGTCCAAGAACATCGCCGACTCCGGCGTGAGGCTGTAGCCATCGTCTTCTTTCGTGAGGAACCCGAGAATCGTCAGGTAGTCACACAGGATGCGCATCCCGCGGCCTGAAGCTCCGCACCGCTGGGCCAGCCTCTCGGCCGTTTCCTTGCCATTGCCGATGGCCGTGAAGAGGGCCAGGTCCAGCGCGCCCTTGAGCGCCGCGGTCCGCTGGTAGGCGCGGACGGTATCGAGAAAAAGCTCAGGTGAAGGCGGACGTGCGTCAGCCATCAGTGCTTCTCCACGTGTCCAGGTCGATCCGGTTCGCGGGGGGTCCTTCGACGCGGGGCTACTGGCGCGTGAAGGTAAGATCCGTCTCGAGCTGGATCTTGTTCGCCACTTTGAAGAACAAGAGTTCCGGGACCTTCATGCCGTGATCGGTGAAGGTGGTGAGGAACTTCGCCCGGACCTTGATGTTGTCCGTGGTGAAACCGAAGCGCTTCTGGGCCTCCACCTCGGCGGGCGTGAGCTTGATGTAGCTCACGGTCGCGTCGGCCACCCGTTCGATCGGCTTCTGCTTGACCGTCAGGATCCCCCGGACCTTGGCGGGGAGGGTCTTGCCAGGCTCGAGCGGCCCCGCAATCTCCACGCTCTTGATCTCGAAGGCCACCCAACGATTGGCCTCGTTCTCGGTGTCGAGATAGTCCTTGCTCCGCATGTCGGCGTCCCGCTTGTCGATGCCCGTGCTGACCTCGTTCATATTGACCTTGACCACGCCCTTCGCCGCCTGGGGCCGGGCCGGGTCCACCGTGAGGGTCGCGGTGATCCCCGTATCCGCCGTGTTGCCGACGAAGGTCTCGAGCGGTGCGTCGCTCTTGAATGTGGCCCGTGAGTACTTCGGCAGAAGCTTGAACGTCACCGGTTCCGCCAGCGCCGTCGCCGGCAGGGCTGCACCGAGCAGGACCACCACCATCCACGCGTTCGTCTTTCGCGTCATGTTCAACCTCCTTGTCCGGTCGGGGGTCTCTACGACGGAGAAAATGATTTCGGTTTCCGGCATCCTCGCGTCTCGGACGAGCATTATACGCCCTCCGACTTCGCCAACAAGAGCAAAAAGCACCGGCGGGTCTGCCTCGGTCCTCCTCCTGTCACCTTTTGGCAGGGAACGGTTCGGAGAGCGTCATCAATTCTCGGAGCTTCGTCAGGTCCTCACGGGTCAGTTGGTCGGACGCCGCAATCCGCGCATAGGTCCCTTGCGGATCGTGCACCATCAGCTCACTCACCTGTCGCACCACGCCCTGCGCCTTGCTGATCCTGGCGTCGACCAATCCGCCGATGAGGGGCGAAAAGATCTGGAGGAACAGCGCGAGCAAGGGGTTTTCGATCTTGCCGTAGATAGTGAGCTGCGTGGCGACCCACAGCTGCCCCTGATCGGCCGTCCGGTATTGGAACTCGTGGAGCACCAGCGCCTTGCCTCGCACGGTGAGCAACCCCCCCTTTGCGATCCCTTCCGCGAAGTAGACCCGATGCGCACCATCCCGGTAGAGAATCTCTAGCTCGCCGTCAAGACCTTCGGGGTCACTGGCGTGAAAACGATCCTTTCCTGTCCCGGTGACGGTGTACGTGCCGATCTTGAGGATCCGGGCGAGGGTTGCCCCCACATCCGGGCGGTCCAGGAGGAACTGGTGGAGGGGGGGATTCAGGATCGGGTGGTCAAGCCGTGGTGATCGCTTGAGGGTGTAATCGTTCAGCAAGGCCTCGACCCTTTCCCTGGCCCCTTCTCCGAACTTCTCGAGCGGGAGGGGGAATGGTTCGGCGGCGCCGGCCGGTGCCGGGGCGGCAGCGACGATCAGCAGGCTGAGGACGATGCTCGCCGGACGCGGCACAGAGCTTCCCTCACCGGAGCAGGATCAGGCTGAGATCCGGCACGTAGGTGATGATCATCAGGGCGATGAGATAGATGACGAGGAAGGGAACCGACGCCCGGTACAGGGTGAGGATCGGCTTGTTGAAGCGCAGGCTGCTCAGGAAGAGGTTCACCCCGATCGGCGGGGTGGAGTAACCGATCTCCAGGTTGGCGAGGAAGATGATGCCGAGATGGATCGGGTCTACGTCGAACACCTTGGCCACCGGCAGGATCAAGGGAACGAAGACGATGGTGGCGGAGAGAATGTCCATCAGGCAGCCGACGACGAGGAGGAAGAGATTCAACAGGATCAGAAAGACCGTCCGGCTGGTGATCGTCTGCTCGAAGATCCCGAGCAGGCGCATCGGCACCTGCTGATCGATCAGGAAGCTGGTGAGCCCCAGGGCGGTCCCCAGGATAATGAGGATCCCGCCGACGAGCACCGTGCTCTCCACCATGATGCGGGGGACATCGCGGGTCAGGCTGAGGTCCCGGTAGATGAAAACCTCCACGACGAGGACGTAGGCGGCGGCGATGGCGGCGACCTCTCCGGCCGTGAAGAAGCCCCCATAGATGCCGATGAGGATCAGGGGGAGAAGGAGGATCTCCCATTTGGCCTCCCACAGGGTCACCCAGGCGACGCGCGGGTCCCAGGGCCGGTGGGGCAGTCGGGCGCGCAGGCCGACGATCGAGGCGTAGAGGGCCAAGAGCAGCATGAGCAACAGTCCGGGGAGGATCCCCGCGATGAAGAGGTGGTCGATGCGGGCCTGCGCCACGAGCCCGTACACGATAAGCGGCAGGCTCGGGGGAAAGAGGATCCCGAGGCTCCCGGAGGTGGTGACGAGCCCCAGGGCGAAGCGCTCGGAGTAGTGATCGCTGAGCAGCATCGGGTAGAGCAAACCTCCCAGGGCGAGGATCGTGATGCCCGAGCCGCCGCTCAGCGCGGTGAAGAGGGCCGAGGCAATCAGGGCGACGATGGCGAGTCCCCCCGGAAGCCACCCGAACCAGGCTTGGCTCAGCGCCACCAGCCGGGTGGCGCTCCGGCTCTCGGCCAGGAGCGAGCCGGCAAAGGCGAAGAGCGGCAGGGCGATGAGGGCGGGGGAGCTCACGAGGCGGTACATCTCGAGCATGACGGCGGTGAGGGAGATGCCGGCCGCCGCGAAGAGGGCCAGGGCCATCCCTCCGAGACCGACAAAGAGGGGGGTACCCAGCAGGGTCGTGATCGTGCCGAGACCTGCGATGATCCAGATCACCGGTGTGCTCCTGCGCCTCCGGTCCCCCCCGCCGGCTTGCTCGGGAGCATCGTCTGGAGTCCGAAGCGGAAGGCGACGATGGCGAAACCAATGGGAAGGACGAGCTGGAGCATCCAGGTGGGGACGGGGCCGAACGCCATCGACCCCGTGGCCTGCTCCTGTCGAACCAGGTCCACCGCCGCCACTCCGAGGAGGGTGGAGACGGCCGCCGCGAAGAGCAGGACGCCTCGCTCCACGAGCCGTTGATGCCGCGCAGGCAGGAAGCGTGGGAGGGCCTCGATCCGGATATGCCGGTTCATCCGCGTCGCGAGAGAGGCCCCCATGATCCCGAGCCACAACACCAAGTGCCTCAGGAGGATGTCAACCCAGGGCAGGCCGGAGTCCCAGACGTTCCGAAGCAGGACCTGAAGGAAAGCGAGCAGGAGCATGGCGGTGAGGACGATGACGATCAGGACCTCTTCTGCCTGCGCGAGGAACGCGTCGATCCGCCGGAAGCCTCTCACGGCCGGCGCCCCCGGTGCTGCTGGAGGAGCGAGAGGACCTCGTCGAGAAGCGCGCGCGGGTAGAGCTTCCCCGCCTCTCGCTCCCAAAGCTGGCGACTGAGTTCCGTCAGGCGGCTCAGTTCCGCCTGGTCGAGGTTCACGGTCTGGATGCCGGATCGCTTGAGGACCTGGAGCGCCTCCTGATTTTCCTGGCGGGTCTTCAGCACCACCTGTCGCGCATGTTTCCGGGCCGTCTCCCTGAGGACGGCATGGAGATCGGCGGGGATCGTCTCCCAGCGGGAGCGCGAGACGAGCATCCCGCCGATCGCATAGGTCAGCTCCGGCGCGGACATGTGGGACACCTGGGTGAACCACTGGAGCGCGATGGCAGCCGCGGGCGGGGCGTAGAAGGCGTTGATGAGACCGGTCTGGAGGGAGGGCAGGACCTCGGGCAGGGCGAGGGGTACGGGCGCGACCTGATAGCGCTCGAACAAGGCGGCAGCCAGCGGGTCCCCCTGCCAGGCCCAGATCTTGACCCCGTCCAGGTCTTCGCGGCGTCGGATCGGCTTCTTGGAAAAGATGTGGACGGCGCCGGCTTCGGCGAGGGCCAAGAGGACGAATCCTCGCTCCTCGAAGGCGCGGGCGAATTGCGCTTCGAGCCGTCCGGTGACGAACTCGATCTCGCCGGTGTTCCGGAAGAGGAGGGGGAGTTCGAGGACCCGGATCGACGGGACCACGGACCCCAGCCCGACGCCCGAGAAGGCGCCGGCGTGTAGCTGCCCCACCCGGATCTTGCGGAGCACGTCGATCTCGTCCCCGAGGACGCCGCCGGGATAGAAGAGGAAACGGACGCGGCCGTTGCTCCGCTTGTGCACCTCCGCATCCATCTCCCGGAGGAGCCGCATCCAGGTCGAGCCTTCGGGCGCCAGCGTCGCAAACTTTATGGGGATCGCCTCGGC
>CAYSDK010000049.1:5398-9640 GCA_964429865.1 uncultured bacterium
AACAGCTCATCGATCCTCTCCAAGAACAGCCGCGCGCGGGCCTTGGCCACCTGGTTGAGCAGCCGATAATCGGGGGAGAGATCTTCCGGAGCGTCGAGGATCAGCCGGAGCTGGGTCTCAAAGAGTGTTCGATCCTGGACCTGGATTGCATACGGATCCGCGAGGAACAGGTGCCCCACGAGGATGGTTGGTCCCGCCAGCTGCAGGGCCCGGTCGAGATGCAACCTGGCGCGCTCCGGGTCCCCGCCGAGCGCCCGCGATCTCGACGCGTAGTAGGCGCCGAAGAAGAGGTGAGCCCCGGCGAAGAAGTACCCCTCGTCGAGCTCCAAAACCCGGTCCATCATCGCCAGGACGCGGGGGAGATCCGCCAGCATCTCCGGCCGGTCGAGGCTCCAGTGGATGGATCCGGCCCATCCGTAGGCCGTCCAGAAAAGGGCGGGGACGTCTTCTCTTCGGAGGAGCGCAAGGTTGGCGCGAAGCGAGGGCAGATCCGCGTTCAAGGAGGCCGCGAGGGCCTCGTGTTGAAGCGTGAGGAGGCGGAGGCCGTAGTCGCGGCCCCTGAGGTACAGGCGGCGGGCGCGCCCCCGATCCACCTCGATCAGATGCGGATCGCGGTGGTGCCGCGCGATCTTATCCTCGACGAAGGCAAAGGTATAGGTACTGAAGCCCTGGGAGGCCTGGACCAGCAGGTCCGGGTTGTTGGGGGAGGCCTCGAGGAAGATCTCCAGGAGCTTGAGGTTCGAGGCCAGGGCCTGTTCCGCGATGGGGAGGTCCCCCTCGCGGTAGAATGCGGCCATGCCGTCGCGAAAGATCTCCGTCGCGGAGGCCACGGTGACCTGTTTCAGGACCGGGCCGCAGCCTGACGCGAGGATGCTCATGATGGCGACTGTGACGAGGGACCGCAGACTTGGCACCTCCGCTCGTGAGCGCGCGAAAATCGTGCCACGATACCATAATTTTCACTGCACGGCGATGGCGCTGATCGGACCCCTCACAGCCCCTTGGGGGAGCGCCAGGCGGTATGCGCCTGGCGTTTACCGGAAATCGGCCTCGGTGAATCGCAGGGCCCACCCGCTGCCGCGGGGATCCACCTGGATGGTTCGGTCGTAGCGTCCCACCGTTCGAGGGCCGAACTGGGTGTCCACCAGGGCCCTGGCCGCCACGCGATGGGGACCCAAGTCCAGGGAGTATTGCCGGGACTCTTGGGGACTCAACAGAATGGTAGTTCCGCCGGGCATGACCTGGGGATCGGTGTCGACAAAGACCTCCAGGCGCCATCGTGTGCTGTTGAGGAACTGTCCCGAGGTGGGATCGATGGTGGGCCCCGTCGCGGTGGGGTACCCCGCCTGCGGCGGCGGCGGAGCGGGTGGCGGGGTCGATGCAACAGGACGTGCAGGTGGCATGGGGGCTGCTTCCCCTCGCTCGTTCTCGATGGCCCCACCGATGAGTGCACCAGTCAGGAGGCCAAGGCCGGCCCCGATGGCGGCGCCGGCCCCGGCGCTCCCGGTAGCGCCTCCGATAATGGCGCCTGTCCCTGCCCCCAGGGCGGCGCCGGTCACGGCCCCCTTCTCCTGGGTGGTGAGAGGTCGCTGGGCACAGGCGCTGAGGAGGGCGACGGTAGCGATGACAACGGTGAGCCTTCGCATCACATTCCCCTCCTTATTATTTCTCCTTCTTGTCCTTGGCCCCGGTCGTGGCCAAGTCCCAAAGGACTCTGTAGGCTTCCCCCGTCGGATCTTCGCGACGGGCTGGCCGCTGTTCGCTTACCCATTTTGACGGGTGGTCACCGGCTTTATTCCGCGCGCGAGTGTCCTTTCAGCGGCTGGCCCTAGGCTCTTTCGAATTCGGCGGAAGGCTCTCCCCCCGGTCCCGAGGGAACCGTGGTGCCGAAGGGGGGACTCGAACCCCCACGGGTTACCCCACACGCCCCTCAAACGTGCGCGTCTACCATTCCGCCACTTCGGCAAGTCTTCACGGATTTTCAAGGCAGATATGATAATTGTAGGCTGGGAAGTCGGGATGTCAACGGGAATTTCGGGAGGTGCTTTGAGCGAGCAGCCGTCAGCAGTTAGCCGGAGCCCCTCGCCCTATGCGTAATTTAAACTACTGACGGCGGACAGCCGATGGCGAGCGCGGGGCTAGCCCTGTTTCGCGTGGGCCGCTGCCTTCCCCGCGGGCAGGAGGCGGGCCACCTCCCGGCTCAGCGCCCGGGTGTCGATCGGTTTCGCAATGTAGCCGCTACAGCCGGCCTCGAGGATCCGCTCGCGATCCCCTTTCATGGCATGGGCGGTCATGGCGACGACGATGATGTCCTTCGTGTCCGCATCCTGCTTCAAGGTCCGGGTGAGCTCGAGTCCGTCGAGTCCGGGGAGCTGGATATCCATAAGGATGAGATCCGGCAGGCTCTCTTGCAGGGCCTGCAGCGCCTCTCCCGCCGAGGCCGCTCCTCGGACGCGGTATCCGTTGGCTTCGAGGACATCCCGGGCCAGCTCCATATTCATGGGGTTGTCTTCCACGATCAGGATCGTCCTCATGGATCCCTCCTGGGGTGCGACCCTGTGGCTTGCAACCCTTATGCCAGGGGAGGTCTTTCTCTCGGGCCCGATCCCTGGTCAAATATGTGATTGACATTTATCCGGAGCGCTGATATGAAAAAAACCCCGTTTTGGAATACGTGAAAGGAGCCTGGGGCGATGTCCCACGAAGAGAAGCTCAAGGAGCTTCATCGACGAAAAGAAGCAGCGCTCGCGGGTGGAGGTCCCGAACGGATCGAACGGCAGCACCAGGCCGGCAAACTCACCGCGCGGGAACGGCTCAATGTGCTGCTCGATCCGGGAAGCTTTACGGAAATGGACATGCTGGTCACCCACCGCTGCACCGATTTCGGGATGGAGAAGCAGAAGCTCCCCGGCGATGGCGTCGTGATCGGGCATGGCACGATCGAGGGGCGGCCGGTGTACATCTTCGCCTATGATTTCACCAGCCTCGGTGGATCGCTCAGCGTGACCAACGCACAGAAGATCTGCAAGGTCATGGACTTGGCGGTCAAGATGGGTGTGCCCCTCGTCAGCCTCAACGATTCGGGGGGCGCCAGGATCCAGGAGGGGGTGGACTCCCTCGCCGGCTATGCCGATATCTTCTTGCGGAACGTCCTGGCCTCGGGGGTCATCCCCCAGGTCACGGCGATCATGGGACCCTGCGCCGGGGGGGCGGTCTATTCGCCGGCCCTGATGGACTTCGTCGTCATGGTGAAGGGGACGAGCTACATGTTCGTCACCGGCCCCGATGTGGTCAAGACGGTCCTGCAAGAAGAGGTCACCCTTGAGGAGCTCGGAGGGGCGATGACCCACAACGCGACCTCCGGGGTGGCCCACTTCGCGGTGGATTCGGAAGAGGAGTGCCTGCTCACCATTCGGGAGCTCCTGAGCTTCCTCCCGCAGAATAACGTGGAAAGCCCGCCCTGGCGGCAGCCGACCGACGATCCCCAGCGGATGGAAGAGGGCCTCAACACGCTGATCCCCGAGAATCCTAACAAGCCATACGATATGAAGGAGCTGATTCGGTTGGTCGTGGACGATGGGTACTTCTTCGAGGTGCAAGAGCATCTCGCCCAGAACGTCATCGTCGGCTTTGCCCGGCTCGATGGCCATCCGGTAAGCATCGTGGCGAACCAGCCGATGGTGCTTGCAGGATGCCTCGACATCAACTCCTCGATCAAAGCGGCCCGGTTTATCCGCTTCTGCGACTGCTTCAATCTCCCGATTATCACCCTGGAAGATGTCCCGGGGTATCTCCCCGGGACGGCCCAGGAACACGGCGGGATCATCAAGCATGGGGCGAAGCTCCTCTTCGCCTACGGCGAGGCCACGGTCCCGAAGCTCACGGTGATCACCCGCAAGTCCTACGGCGGCGCCTATTGCGTCATGGGGTCCAAGCATATGCGGGCCGATTACAATCTGGCCTATCCGACAGCAGAGATCGCCGTGATGGGGCCTGAGGGGGCGGTGAATATCCTCTATCGCCGGGAGCTCGCCAAGGCGACCGACGTGGAGGCCTTCCGGGCCGAGCGGGTCAAGGAATTCAAGGACAAGTTCGCCAACCCCTATGTGGCGGCCGAGAAAGGCTACATCGACGAGGTGATCGAGCCGAAAGAGACGCGACCCAAGCTCATCAGGGCCCTGAAGATTCTGGCCAACAAGCGTGACACGAACCCTCCGAAAAAGCACGGGAACATCCCCCTCT
>CAYSDK010000049.1:9740-11248 GCA_964429865.1 uncultured bacterium
ATGTTTCAAAAGATTCTGATCGCCAATCGAGGGGAAATCGCGCTGCGGGTCATCCGGGCCTGCCGGGAGTCGGGGATCCGGACTGTGGCGATTTACTCCGACGCTGACCGCTCGGCGCTCCACGTGCGGAAGGCGGACGAGGCGTACTGCGTCGGGCCTGCCCCCTCGGCCCAGAGCTATCTTCGCGCGGATCGCATCCTCGAGGTGGCCCGGCAGAGCCGGGCAGACGCCATTCACCCCGGCTACGGCTTCCTCTCGGAGAATCCTGCCTTTGCCGAGGCCTGCGAAAAGGCAGGCATCGTCTTCATCGGTCCCTCCTCGGAGACCATGAAACTGTGCGGGTCGAAGACCGCCTCGCGGCGTCTTGCCAAGCAGGTGGGCGTGCCGACCGTTCCCGGGATCGACCAGGATCTGACCGACGAAGAGATCCTCCGCCGGGCACCGGAGATCGGCTTTCCCATCCTCATCAAGGCGGCGGCGGGCGGCGGGGGCAAAGGTATGCGGGTCGTCCGAGAGTCGGCCGAGCTGGCTTCGGCCATTCGGGCTTCCCGCTCGGAGGGGCAATCCTCATTCGGTGACCCCGCCGTCTTCATCGAGAAATATTTGATGCGTCCGCGCCACATCGAGATGCAGATCCTGGCCGATGCGACCGGCCACACCCTGTATCTGGGCGAACGCGAGTGTTCCCTGCAGCGCCGCCATCAGAAGGTGGTGGAAGAGGCCCCGTCTCCCGTCATGACCGCGGAGCTCCGCCAGCGGATGGGAGAAGCCGCCGTGGCGCTCGCTCGCGGATGCCGCTACCGGAACGCGGGAACCGCCGAGTTCCTGGTCGATGCCGACCGCAACTTTTTCTTCCTGGAGATCAACGCGCGGCTGCAGGTGGAACATCCGGTGACCGAGCTCATCACGGGGATCGACCTGGTCAAGAGCCAGATCAGGATCGCCGCTGGCGAACCCCTCTCGCTGCGGCAGGAGGAGGTCGAGCGGCGGGGCCACGCGATCGAGTGCCGCATCTACGCCGAGGACCCGGCGAACAACTTCGCTCCGTTCCCCGGAAAGCTCATCCGCTATCGCGCTCCTTCTGGACCAGGCATTCGGAATGATAGCGGGGTCTACGAGGGCTTCGAGGTGCCGATCTACTATGATCCCATGCTCTCCAAGCTGATTGCCTGGGGGAGAGATCGGCATGAAGCGATTGGTCGGATGCGGCAGGCCCTCCAGGATTACCTCGTTGCCGGCATCAAGACTTCGATCCCCTTTCTCGTCGAGGTGATGGCGGACCCCGCCTTCCTCAAGGGAGATGTGGACACCACCTTCATCGACGCCTTTGTGAAGCGGAAGAAGATGGAAGAGCCGAGGCACCGCGAGGTGGGGGTTGTCGCGGCCGCGATTCATGCGTACCTCATGGAGAAAGAGCGAAGGCCTCCGGCCCCTGCGGGCGCCGCCGGCGCGGTCTCCCCGTGGACAGTGGCGGCCCGCCACGACGCCCTCAGAAGGCGATGACCGAC
>CAYSDK010000049.1:11348-12964 GCA_964429865.1 uncultured bacterium
TGAAGAAGGCCCTGGCGAGAGCCGCCGAGCGGCAGGCGGACTTTCAGACCCATTCGCGGATCCCGGTCGAGCGCCTCTACACCCCCCTTGATCTCGCCGCGTGCGACTACCGGGCAAAGGTCGGCTTCCCCGGGGAGTATCCGTTCACCCGGGGCATCCAGCCCACCATGTATCGAGGCCGGCTCTGGACCATGCGGCAATACGCCGGCTTCGGCACCGCGGAGGAGACCAATCGTCGATTTCGGTATCTTCTGGAGCAGGGCCAGACCGGCCTCAGCGTCGCCTTCGACCTCCCCACCCAGATCGGCTACGACTCCGATGCCCCCGAGGCCCATGGGGAGGTGGGCAAGGTGGGGGTCGCCATTGATTCGCTCGAGGACATGGAGCGTCTCCTGGACGGCATCCCACTGGACCGGGTGAGCACGTCGATGACCATCAACGCCACCGCCACGATTCTGCTCTGCATGTATGTGGCGGTCGCAGAGAAACAGGGGGTTCCGCCGGACAAGGTCAGCGGGACGGTGCAGAACGACATCCTAAAGGAGTACATCGCGCGCGGGACCTATATCTTCCCGCCGGGGCCCTCCATGCGTCTCATCACCGACCTCTTTGCCTTCTGCGCGCGGCGGATGCCCCGATGGTACCCGATCAGCATCAGCGGCTATCACATCCGGGAGGCGGGGGCCACGGCGGCGCAGGAGCTCAGCTTCACGCTCGCCGACGGGGTCGCCTACGTCGAGGCCGCGATGAAGGCCGGTCTCGATGTGGACGCCTTCGCCTGCCAACTCTCTTTCTTTTTCGCCTGCCACAACAACTTCTTTGAGGAGGTGGCCAAGTTCCGGGCCGCCCGGCGCCTCTGGGCCTCCCTGATGCGAGAGCGCTTCGGCGCCAAGAATCCCCAATCCTGGATGCTCCGGTTTCATACCCAGACGGCCGGCGTCACGTTGACCGCCCAGCAACCGGAGAACAATATTATCCGGGTGGCCCTGCAGGCGCTTGCCGCGGTCCTCGGGGGGACACAGTCGCTCCACACCAATTCCCGGGACGAGGCGCTCGGGTTGCCCACCGAGGAATCGGCCCGTATTGCGCTCCGGACCCAGCAGGTCATCGCGTACGAGAGCGGGGCCGCCGATGCGGTCGATCCGTTAGGGGGCTCGTACTATGTCGAGAGCCTGACCGATCGACTGGAGGAGGAGGCGCGCCGGTATCTGGCCAGGATCGACGCGCTGGGGGGGATGCTGCGGGCGATCGAAATCGGCTACGTCCAGAAAGAGATCCAGGAGGCCGCCTATCGGGAACAGGCGCAGGTGGAGCGCAAGGCCAGAATCGTGGTCGGCCTCAATGAATATGCAACGGCGCAGGAGGCCAAGATCCCAGTCTTCCGGGTGGACCCGCGGATCGAGGAGGAGCGGCGGCGGCATGTCCAAGCGCTGCGCCGCCGGCGGGATAACAGCGCGGTGGAGCGGACGTTAGCCGAGCTCGAGGCGTCGGCCCGAGGCGACGTCAATCTCCTCCCCCCCCTTCTGGCGGCGGTCAAGGCGTATGCGACGATCGGCGAGATGTGCACGCGGCTGCGACGGGTCTTCGGGGAACATCGCGAAATCATCACCGTCTGA
>CAYSDK010000050.1:0-11737 GCA_964429865.1 uncultured bacterium
AGGGCATAGAGGGCAAAGTTGAAGGGGGTGGGGACGCCCGCCGCTTCTCCCTTTCGGACCACTGCCCCGTTTAACGCCTCGACCTCCAGTCGCTTCCCCGCCTCCAGGTCTTGCCGGGTCGAGGTCTTCATGGCCCCGGCAGCAGTATCGGTCCATGTGAGAAGTCGCTCGACGAGATCTTCGGAGAGGAGGACGCCGTGTGCGATGGCGACGGCCCGAACCTCCTCCATGACCTGCCTGGTCAATGTTCGAGTCTCCGGCCGCTCCAGCAAGACGCGGACCTCACCCCCCACGAGGGTGTTTAACGCGTTGAAGGCAGCGTTCCAGCAGAGCTTTCCCCACAAGATCGCCTGGATGTTGGAGGAGACCTCTGCGGGAAAGCCGGCGTCACGAAAGGTCTGCTCCAGGCGCCGCACCCGTTCGCTGATTCCTCCGTGCACCTCTCCAAAGACGATCCGGCCTTCAGCCGTATGCACGATCACCCCGGGCTCGGAGATACCGGCCCCGATGTAGGCAACTCCCCCGAGGACCTTCTCGCCTCCGGCGACCATCGCGATTTTCTCTTCGTTGTCGACCCCGTTCTGCAGGGACAAAATGGCGGTGCTTTCTTGAACGATCGGCAGACACTGACGCGCGGCCGATTCCGTGTCATAGGACTTCACGCAGAAGAGGATCAGATCCACCGGGCCGACCGCGCTGGGATCACCGACGGCTTTGGCCGGCACAGTCAGATCCCCCTGGATGCTCTTGATCCGAAGCCCGTGCGCCTTGATGGCCTCCAGATGCCGACCTCGCGCGATCAGGGTCACATCGAGCCCTCCCCGGTGGAGGAGCGCCCCGAAGTACCCCCCCACGGCCCCGGCCCCCATCACCGCAATCTTCACCGTGTTCTCCTTGTCTCATCTGTGATGATGTCCGTTTCACTGTAGCACAGCCACCCCGCGGGGGAAACGGCGCGCCCCATTCGGTATTCGTCCTCGACGCAGCAGGGGAACAAAGATTGCAGCCATGACGGGACAAGGCAGAGGCATGAGCACGGTTTGGAATCGCACGCGTCTCCGCCTATAATCGTAGTGAGCAGCAACCCCTTCAGGGAGCCAGGGATGGAAGTCCCCGAGAAGGTCCGGCAGCACGTCGAGCAGGATACACAAGAGATCGGCCGCCAGATCTTCGCCCACCTGCAGGACACATCCCCCTCGATCCTGTCTCGAGACGGATGGGACGAGCGACTCCTCACGTGGTGCATGCGGGACGAGTCCTTGAGGGTCGGTCTGTTCCGCTTCATCGATGTGCTGCCCACCTTGACGACGAGCGAGCAGGTCGTCCACCATCTCTCGGAGTATCTCACCCCCCACGAGAAGGCCCTCCCGGGGCTCTTTCGCTGGGGCCTCCGGGTCGCCTCGCGCCGGGACCTGGCAGCCCGGACATTGGCCCTCGCGGTCCGTCACGCCGCCCGCCGCCTGGCGCGGCGATTCATCGCCGGCGCCACCATGGAGGAGGCCCTCCGGGTCGTCCAGGCCCTCAGGCGCCGACAGATGGGCTTCACCCTCGATCCGTTAGGCGAGGCGACGGTCAGCGAGGAGGAGGCAGAGGCGTACCACCGGCGTGTCCTCACCATTCTGGACGCGCTCACCTCGCACGCGAGGCAGCGGGAGCCCTCACCCCTCCTCGACCGAGACCACCGGGGCCCACTCCCCTCCGTGAATGTCTCGCTCAAGCTCAGTTCCCTCTTCTCTCAGTTCAACCCCCTCGATCAAGAGGAGAGCGTCGAGGTGGTCAAGGCTCGTCTTCGATCCATCCTGCGGCGGGCGCGAGAGGTGGGGGCCTTTGTGACCGTCGATATGGAGCAGTACGAGTTCAAAGACCTCACCCTCAGGATTGTCAAGGCACTGTTGGACGAGGAGGAGTTTCGAAGCCGCGAGGATGTCGGGGTCGTGCTCCAGGCCTATCTCAGGGACGTGGAGCAGGATCTTCGCGATCTCCTGACATGGGTCGAGCGGCGCCGCGCCTCGATCGGCGTTCGCCTCGTCAAGGGGGCCTACTGGGACTACGAGGTGGTCATCGCCCGCCAACAGGGATGGGTGGTGCCGGTCTTCACGGAGAAGTGGCAAACGGACCTCAATTTCGAGAAACTCACCCGCCTTCTCCTCGAGCACGACGATCTGGTCCGTCCCGCGATCGGAAGCCACAACATCCGTTCCATCGCGGCTGCCCTGGCCTGGGCCCGGCATCTGAAGGTACCAGCGGAGGCCTTGGAATTCCAGATGCTGTACGGCATGGGGGACCCGATCAAAGATGCCCTGGTTCGGCTGGGGCAGCGGGTTCGCGTGTACACCCCCCTCGGAGAGCTGATCCCGGGGATGGGATATCTCATCCGGCGGCTCCTCGAGAATACCTCCAATGAATCCTTCCTGAGACACAGCTTCGCCGAGCACTGGTCTCCGGAGGAGTTACTGAAACCGCCTGGGCCGGTCCCAGGTCCAAGCGAGGTGTCCCCGGCACCCAGTGCGCCGGCACTCGGCGAGCCCGCCCCGTTCCGCAACGAGCCGGAGCTCGACTTCACTCACGAGGAACATCGCAGAGGCATGCACGAGGCCCTCATCGCCGTCCGGAGCCGGTTCGACCGCTTCCACCCGTTGATCATCGGCGGCGAAGAAGTGCGGACCACCCGAGACCTAGTCTCACGGAACCCCGCGCGTCCCGAGGAGACCGTCGGCCGGTCGGCCCTCGCCGACCTCCAAGCCGCGGAGCAGGCCCTGGACGCTGCCAGGAAGGCATTTCCCGGATGGGCCTCCACATCGCCCCGAGCCCGGGCCGAGCTCTTATTTCAGGCCGCGGCGCTCATGCGGCGGAAAAGGGTCGAGCTGGCGGCCTGGGAGGTCACCGAGGTGGGGAAGCCCTGGCGAGAGGCGGACGCCGACGTGGCCGAGTCGATTGACTACCTCGAATATTACGGGCGCGAGATGTTGCGGCTCGGAAAGGGGCAGCGGTTGGGAGATGCGCCGGGGGAGGTGAACGAATACCTGTACCAGCCTCGGGGCGTCGCCGTGATCATCGCACCCTGGAACTTCCCATTGGCCATCCTGACCGGCATGACCTCTGCCGCGCTCGTCACCGGCAATGCGGCCATCATGAAACCGGCCGAACAGTCCCCCGTCATGGCGTGGCATCTCATGACGATCTTCCAAGAAGCCGGGTTCCCCGCCGGGGTGGTGAATTATCTGCCGGGTCTGGGTGAAGAGGTGGGGGAATACCTGGTCACGAGTTCCCTCGTTGATCTGGTCGCGTTTACAGGCTCACGGGGGGTGGGGCTTCGGATCTACGAGCTGGCCGCGCAGACGAGAAAGGATCAGCGGGGTCCGAAGCGGGTGATCGCCGAGATGGGGGGCAAGAACGCCATTATCGTCGATGAGGACGCCGACCTCGATGAAGCCGTTCGTGGCATCGTGGCCTCGGCCTTCGGCTACGCCGGCCAGAAATGCTCGGCCTGCTCACGGGCCATCGTGGTGGGATCGGCACACGGCCCCTTTCTCACGCGCCTCGTGCAAGCGGCGGCCAGCCTCAAGGTCGGCCCACCCGAGGATCCCGGAACGGTCGTCGGCCCGTTGATTGACGAGGAGGCCTACCGCAAGGTCCTCCGCTACGTCGAACAGGGCCGGAGAGAAGCAAGGCTCGTCCTGGAGACCGATGTCTCACACCTGAAAACCGGCACCTATGTGGGACCGACGGTCTTTGCCGATGTCCCCCCTGCTGCGACCATCGCCCGGGAAGAGATCTTTGGCCCTGTCCTGGCGGTGTTGCGGGCTGCCGAATTCGAGGAGGCCCTCGAGATCGCAAACGGGACCGAGTACGCCTTGACCGGAGGCCTCTACTCCCGAAGCCCCGCCCACATCGAGCGGGCCAAGGCGGCCTTCCGGGTGGGGAACCTGTACATCAACCGAAAGATCACAGGGGCGATCGTGGGCCGACAGCCCTTTGGGGGGTTCAAGATGTCAGGGATCGGCTCAAAGGCCGGGGGGCCCGACTATCTCCTGCAGTTCATGGAACCTAGGACCATCACCGAGAACACGCTCCGCCGCGGCTTTGCTCCCCCCGAGGGGGACCGGGCTTGACGCATTGAGCGGGGCTCCGCGGCCGCAGGTCCCACTGCTCCATTGCTCCATTGCTCGATGGTACTATCTAGGATTGCTGGCGGGCCCACAGAAGGTTGTAGCCGTCCACGAAGGCCTGGACCGAGGCCACAATGATATCGGGAGAGGTCCCGGTGGCGACGATCCGGTTCCCTTTGGCGTCCTTGAGGACCAGTGTCGTCTCCACCGAGGCATCGGTCCCTGGGGCGTTGATCGCCACCTGGTAATCGATCAACTCGAAGAAGATCCGCCCCCGGCTGCTGGCCGCTGCCTTGAGGGCGCTGATCACCGCATCGACCGGCCCGACCCCCGCTCCGCTCGATTCGAGCCGCTCCCCATCGAAGCTCACCCAGACCTTGGCCTGCGCCTGACCGTGGAGCGTCGTCGTGACCTGGAAGTCCTCCACTTTGAGGACCCCCTCGCCGGATGCACGCTTGAGCGTGGTCTCCAGGATGTACTGGAGATCCGCCTTGGTGACCGGCTTTCCCTTGTTGACGAAATCCTCCACGAGGCCCAGGACCCGCTGGGCGTAGTCGGGGGTGAGGCGGATGCCGAACTCCTTGTTGACCAGCTCGGACAGCGCCCCTTTCGAGGGGACCTCGGTAAAGAGGTTCCGGTCGCCGTTCTTGGCCCCGGCGGCCCGGATCTCGTAGAGCTTGAGCTTGAGGAACTTGTCCACCTCCTGAATGGAGGGCTCAATGGATGCCGGCGACGGGAGGACCCTGAGCGCCGACCTGGGGTCCTTGAGGCCGTTACCAGTGGCGAGACAGACGACTACCTCGTCCGCCTGTACCCGTGCCGTCGCGAGCAAGGGCTGCAAAGCGGCGATGGGGAGGGCGCCCGCCGGCTCGACGAAGATCGATTCGAGCCGGGCCAGCAACTGTTGGGCTTCGAGGATCTCTCCGTCGCTCGAGGTGAGCGCACACCCCCCCGACTCCCGGATGGCGCGCAACGCCTTGGGCCCATCCAGGGGGTCTCCCGCCGCCACCGCGGAGCAGACGGTGTCGGGCCGCTCCACCGGCGTAATCTTCTCCTGCCCCTGGTTGAACGCGGCGACGATGGGGCTGCAGCCTTCGGGCTGAACCCCGATCAGGCGGGGGAGGCGGTCGGTCAGCCCCATGTCGTAAAACTCCTTGAACCCCTTCCAGAGGGCGGCGATGTTGGTCCCAAAACCCATGGGAACAATCACGACCGCCGGGACCCGCCAGTCAAGCTGCTCGATGATCTCGAAGGCCTGGGACTTCTGTCCTTCGACGCGAAAGGCGTAGTCCCCGGCCAGGTAGAAATGGTACCGCTCACTCATCTCCTCGGTGAGACGAAAGGCGTCACTGTACGTCCCCCGGACCTGGAGAAGCCGCGCCCCATAGCTCAAGGCCTGCGCCATTTTCCCGATGGCGGTCCCCTCGGGCACCAGCACGTAGCAGGGCAACATAGCGATGGAGGCATACGCGGCGACGGAGGCGGCCATGTTCCCGGTGGACGCCACACAGATCGCCTTCGCGCCGTGCTCCTTGGCCTTCGAGAGCTCCACCATGCTCCCGCGGTCCTTGAAGACCCCCGTTGGATTGGCGCCCTCGTTCTTGATGTAGAGGCGAGAAAAGCCGGTTGTCTCTCCCAGCCTCCGGCAGCGGTAGAGCGGCGTCCCCCCTTCATCCAGCGATACCACCAGATTCAGGTTCTCGATGGGATAGAAATCGAGATACTTCATCGCCTTGATGGGGGAATTCCTGAGGGAGTACCGGTTGAGCCGGGAGCGGATGTAGTCGTAGTCGAACCGAACTTCCAGAGGGCTTCGGCAGCTCGGGCAGCGGGTGGTCGACTCCTCCTCGCGAACCCGTCTGCCGCAGGCGATGCAGTACAGCTCGTAGAAGCGGGAACCCGATTTTCTGGCCTGGCTCTTCATGAGTCTTTCAGCTGCGGGAATGGCATGACTTGGGCGGGGATATTACCCCCACCCCCTCAGCGTGTCAAGCCTTTCTGTGACAGAGGATTTGCGGGTTGCGGAGACCCCCTCTCCCCCGGACAGGAGGCCTTGTCGGGGTGATGCGGGGACCACCATCCGCTGGGCGGCACGCAAGTTTTCCGGGCTGGAGCCTCGGCCAACTCGGAGGACGGTTGTGGGCGGAAGCCCGGCTCGGTTCCGGACCTATTTCGAGGGCGCCTCTTGGTAGATCTCCTCCGATTGTTGGTAGCTCTCCTCCAACCCCAAGGCGCGCTGGTCCTCTGGCATGCAGCCGGTCCATTCTGGGGCGGCGCAGGCCACATAGTTGACCGGTCGGAAGACAAAGCTATACAGAAGCGCGCCGACCGCGTAGATTGGATAAACGAGCGGGCGCAGCGCATAGTCGCCCGAGCCCCGCCTCTCGAAATCCTGCCGCCATCCCGCCTGAGCCAATCCCGACATCCCCACGAGCAAACTGGCTGTGATGAACAGTGTCAGGAACCGCTTGGACATTCTTCCCCTCCTTTTGCTTATGTTACCTTGTGCTTCCCCAGCGTCGTGAAGTGGCACTTCTTCCACAATCCCCTCCTCGAGACACCTTGCAAGGAACTTGCCAGCGCCCACCCTGCGCGGAACCCTGCCCATCCGGGGGTGGAATGATGCCCCCTAGGTGGAAGCAGCAATCTGGCGAAAGTCGGCGATCCGACTGAAGAGGCTGGCCGTTTCGGCCAGGATGGCCAGGCGATTCTCCCTGATCGAGGCGTCTTTAGCCATCACCAAGACATCAGTGAAGAACCGATCCACGGCCGGCCGAAGCGTGGCGATCCGCTTGAGCGCCGCTTCGTAGTCCCCGCCCTCCGTCAGGCGAGCCACTTCTCCTTGCAGGGCCTTGACATCACGGTACAGCGCCTTTTCCGCCTCTTCCCGCAACCGGGATTCCTCGACCCTGGCGGCAAAATCAGGAGGAAGGATATTGGCGACCCGCTTGAAGGCCACCATCACCGAGGCAAAGCCAGGATCTTGCTTGGCCTTGGCCAAGGCCTGGGCGCGCCGGAAGGCCCTGGGGACATCGTCAAAGCCGGCCTGAAGCACCGCAGCGGCCACATCGGCCGGAATGCCCCGATCGATCATGATCCCCTCAGACCGCACCCGGAGGAATCCCAGGATGTCACTCAAGGCGTCGGCCCGGGGCCGGGTGATGCGGTCCTTGAGCAGTTCCAGGGCCTGCTTCGTCAGGGCCGAGAGGGAGACGGAGAGCTCCTGTCCTGCCAGGATCAGGATGAGCCCGAGGGCCGCCCGGCGCAAGGCGTAGGGGTCCTCAGAACCGGTCGGGATCATCCCGATCCCGAAGCAGCCGGCGATACTGTCCATCCGATCGGCGATCCCGACCAGGGCGCCGCCCTTCGACTTCGGAAGGGCATCCCCCGCATATCTCGGCAGGTAGTGCTCCTCGATGGCGGCTGCCACCTCCGGTTTCTCCCCGCTCATCGCCGCGTAGTATCGGCCCATCACGCCCTGCAGTTCCGTAAACTCCCGGATCATGCCGCTCGCGAAGTCCGCCTTGCACAGGGTGGCGGCTCGGCGCACGGCCCCCTCAAGGCCCGGATCCACCGCCTTGGCCATGAAGGCCGCGATCTCCGCGATCCGTCGGGTCTTGTCGAGCACGGTCCCGAGCCGCTCCTGGAAGAGGATCTGGCTCAGGCGGGGGACCAGCTTTTCCAGCGGGAGCTTCTTCTGGTCTTCTTTGAAATAGAAATCCGCATCCGCCAATCGGGCCCGCAGGACCCGCTCATTCCCGAGGCGGATCACATCCATGTCTTTGGCCTTCATGTTGGAGATCGCGACGAAGTACGGGAGGAGTCTCCCCTGTTTGTCCACCACCGGGAAGTACCGCTGGTGTTTCCGCATCGGGGTGATGATCAGCTCCTTCGGCAGACTGAGGTAATGCTCTGGAAAGGCACCCCGCACCAGGTTCGGATACTCCACCAGGTGGATCACCTGTTCCAAGAGGTCCGGCTCGATCACAGCCTGACCGCCCACCTGTCGGGCGGCTTGCTCGACGAGGCGTCTCACCTGCTCTCGTCGCTTTTCCTGGTCCACGACGACGAACGCCCTTTCCAGCTTGGCCAGATAGTCCTTGAAGCCGCGCACCACGATCGGTTTCGGGGCCAGGAACCGATGTCCATATGTCCGTGCACCGCTCTTGATCCCTTCGATCTCGAACGCCACCGCCTTGCCGTCGTAGATGGCGAGAAGCCACCGGATTGGCCGGACGAACCGCATGCTCCGATCACCCCAGCGCATGCTCTTCGGGAAGGTGAGCGAGGTGACGATCCTGGGCAAGAGCGACGGGAGGACCTGGACCGTCTTCGCCCCTTCGGTCTTCTTGACCGCCACCACGTACTCTCCCCGATCGGTGACCTTGATCTTCAACTTCTCCATGGCAATGCCCTGGGCCCGGGCAAACCCGAGCGCGGCGGCGGTCGGCTTCCCGGCCTTGTCGAACGCCACTCCCTTGGGTGGCCCGATCACCTCGCGCACCTCGTCCGTCTGCTTGTTCGCCAGGTCCTCCACACACAGGGTCAGGCGCCGCGGAGTTCCGAGCGTTCGAATCCGCTTGAAGCCGAGCCGGGCCTCCCGCAGGAGGCGCTCTGTCACGCCGCCCAGGTCCCGGAGGGCGTCCGGCATATAGACCGAGGGGATCTCCTCGGTCCCGATCTCGAACAGCAGCTCTTTTGCTGTCGCCATCGCCGTCTCCCCGGTGCCCCACGATCAGCGGAGCGCGCGCCCCGATCGCCCGCGAGCGGCGGAGGAGCGCGCGCCAGTCTTGTGCCCGCCCTTCTTCAGCAGCGGATACCCCATCTCCTCGCGTTGCCTGAGATAGGCCCCGGCAACGCGGCGGGCCATATTCCGGACGCGTCCGATGAGGGCCTGGCGCTCGGTCACACTGATCGCCCCCCGGGCATCCAGGATGTTAAACGTGTGAGAACATTTCAGGCAGAAATCGTAGGCGGGGAGGACGAGCCCCTTCTCGATGAGTCGCAGCGACTCCGCCTCGTAGAGATCAAACAGCTTGTACTGGAGCTGGATGTCCGCCTCGTCGAAGTTGTGGATCGACCACTCCACCTCTCCCTTGTGGTGGACATTGCCGTAGGTCACGCCCTTGACCCACTCCAGGTCGAAGACGTTCTCGACGCCCTGCAGGTACATGGCGATCCGCTCGATGCCGTAGGTCAGCTCGCCGGAGACCGGTTTGAGGTCGACCCCTCCCGCCTGCTGGAAGTAGGTGAACTGCGTGATCTCCATCCCGTCCAGCCAGACCTCCCAGCCCAGGCCCCACGCCCCGAGGGTGGGGGACTCCCAGTCATCCTCCACGAACCGGATGTCGTGCTTGAGGGGATCAATGCCCAGATACCGGAGGCTGTCGAGATAGATCTCCTGGATATCGTCGGGGGAGGGCTTGAGGATCACCTGAAACTGGTAGTAGTGCTGAAGCCGGTTGGGGTTTTCTCCATACCGGCCATCGGTGGGACGCCTGGAGGGCTCCACATAGGCGACATTCCATGGCTCGGGGCCCAGCACCCGGAGGAAGGTGGCCGGGTTACTGGTCCCTGCCCCCACCTCGATATCGTATGGCTCCTGAATGACGCAACCCTTCCTGGCAAAGAATTCCTCCAGTCCAATGACGACGTCCTGATAGTACTTCCTCATCCCTCCACATCCCTCCAAATAGGCGTCAATTCACCAGAAAAGTGCGGGATTGAGCTTACTCAAGACGGGGATGAGGTGTCAAGGAAAAAGCCCGAAATACCTGCAAGGAAGCGGGCTGAGCGGATCCTTCGCCCCAGCTTGAACTCCAGGAAGGTCTGCAGGAGTGACCGAAGCTCGTCCGAGAGCTTGGCGTCCGGGCTGAAACGGTCCGAGGCCATTTCCCCCAGGGCTATGCGCAGAAACTGACGCGCCGCTGGTGACACAGGCATACTCTCCAAGGCCTCCGCCCGACAGGCGGGACAGAGGAGACCGCCCTCATTGAGCCCGAAGCTCTGATGTCCCTCGGGGAGCGTTCCTCGACACTTGACACATCTGTAGAGTTCAGGGAGATAGCCGAGGATCTTGAGGAGTCGAATCTCGAAGGCCCGAAGGAGAAGGGAGGACTCCTTCGCGGTATTGAGCCCCCCCAGGGTTCCGACGATCAGCGCAAAAAGCTCGTCGCTTCCCTCCCCCTCCACGCCGGCGACTCCGGCGAGTTCGGCCACCTCCGAGGCGGCCGCGAGGAGCTCCAGGGAGCTGCGGAGCGCATGGAAGGGTTGGCGGATGGCAAATTCGTTCAGGCGGTGCAGATCGCTTTGGGCTCGCTCGAAATAGACCAGGCGGCCATGCGTAAAAAGCTCCAGGCTTCCACCAAACCGACTCCGAATCCGTCTCGCGCCGGCCGCTACCGCCCGGACCTTGCCGTAGCTTCGGGTGTAAAAGACGACGATCCGGTCGGCCTCCCCGAGATTGTGTCCCCCGATAACGACTGCCTCGCTCGATTTCAGCCCCATCCCAGAACCCTACGGTACCCCCTGCACCCTCTGTACTTTCTGCACTTTCTGTACTTTCTGCACTTTCTGTACTCTCTGCACTGTTTTCATGCTTACGCCCGTTCAAGCCGGTCTCGGGCGATGCCAAAGGCGGCTAAGGTGCTGGGAAACCCGATGAGACCCGTGGCCACCAGGATCGCCTGATAGATCTCTTCGGGGCTGGCCCCGACATCCCTTGCCCGATCAATGTGGGCGATGAGTCCTCCTTCCCGTCTCAAGGCGGCCGAGATCCCTACCTTGATCAACTCCCGTTCCCGAGCCGTCAAGGGTCCCTGATCGTCGCAGGCGTCACGGAGCTTCACGTACGCCTGCCACACCTGCGGAAATCGCTGCTGAAAATCCCGAAGGACTTGCGGCTGCTGCCCCTGTCCCTTCCCCATCGCCCCATCCCCCCTTTCACCCTTTCCGGTCTCCCTTTGCACGATTCCGCGAGGATACTGAGGGAAAAAGGCACGGAAGTCAATTCGGAGCGGAAGGACGGCGAAGAGCGATAGCGTTCGACGATGGCTCGCCGGCTTACGCCGAACACCGTGGGGAGATTACGTCTCGGGTGGGCCTTTCACCTTCCTCTGGGAAGGCCTGGGGGGGTTCTCTTTTGCCTCGGGTGTGGCCGGCTCCTGTCGGAAAACCGACTTCGAAATGTCCGACACGGCTTTCCCCAGCTCTTCGAGGGACCGGTGGCTGATTTGCCCGAGGGCGACTGCTTCTGTCAGGCCCTCGGCCCAGCGCTTTGTCCCCTCCTCCGAAAAGCGCTGGAGGTCTGTGAGGCGATCCTCCACCGCCTTTGTCCATGCCTGAAAACTCTTCTGCCCTTCCTCCTGCCGGGCGAAGAGCCGTTGGATCGTCTCGTCCACGCTCTTCCGCCACTTGTCCTGAAGCGTGACGACCCTCTCCACCCCCTCCAGGTAGCCTCTCATGGCTTCGATCTGGACCCGCATCGTGGAAATCCCTTCGGCGATCCGGTGGAGATCCCCGGCGGTAGGCAGGTTCATCGCCTTCAGGCCGGCCTGGATGTTCTGTTGGAGCTGCTCCTGGAAGGCCGGCAAGTTCTCAAAGGCCTTCCCGAGACCGGCGGCAAAGGC
>CAYSDK010000051.1:0-11700 GCA_964429865.1 uncultured bacterium
CGAGGCGTGTACTCTCGGCGAGGTTTGGGCGGGTGCGTGAACAGGGTGTGGGCGAAGAAGCCAACGACGTACTCGAGGATGTCCTTGACGGAAACGATTCCCACCGGCCGGTGTCTCTCATCCACCAAGGGAAGATGCCGGAACTCCCTCACGTGCATCACGTTTACCTCTCCCTCTCAACCGCTTTGTCCGATGCCCCGCACTGCCGGGGCCCGTTTGGGGATTCGCCGCCCGCCGTCCATCCGGGGAGGACGGGCTCGGCGCTTTGTCCTTGAAAAAGCAACGAAAGCAGTTAAGATGACCCCTCGATATCCGCAGGAGAGTGACCATGGGGGGAAATCCGCGAACTACGCCGGTGGATCTCATCACCTATCTGGCGCTCCTCGCCTTGATCCTCACCACGGTGGTGACGCTGCCTGCCAATCCCCACGGGCCGGTCCTTTTGGCGAAATACAGTGGCCTCGCTGTTGTTCTCACCCTCCTCCGGTGGCTGGATCGCAGACAGATCTGGCTCGTGCGACTGCTCCATGCCTTCTACCCTCTCATCTTCATTCCGATCCTCTTCGATAGCTTTGCCGATCTCCTCCCGTGGGCGAGCCCGACCGAACGGGACCCGTTCCTCATCCGACTGGATCGCGCCCTCCTGGGCACCCATCCCACCGTCTGGCTCGAGCGGTTCAGCCACCCTGTGCTCACGGAAGTCCTGACGTGGGCCTACGCATCCTACTACTTTCTTCCCGTCATCCTGGCCGTTGCCATTTATCGGCGAGGGAAGACAGAAGATTTTGACCGGGCGATCTTTGGGCTGGTCCTCTGCTATTACCTCTCGTATGTCGGTTACTTTCTGTTTCCTGCCGTCGGGCCTCGGTTTACACTGGCCCGTCTGCAACACATCGACCTTCCCGGGGTCTTCCTGGCGGACACGATCCGGGATACCCTCAATGCCCTTGAGGGGTTCAAGCAGGATGCCTTCCCGAGTGGTCACACCGCCATCGTCCTCCTGGTCCTCTTTTACGCCTGGCGGCCTGTCCGTGGCCTCTTCTGGATATTCCTGCCGATGGTGGTCGCCCTGATCTTCTCCACCGTGTACCTCCGCTATCACTATGTAGTGGATGTCCTGGCGGGGATCCTGCTGGCTGGTCTCTGCCTGGGCTTGGAGCGGATGACGCTGACTCTCTGGCGGCGGCCCTACAGAGGCAGTTCGTAGATCCGGTACCGCTTGTACGGGACGCCCCCCCACCGCTCCACGAGCCGGAGGACGATCCAGTTATCCTCCAGCACCCACGAGATATCCGCGTGGATGAACCCCCGCCTTTTCAGGTCGTGGTAGGCGACGCTGTACAGGAGGGCGTCCACTCCTTTTCCGCGGTACTCGGGTGTCACTCCCAGGAGGAGGAGGCGCGCGTCGCGGATGCGGCGGCGGTACCAGAGGAACTTGAGCAAGCCGAGCAGCCCGAGGCGACCGTTGAGATGCCGCAGCGCCTGGTTGTAATCGGGCAGGAGCATGAGAAACCCGACGGGTCGTCCCTCGGTCTCGGCGATCAGGGCGAGGGAGGGGACGAGCAGGGGCTTCAGGTGTTTCGCCATCCACTCGACCTCTGCCGGCGTCATGGGCGTGAAGCCCCAGTTGTGCTGCCAAGCCGTGTTGTAGAGTTCACGGAAGATCCCGACATCCTCCCGTAGCCGCTTCAGGTTGATAGGTCGGATACGGATACCCTTCTGCTCCGCCCCCGTGGCGGACCGAATCACCTTGGGCGGGATTGCAGCCGGGATCTCGATGCGGTAGGCGAGAAGGTCCTTCGCCTTGCGGCATCCGGCTGCCTCGAGGAGGGCCTGGTATCGCGGGGGATTATACGGCATCAGGAAGGTGGGTGGGGAGTCAAAGCCCTCGACCAGGAGGCCGCACGGGTTGTGCATCGAGGGATTGACCGGCCCGCGGATTGCCCGCATCCCCTTTCCGCGGAGGAACTCCTGCGCCGCTGCCAAGAGCCCTGCCGTGATTCCCCCGTCGCCGAGGCATTCGAAGAAGCCGAAGAAGCCGACCGGGTCATGATGGAATTCGAGAAAATGCCGGTCCAGAATCGCGGCGATCCGGCCCACAACCTGGTCACCTTCTCTGGCCAGGAACAGACGGATCTCGGCTTTCTCAAAAAAGGGGTGTTGGCCGGTAAGGAGCTGGCGCTGCTCTAGGAGGAGGGGGGGGACCCAGTGGGGATCACCCCGGTAAATGCGCCACGGAAGGTGGAGGAAGAGCTGGAGATCCCGGTCGGTGGTGACAGGCAAGACCTCCACGGTCAGATGGCCCCTAGATCCCTCCTGACGGCGCGAAAGGCCTCCAGGACCCGATCGATGTGGACGTCCGTATGGGTCGCCATATAGCTGGTGCGGATGAGGGCTCGCCCCTCGGGGACGGCGGGGCTCACGCTCACGTTGGCGAAGACCCCCTGTTCGTAGAGGGCGCGTCCCATCCGGAAGGCGTGCAGGTCGTCGCCGAGCAGGACCGGGACGATGGGTGTTTCGCTGAGCCCCGTGTCAAACCCCATCCCTTTCAGGCCCTCTCGCACCCGCTGCGCATTCTTCCAGAGCTGCGTCCGTCGCTGCGGCTCCCGCTCGATCACCTCCAGGGCAGCCCCGATGGTGGCCACACAGGCGGGGGGGAGGGAGGCGCTGAATATCATGGAACGGGCCTTATGCTTGACGTAGTGGATTACCTCGTGGCTCGAGGCGATGAAACCTCCCACCGACGCCAGGGCCTTGCTGCACGTCCCCATGACGATGTCCACTTCCTCTTCGAGCCCGAAGTGTTCCGCAGTCCCGCGGCCCTCCTTGCCAAGGACGCCGGTGGCGTGGGCGTCGTCCACCATCACCCTGGCCCCGTATTCTCGGGCGAGGTGAACGATTCCCGGGAGGTTGACGATATCTCCCTCCATGCTGAAGACCCCGTCCACGACGATCAGCTTCCCCTTATCAGAGTGAGCGGCCAGGATGCGCTCGAGGTCTTCCATGTCGTTGTGCCGGTACTTCAGGATCTGGCCAAAAGAGAGCCGGCAGCCGTCGATGATGCTGGCGTGGTTCCACCGGTCGATGATGACTACATCGTCTTTGCCGACCAGGGCCGAGATGACGCCCAGGTTCGTCTGAAACCCGGTCGAAAAGAGGAGGGCGGCCTCTCTCCCCTTGAACTTGGCGAGCTGGGCTTCGACCTCGGCGTGAAGATCCATGGTGCCGTTGAGGAACCGCGACCCGGCGCATCCGGTCCCGTACTTCTCCACCGCCCGGATCGCCGCCTCCTTGATGCTTGGGTGCGAGGTGAGTCCCAGGTAGTTGTTGGACCCCACCATGATCATCCGTCGCCCGTCCACGACGACCTCGGGGTCCTGGGCCGATCGGATCACTTGGAAGTATGGGTAGAGCCCGGCCGCCATCACCTGCTTGGCGTCGGTGTACGCGTAACATTTGTCGAAGATGTCCATGGCCCCCCCTTTACAACCAGCCGTGACTCTGATACCAGTCGGCCACCCGTTGCGCTCCCACGTCCAGGGGAACGGAGGTGGTGAAACCCAGTTCGTGTGAGGCCTTGCTCGGGTCGCAGACCCAGTACCGCTGCCGCATCTCACAGGCCTTGTCTCGGTTGAGCAGGGGCGGGACTCCCGCCAGGCGGGCGATCCCCTCCCAGGCCCAAGCGGCGCCGGCGAGGAGGGCGGAGGGAACGGGAACGGTCATTGGCCGGACGCCCAGGGCCGTCGCGATGGCCTGCGATATCTCTTCCCAGGACCGAGGAGATTTTTCTCCAAGGTAGTATATCTCCTGGTCCCTGCCGCGCTCGGCCGCCAGAGTGACCCCGCGGATCAGGTCCTCCACGTAGCACAGGCTAAAGGCCCGCCTCCCTCTCAAGCGAAACGCCATCCGCCGTTTGGCCAGTCGATAAAAAACCAAGAGATCCCGGTCCCGCGGACCATAGATCACCGGAGCCCGCACAATCACCCACGGTATCGCCCCCCCGACTTGCTCCAGGGCCTTCTCCCCTTGCAGCTTGCTCCGGCCGTAGTGACTGACAGGTTGGGGAGGGTCCGACTCCCGCAGCGGAACTCCATCCCGGCTCGGACCGGCCGCCGCCAGGCTGCTCAGATACACCAGTCGGGGTGGCTGTCTCCGTCCGGCCAGGATCGCCACCAAGTTGGCCGTGCCCTCCCCGTTGACCCGATAGTACTCGTCGCGCTCCAGCGCCTTGGTGAGTCCGGCCACGTGAAAGACCCAGTCAAAGTTCTCATCGAGGCGCCCACCGAGTTCGGGGTCTGTGCAATCACCTTCGATGACCCTGACCTGTAGGCCTTCGAGCCAGCGGAGGCGGCTCTGGCTTCGGGCCAGGCAGGTGACCTCATCTCCTCGGCGCAGCAGGAATTCCACCAAGTGGCTGCCGATGAACCCGGTCGCGCCCGTGACCAAAGCCTTCACGCTGCCCCGCGTCCCTCCGGGTTGACAATCCACCCCTGCCGGGGTGAGGCGGCCCGAAACGAGGCCCTATTCTATGGCAACTGCCTTTTCCAAGGCAAGCAGGAACACACAAGGGGGCTGGGGGGGGCCGGCAGGGGAGCCGGCGAGGTTCCTCCACAGGGTCCACAGCCACCTGCCAGCCCGCTGCATCGCCATGGCTAGGGGAAGACAGTGGCCGCCACCGCGAAGAGTATCAGTTCGTCCCTCCCGGTGTTTCCAATCCAGACCTCGTCCCCGTCGCCCGCCATGAAGAGATCCCCTGCACGCCCCTCTTCCTCGCGGTCCCCGATGCGGATGCGGGCTCGACCTCGAACAACATACATGACGGTGTCGCTGCAATGGCGCGTGGGCCCGAGGCGCTGCCCGGATTTGAAAAAATAGGCGACGCACCTCAGATGCGTTCCCTGGCCGAGCTCCACCGATTTGGGCCCGTTGACCTGATATTCCCGGACCGTCTCGATGTTGGCCAGTCTCACCATCCTTCCTCCAGGCTCTCTCCTCTTCTCGCTGGACCTGCCCTCTCGTCTCGTGTACGGTCGTGCATCATGGACGATTCCGTGACTGCCGAGCTCGATGGCTGTCGCCACGGCAGTTGTCACTGTGCAAGGCGAGCGTGGTGGCAAGGCCAGACGGATGACGGCATGCTCATCCTGAAGACGGTTAGTTACACGGACCGTTGATCGGTGTCACCGAAGGCCGACGGACAGGGCGATCATTCGATTCCAAGAAGCGGGGCTCAGGCTACCATACGGTGTATCTGATTGCAAGGCCCCGAGCGCGGGCGTGTTTGTCTGCCCCTTGCTCCACCCCCCGTTGCATGCTACCCTCCCGGTGCACTCGGCGACTGCACTGGTCGACAGGGCCGATGCTCTCAGCGATTTCGGGGGGGTGAACAGCTCTTGCTGGATTCCCTGAAGCGGTTCCTGGTCGGCGAACCGAAGGCGACGGCCCAGGCGCCGCACGAGCGCCTCTCGAATCCGGTCGCCCTGGCGGTCTTCTCCTCCGACGCCCTGTCGTCGGTCGCGTACGCCACCGAGGAGATCCTCCTCGTCTTGGTCCTCGCTGGGGCGACCGCCCTCACGTGGTCGAGCGGTATCGCCGTGGCCATCGGACTCCTCCTCCTCATCGTCACGGTGTCGTACCGCCAGACGATCCAGGCCTATCCGGCAGGCGGCGGGGCGTATCTCGTCAGCAAGGATAACCTGGGCGTCCCCGCGGGCCTGGTAGCCGGCGGCGCCCTGCTCATCGATTATGTCTTGACCGTTTCCGTCAGCGTGGCCGCGGGCGTGGCCGCCATCACCTCCGCCTGGCCCGCCCTCTACGGGCAGCGCGTCCTCCTCGGCATCGTGGCGGTGGCGGCGATCGCCATAGCGAACCTGCGCGGGGTCCGAGAGTCGGGAAGGCTGTTTGCCGTCCCGACCTATCTGTTCATCGTCAGCTTCCTTGGCCTCATCGTCTTGGGCCTCGCCCGTTTCCTCTGGGGGGAGACCCCGGTGGTGCCTCTCCCCTCGTCCCCCGTGGTTCCGGTGGCGGCCGTGACCCCGTTTCTCATCCTGCGGGCCTTCGCGTCCGGGTGTACCGCCTTGACGGGGGTCGAGGCGATCTCCGATGGCGTCCCGGCGTTCCGCAAACCCGAGGCCGACAACGCCAAGCGGACCATAGCCTGGATGGCCGGCATCCTGCTGATCCTCTTCCTTGGGATCACCTTCCTGGCACGAGAGTATGAGGTCCTCCCCCGCGAAGGCGAGACGGTGGTTTCTCAACTCGCGCGGATGATTGTCGGCACGAGCCCCTTCTATTACGTGATCCAGGCGGCGACAGCCCTCATCCTCCTCTTGGCGGCCAACACCAGCTTTGCCGACTTCCCGCGGCTGTCCTACTTTCTTGCCCGCGACCGCTTCCTCCCCCGCCAACTCGTCAACCGGGGCGATCGCCTGGTCTTCTCCAACGGGGTTATCGTCCTCGCCCTTCTCGCCTCGTTGTTCCTCGTCCTCTTCCGGGGCGAGACCCATGCTCTTATCCCCCTGTATGCCGTCGGCGTTTTTATCTCATTCACCCTGTCTCAGGCGGGTATGGTCCGACGGCATCTCCGCCTGCGGGAGACGGGCTGGCAGCGCGGTATCCTCATCAACGGGGCGGGGGCGGTAACCACGGCGGTCGTCCTCACGGTCGTCGGGGGGACAAAGTTCGTCGATGGGGCCTTCCTGGTGGTGGTCATGATTCCCATCCTCGTGGGAATGTTTTACGCCATTCACCGCCATTACCGGCAAGTGGCGGAGCAGCTCCGCCTCAAGCATTTCGCCGTTCCGGACAAGATGACGCATGCGGTCCTCCTCCTGGTGTCGGACGTCCACATGGGCATCCTCAACGCACTGAATTATGCCCGGGCGATCTCGCCAGAGGTGGAGGCGGTCTACGTCAGTCTGGATGAGGAGGCGACGAAGCAGATGCGGCTTCGCTGGGGGCTCTGGTCGGGGGGTGTGCCCCTGGTGATTCTCGACTCGCCCTACCGGTCCGTCGTGCAGCCGCTCATCGAGTACGTGAACAAGATCCAGGCCGAGCGACAGGTGGATTTCGTCACCCTCGTCCTGCCGGAGTTCGTCCCCGCGCGGTGGTGGCATCACCTCTTACATAATCAGACCGCCCTCCGGATCAGGGCCCATTTCCTCTTTCGCAAGGGGACGGTCATCATCAACGTGCGTTTCCATCTCGAGACGTAACCCGAGTCCTCGCTCGGGGCTCCCTCGCCTGAGAGGTGAGGATCGGGAATACGGAGAGCGCGCCGCGATGGGATCGGGTGAGGGTGGCACACCCGTTCGGGGAAAACAGGATGTGAGGGAAAGGGGGGCTGCGTCGGGAGCTGATGTAATGGTGACCCCAGCGGGATTCGAACCCGCGTTGCCGCCTTGAAAGAGCGGTGTCCTAGGCCAGGCTAGACGATGGGGTCCACCGCGGGCATGATGCGACGGCTAGACACATAGCATATCCGGTCTCGGATCGCAAGGGAGAAGACCCCGGAAATGCGCGTCGAGGAAGGCGTCAGGTCCCTGACACCAGGGAAGGGCGTTGACAAAGTGAAATGATTCAAGGGAAGATGACGCGGGCTCTCCCCGGGGGTCTTCCATGGATCGGAAGCGATTCGCGCGACTCGTGGCCGAGGCCTTGTCCACTCTTCCCCCCCTGTTTCAGGAAAAGTTAAACAATCTGGAGGTGGTCATCGAGGCCCGGCCCCGCAAGGAAGATCTGGAGGAGGTGGGTCTTGACCCGGGGGAGACGCTTCTCGGTCTCTACCGGGGTGTCCCGCTGACAGAGCGGGGGGTCGACGCACCACTGATGCCTGATCAGATCGTCATCTTTCAGGGCCCGATCGAGTCCTGCTGCACAGATGATAGTGAGATCCGGGAGGAGGTTCGCCGAACCGTTGTCCACGAGGTGGCCCATCATTTCGGGATCGGGGAGGAACGGTTGGAGGAGCTGGGTTGGGACTAGAATCGAGGCGGTGAGTTCCTCCCCGTATCGAGCATATGGATTTCCCGGTACGGTGCGCTACGTGCGGATGGACAGGGCAGATCGATGAGGCCAAACCCGGCCCTTCGGTGGCCCTGTGCCCAGCCTGCGGCAAGCCCCTCTTCCCGGAAGAGGGCTAGTGCCGTTCCAACGTGATGAGCCGAATCTGGGCGGCGTGCGTTGTTCCAATGGTCGTGGGCGTCAGGAGAGAGAAAGGTGGCGACAAGAGCTGGAACGGCACGAGGCTACGCCGGCTTCCGTTGCCAGAAAGGCCGGAGGCGGTAGGTCTTGAGCGAGGCAGAACAGATGCTGTTGGCGCAGTGGTACACGCGGAAGAGGAGTCGGTGGCTCCCGGTGGGGATCAGGTAGCAGTTGCAGTGCGGGCAGAGACGCCGGTCCTGGTAATGCTCTTCGACGTAACGCCGGATCTCCGGCAGGTTACAGATGATCTCCCCGGTTGGGCTCAGAAAGAGATATTCGGTAATCATCGTCCGTTCGCTACAGCCGTCTTGTCATGGCACACGTCCTGGCGCCGCGGGCCTTCGGTGCTACTCCTCAACCTCCCGGCGTGCCTTCCGGACGGCCCGCCAGATGACAAGCATTATGACCCCCATCCAGAGGACCTCGAAGAGCACCAGTTGCATCCCTCTCCCCTTGGGGCCCGCAGATCTTTATTATCTGTATTTTACTCCTTCTCGATCCTGTGTCAAGGACTTCGATCCATCACCTGGTCTTCAAAGCCGGCCTTGGCCGATCCTGCGGTCGCTGCTATGATACGCGCATGAGATGGGCGATACCACTTCTGCTGGCGAGTCTTCTCGTTGGGGCAGCGGCGTGCTCGGTGCCCTGGTTCGGCCCCCGGGAGGTGCAGGAGTGGCAGGGGCAAATCGTTGAGCTGAATCGGGATCGGGGGTATATCGTGGTGCGCTCGCAGGAGCGTTTGCTCGATTATGTCTTTCGGCTAACCCCCAAGACCGAAATCACCGCACAGGGTCCGGCGAGGCGGTCCCTCGAGCCCGGCCAGTGGGTCACCGTCCAGTATGAGAGGGATCGATCCACGGAGGGACCCCCTGCCGCCCTCCGTGTTCAGGTGATCCAGTGATTTGCGGGATGGTTTTCAGACCTTATACAGTTCGAGGTATCCGCACTGCGGACATGTAAAGGGGCTCACCGTGACCACGCGGCTCAAGTCCGTTTCGAAGCCTCCATCCGCGAGCCGTTTGCCTGCGACGAGGGCGAAGATGAAGACCTCGTCCTGCTCCTTTCCATAATTGATCCAGGAAGACCCGCCACATTTGGGACAGGGCTGTTTCGGCTCTGCCATGTCACTCCCTTTGTGTCTCCCGGCGTTTCAGGAAAGCAGGCTCGCCCGCTCCATCGACCTTGGTGCTCCGTAGCTTAACCGGCGCTGAACCGAGATGCCAGCGAAATTTCGGATTGGCGGAGAGCCTCGGATGGAGATCAAGGGGGGGCGATCGACGAGGGCCCTTACGGAGACCTAACCCTGCTCCAGGGTCTGGATCCTGGCGAGCCACTCCTTGGAGGGGATGACGCAGAGAAAGCCCAATGGCTCGTCGCCGATGTTCTCGAACTGGTGCTGTTCGTTCTGCGGGATATAGACGATATCTCCGGCTTCCACCTCATGGACTTCCCATCCCAGGAGGACTCGAGCCCGGCCTTTCAAGATCATGACTCCCTGGTCATGGAGATGATGTTCAAAGGACGATTGGCCGCGGGGGGGGATCTCGAAGTAGCGGACGGCAAAGTGCTGGGCTCCGTCCTTGGGGCCGATCAGGACGTGGCGACAGCTCCCCTCGCTGGTCCCGCCCCCCTGATAGAGTTCCGTCTCGACCCCTTCCCATGCGAAGTTTCTGTCCCCGCCGATCCGCTTGTGGACGACACCCATCGCGATCCCTCGTCACATGAAGTTGGGGACGGCGCCGCCGTGGAGGTTGGAGATCCGTTCGGCCATGCCGCGCTGAAAGCCCACCTGGATGAGTCGCTTCACGCGCGTGGCGTGCATCTCCTTGTATAGCTCCTTGACCCGCTCGCGTCCGTGGGCGATCTGCTCGGGAGCCGAGCCGCCACCGGCGAGGACCGCCAGGGCCTGCTGGACAAAGGGACTCGCCCCGGCGGCCTGTCGCAGAAAGGCGGCCCGCGCCTCGGCCGCCTGGGTGAGCTGCAGCACCAGGGCGGGATCGTGCTTCAGATGGTAAGCGATGTGGGAGACGCCATAGCCCACGTGCCGGCCCTCGTCCTGGCGGGTCATCTTGAAAATTTGGGCCGTCACGGGATCCGGAGCCACCTCTTCGAGGAACTTTAGGAGCTCCATGAAGGTTCCCTCTCCCAGAATGTGGAGGAGGAAGGAGGCGCTGGTGAAATCCTCCTGGGTCAGGAGGCTCTTGAGGGACCACTCGGTGGCCGCCGAGACATACTGGAGACCCCCGCCATTGGCGAGCGCTCGCTTGGTGAAGACCTCGACGTGACGCGCCTCGTCCTCCACCTGGCTTGCCAGGAAGAGCACGACCTCGGTGAAACGGGGGTCCACCCGGGTGAGGAGCTTGGCGGGCAGGTAAAGCGCCAGGTATTCGTTCTGAATCATGAAGGTGCAGATCTGGCAGACCGCCTGCTCCAGGTCAGCGGGGAGGGGATGGAGCTTGTCCCAGGGGATGTCGGTCGCGGCATTCCACTGGCCCAGCTTGGCCTGCTCGAGCAGGTCGGCGATGTTGTCGGCCCAGACCACCGCCTTCTTATTCACCGGGAACTCGAAAGGCGGGGTGTTGGGGTCCACGACCGAGCCGCGCTGGGCGAGGCCCAGGTGGGCCGGGGCCTCGTCCGGGACCTGGCCTGCCTGGCCGACGAAGCAGTCCCGAAAGTCGATTCCGCCTCCATCCCGGACCGGCACCCGAATGCCCCAATCGGGCTCGCCCCAGTTAGTGGTGTCTGGTAGCTTGATCTCGGTCACCCGTCATCTCCTTTTGATTGCCCTCTCGATCGCTGGTGATCTTTACGGCTTCTCCAGATACTTTACCACCAGGAGGTGCCTCACATCACGCACCCCCGCGACACCTCTCGTCACCTCGATGGCCCGCTGCTTCTGCTGTTCGGAATCGACGAAGCCCGAGAGGAGGACGATCCCACGGAACGTCTCCACGCTGATGCTGAGGTAGCTCAAGACCCCTTCCCCGGCGATGGCCGACTTGACCTGGGAGGTGATGCCCACATCGTCGAAGTACTCCCGGATCGTCACGTCGGTGTGGGGGGCACAGCGCGCCGCGACGAGGACGGCCATGGCGAGGAGAAGCAACTTCAACTTCATCGTGTGGGCTCCACTACATTCCTGGAATCGGCCAGAAGTGTAACAGGACCCCGGCTTGGGGGGAAGAGATTTCTGGCCGCCGGGGGCTACAGATGCTCCTCGTCGCGTTGGGGAGGGAGGTTGATCCCGCTGCACGGGGAAAGCAGTTCTGGTCCCGCAAAGGTGGCTTCGGCCTGACCTTCTGACACCACGATCACCTCCTCCTCGCGGTCTGTCGGTGAAGGGGTTGCTGGTGGCCGGGATTTTATCGGATTGGACCGACACCCGCAAGCCGCCCTGTCCGCACTGGCCCGCTGTTCGCAGCACCCTCGGCCCCTCTGGTAGCCCAGTCCGGGAGGGCTCGGGGAGTGGGTCTTCCCCGGCGGAACAATTCCATGGGT
>CAYSDK010000052.1:0-1433 GCA_964429865.1 uncultured bacterium
TGTCCGGGGTCTGGCAACGGGTCTGAAGTCTGATTTTTCGGATCTGTGATCGAGTCTGGAGTCTGATGTCTGTGGTCTGGTGCCTTGTTCCCCGGGTCGATGCCGTGCTTCTTCATGCGGTAGCGGAACGATTCAAAGCTCAGCCCCAGGATTTGGGCCGCCCGTTTCTGCACGCCCCCAGCCTGCCTGAGCGCATCCAAGATCAGATCCCGCTCGACCCGGGACACGATGGCATCGAGATCGACCCCTCCGGGCGAAGACTTCAGACTCCAGACCTCAGACCGCAGACCCTGTTCTTCGGCCCCAAGTCTGAGGTCAGTGGTCTGTGGTCTCGGGTCTGTGGTCTCGGGTCTGTGGTCCCTGATCTGGTCGGGCAGGCTGTCCGGGGTCAACACGGCCGCAGTCCCCAAGGCCACGGCGCGCTCGATGGCATTCTCGAGCTCGCGAACATTTCCCGGCCAATGGTAACGCAAGAGGAGCTCCATGGCCTCGGGGGCGATGCCCTGGATGGGTCGCTTGTTCTCCTCGCTGTACTTCGCGAGGAAATTCATGGCGAGCAGGGGGATATCTTCCCGCCGCTCTCGGAGCGGGGGAAGGTGAAGGGGGATGACATTGAGTCGGTAGTACAGGTCCTCGCGGAACCGCTCCTTGTGGATCAGCTCTTTGAGGTCCTGGTGGGTGGCGGCGATGACCCGCACGTCGACCTCGATATCCTCGGTCCCGCCGACCCGCCGAAAGACGCGCTCCTGAAGGACTCGAAGCAGCTTGACCTGAATCGCGGGGCTCGTCTCGCCGATCTCATCCAGGAAGACCGTCCCCCCATCTGCCACTTCAAACAGACCCTCCTTGGCGGTCACGGCGCCGGTAAAGGCCCCCTTCACGTGACCAAACAGCTCGCTCTCCAGAAGCGACTCCGGGATCGCCCCGCAACTGATGGCGAGAAACGGCTTCGTCTCGCGCTCGCTGCTTTTGTGAATGGTGCGGGCCACCATCTCCTTCCCGGTGCCACTCTCTCCGGTAATCAAGACCGTCCCGGAGACCGTCGCCACCTTGCTGATCAGCTTGTAGAGCTCAATCATCCTGGGGCTCCGGCCGATGAGCCCTTCTACCGGCTGGGGAGAGGTCTCGCCTGACCAGGGAAAGACCCCTGGCGTGCGGGAGGCCTTGGCCTCCAAGGCTCTGGCGATGACGGCTTTGATCTCTTCCACCCGAAACGGCTTGGTGAGGTAGTCGTACGCCCCGAGCTTCATCGCCTCGATGGCGGAGTCGGCCGACGCGTACGCCGTGATGAGGATGACGGGGATCTCGGGCTGAAGTTTGTGAAGGCCTTCCAACAGCCGGACGCCGTCCAGCGTCGGCATTCTGAGGTCAGAGACGATCAGATCAAAGCGAGCCTGCTGGACCGCCCGGAGGGCCTCGTCGCCGTCCTGCGC
>CAYSDK010000052.1:1533-11433 GCA_964429865.1 uncultured bacterium
AGGAGGATGCTCAGGAACTCTCGCATGCCCGCCTCATCATCGACAATGAGAATTCTGGTCATCGGTACCTCTAGGAGTCAAGACTGGAGACTGGAGTCTCAGGCGTTCCGTCTGACTCCCTCAACCGCCAAGTCATCCGCCAGTTTCCACGCCAAGATTTTCTTGAAGTCTCGCCCCAAAGTCCCCACCCTCGGTGGCCTGTTTCGTATCGCCAGCCGCGTGTCTCCCGTCTCCAGTCTCCTGTCTCCGGTCTCCCGTCTCCGGTCTCCGGTCTAGCGTCTGCGGCAGGAGGATGCGGAATGTCGCCCCTTCGCCGGGCTGGCTCCTCACCTCGATCTGTCCGCCGAGATCGGTCACCAGACCCTCGGCGATGGTCAGCCCGAGGCCGGTCCCCCTCCTCTTGGTCGTATAGAACGACTCAAAGATCTTGGAGAGGTGCTCGGTGGGGATCCCGTCGCCGGTATCACGGAATTCCACAGCCCCGAACTCCCCCTCTGCCCCGACGACGACGGAGAGGGTCCCACCCCGCGGCATGGCCTGCAGGGCGTTGAGTCCAATGTTCCAGAAGACCTGCTTTAACCGGTCCCGATCGGCGTGAACCGGCAGGGCCTCCACCGTCTTTTCGAAGCCGACATGGATACCATGGTGGCACTCCTCGCTCTGCTGGAGCAGGAACAGCGTCTCTTCCAGACAGGCCACCAGGTCGCATCCTCTCCCCGGCGTCTCTGGCAACCGCACCTGCTCGAGAAACTGGCCGGTGATCAACTTTAGGCGATCCGCCTCCCGAAGGATCACCCCCAAAAGCCGCTCCTGGCCCTGGTCCCCCAGCTCCTCGTGGAGGATCTGGATCGAGCCGCTGATGGCCGCCAAGGGGTTCCGGACCTCATGGGCAATGCTGGCCGCCAACTGCCCCACCGCTGCCAACCGATCCGCGCGGCGGAGCTGTTCTTCCATCTGCTTGCGCTCGGTGAGATCCTGAAAGATGGCGACGGCCCCGAGGAGCCGCTCCTCCCCGTCCCGGAGCGAGGAATAGGTCACGCCGATAGGGATGACCGTCCCGTCCTTGCGGGGGAAGGGGGCCTCGAAGGCCTCGGCGGGGACTCGACCCTTGTCGCGGGTGGCAAAGGTCTTCAGGCCCGGGAACTCCGCCAGGCCCACCTGAACGAACGAGGAGCCGATCGCGTCGCTCGCCTTGAGTCCGGTGATGCGCTCGGCTGTGGCATTGAAGGCGATGATGCGCCCCTCGAGATCGAGGGTCATGATCCCGCTCGGGATGTTGGCGATCATGTCCCGATAAAGGGTCTTGAGGTTCCGGAGATCGGTCCGTTCGACCTCGAGTTGCCTTCCTGTCTCCCGCAGCCGCTCGGCGAGATGGCTGCTCAACAGCGCCACCAGGAAAAAGGCGACGATGTTGATGAAGACCCGGAAGAGGACGAAACTCGGGGAAAGGTAGGCGCTGACGGCATCGCCCACGGGGGGGATGATCCGGTAATACTCCAGATCGATCAGGAGCCCGAAGAGGATGCTGCCGATCGAGGACATCGAGAGGGCCGCCTGCCTGTTGAGTAGCGTCCCGCTCCCAAAGATGGGGAAGATATAGATGAAGGTCAGGGGGCTCTCAACCCCTCCGGTGTAATGGACCAACCCGGTGCTCAGGACCAGGTCGGCGGCGAACTGGCTACCGGCAAACTCCTCCAGGCGCCTGATCCGCGGCAAGAGAATCGTGTAGAGGCCACTCAGGGCAAACGTCAGGCCCAACAGGAAAAAGAGAGGACCCGTCGGGTAGGGGGGCTTTTCCTCCAATTGAATGATCGCCGCGGACCCGAGGAAGAGAATCGCCACCAGCAGGCGGATGGCGATCACCCATTTCAGCCGCTTCTCCCAGCCCGTCCTGCCGGCCCCTTCGTCCTTGCCGTCCGCCATCGGCCTTCCCTGGACGGGAGACAGGAGACCGGAGACCTCAGACTCCAGTCTCCAGTCTCAAATCTCCGGTCTCCAGCCGGCTACTTGTTTCCCACCACGCTGATGAGCTTGAAGATGGGGAGATACATGGCGATGACCACGCCCCCGATGATCACCCCGAGGAAGATGACGAGGAGGGGTTCCAGGAGGGCGGTGAGACCGGCCACTGCCACATCGACCTCTTCGTCGTAGAAGTCGGCGATCTTGTTCAACATGCGATCCAGGGCACCGGTCTGCTCTCCTACGGCGATCATCTGCACCACCATGAGTGGAAAGACCCCCGAGGCCTTCAGGGGCTCGGCGATGGTCTTTCCCTGGGCAATGGCCGTCCGCGCCTTCAGGACGGCTTCCTCTACCACCTTGTTCCCCGCGGTCCGCGCCGTGATGTCCAGCCCTTCCAAGATGGACACGCCGCTTGAGACCAGGGTTCCCAGGGTCCGCGTGAACTTGGCCACCGCCACCTTGCGGATCAAAGGTCCAAAGACGGGCAGCCTCAGCAGAAGCCTGTCGATGGCCAGTTTCCCCCCGGGGGTCCGGTAATAGAACCTGAGTCCCACCACGGCCCCCACGATCGCCGCAATCATGACGAGGAGATAGGCACGGACAATCCGGCTCGCCTCCAAGACAATCACCGTGGGGAGGGGCAGGGTGGCCCCGAACCCCTCAAACAACTGCTCGAAGGTGGGGATGACATAGATCAGGAGGAAGATGACCACGACGACCGCCACCGCGACGATGGTCGACGGGTAGAACATGGCGGTCTTGACCCGCTTCTTTAAGGCCATCGCCTTCTCGATATAGGCCGCCAGGCGGTTCAGGATCGTGTCAAGGATGCCCCCTGCCTCCCCCGCCTCCACCATGTTGGTGTACAGGGTGCTGAAGATCTTCGGATGCCGCTTGAGAGAGGCGGAGAAGGTGGCCCCCCCCTCCACCGACGTCCGGATATCGTGGAGGGCTTTTTGAAAGACCTTCTTTTCCTGTTGCTGGGCCAGGATGTCCAGACACTGGACCAAGGGGAGTCCGGCGTCGATCATCGTGGCAAGCTGCCGCGTGACGACGGCCAGGTCCCGATCACCGACCTTTGCCCCGAGGCCGGGGACCTTCAAATCTATGTCCCGCGCCTTGGGCGTCACCGCTGTCGCCATGACCTGCTGGCGCCTGAGCTGGGCCACCACCGCCTCGCGGTTCGGGGCCTCCATCTCGCCGTTGATGGTCTGTCCCGTGCGGGTCCTCCCGCTATAGGTAAACACTGCCATGTTCTATTTCCTCCCCCATTGGCTCCCGGATTGGCTCCCGGCCGCGGCCACCTTCCCGCCCACCGGGGTTCCGGGGGACTGAGCTCGCTGCATCATCTGCTGGAGCTCTTCGTTGTTCGAGGAAGCCCCGAGGGCCACCTCTCTGCTGATCGTGCGCTTCAGGAAGTGCTCCAGGAGCGATTGGTTCATCGTCTGCATCCCCGATTTTTCCTGGCCCGCCTGCATCACCGAATAGATCTGATGGACCTTGTCCTCGCGGATCAGATTCCGGATGGCGGGGTTGGGAATCATCAGCTCCAAGACCATCGCCCGCCCCTGCCCATCCGCCCTTGGGAGCAGGGCCTGACAGAGCACTCCCTCCAGGACGAAGGAGAGCTGCGCGCGAATCTGCGCCTGCTGGTGGGCCGGAAAGACATCGATGACTCGGTTGATCGTCTGCACCGCCGAATTGGTGTGCAGCGTCGCAAAGGTCAGATGCCCGGTCTCGGCAATCGTGAGGGCCGCCTCGATCGTCTCGAGATCCCGCATCTCTCCGATCAGGACCTTGTCCGGATCCTCGCGGAGGCACGCCCGGAGCGCATTCGAAAAGGAGTCGGTATCCGCGTGGACCTCCCGCTGATTCACGACACACTTCTTGTGCGTGTGGACGAACTCGATCGGATCCTCGATCGTCATGATGTGTTCGGCGCGCTCAGTGTTGATCTTGTCGATCATGGTCGTCAGCGTCGTGGACTTTCCCGAACCGGTCGGCCCGGTGACCAGGAGCAGCCCCGAGGGCCGGTTGCACAGGTCCTCAATCACCCTGGGCAGCCCCAGCTCTTGGAAGGTGTAGATCTTGTACGGAATGGTCCTGATGGCGACGGCCACGGCCCCCCGCTGGAGAAAGACGTTGGACCGGAACCGGCCAAGCCCCCTCACACCGAAGGAGAAGTCGAGTTCTTTCTGCTCCTCAAACTTCTGCTTCTGGACATCGGTGAGGATGCTGTAAGCGAGCTGCTTGGTCATGGCCGGCGTGAGCGGGGTATTCCCCAGCGGTTTCAGCTGGCCGTGGAGACGGATCATGGGCGGAACGCCGGTGGTGATGTGTAGGTCCGACCCCCCCTTGGCCACCAGTTCCTTGAGCATCTGATCCAGATTCGTCATGAACCCTCCCGTATGCAGTCTGTCCCGCGGGGCGGCGGGTGCCGCGCAACCCTCCTCAGGAAGACACCCTAGTTATGGCTGCTCACCCGCATGATCTCGGGGATGGTCGTCATCCCTTCTCGGATCTTCTGCAGGCCTGCCTCTCGAAGCGTTTTCATCCCGTGCTTCCGGCCGAGCTCCTTCATCTCATTGACCGAGGCGCCCTGCAGGATGGCGTCCTTGATATCCTCGGTGATTAGCATGACCTCGTACAGGGCGACGCGTCCCCGGTAGCCGGTGTCGTTACACTCCATGCATCCCTTTCCCTGGTAGCAGGAAAGCCCCTTGGATTCATCGGGTGCGAAGCCCACGTCGACCAGGGCCTGGCGGGGCACCGTAATCTCTTCCTTGCAACTGTTGCAGATCTTTCGGGCGAGCCGTTGGGCCAGGATCATGTTGGTTGAGGCCGCCACCAGGAACGGCTCCACCCCCATGTTGATGAGCCGGCTCACGGTCGAGGGGGCGTCGTTGGTGTGCAGGGTGGAGAGGACCAGGTGCCCCGTCAGGGCCGCCTTGATGGCGATCTCCGCCGTTTCGTAGTCCCGGATCTCTCCCACCATGATGATGTCCGGGTCCTGCCGGAGGAAGGCGCGAAGGGCAGCCGCGAAGTTCAATCCGATCTCTGCCTTCATTTGGACCTGGTTGACCCCGGCAAGGTTATACTCCACCGGATCCTCCGCGGTCATGATGTTGGTTTCAACGGTGTTCAACCGGTGCAGGCCCGAATACAGGGTCGTCGTCTTCCCGCTCCCGGTCGGCCCCGTCACCAGGACCATGCCGTGCGGCGCCAGGATGGCCTTCTCGAATAGCTGGAGCGCCTGGGGGTCAAAGCCCAGCGAACTCATATCCAACTGGAGATTGGATTTATCCAGGAGACGCATGACCACCTTCTCGCCGAAAATCGTCGGAAGGGTGGAGACGCGGAAGTCGATCTCCTTCTGCCCCATTCGGATCTTGATACGGCCGTCCTGGGGGAGACGCCGCTCGGCGATGTCGAGCTGGGCCATGATCTTGGCGCGCGAGATGATGGCGGCTCGGAGCTTCATCGGAGGCTGCATGGTGTCGTAGAGGACGCCGTCGATGCGGTACCGGACCCGGAAGGATTTCTCGTACGGCTCGATGTGGATGTCCGAGGCCCCCTTCTTGATGGCGTCGCTCAGGATCAGGTTCACCAGCTTGACCACCGGGGCATCCTCGGTCGCCCGCTGCAGGTCGCCGACGTCCGGCCCCTCGTCCCCCTCCTCGACCGTCGCCACTTCCCGGTCGTCGTAGCCCTGGAGGATATCTTTCACCAATCCGGCCGAGTCATAGTGCTTGTTAATGGCATTCTTGATCGAGGTCTCGGCCGCGACGACCGGCTCCACCTTGAAGCCGGACAAGAACTTGATGTCGTCGATGGCGAAGATATTGCTGGGATCGGCCATGGCCACCGTCAGGACGCTCCCCTTGCGGTTGATGGGGATGACCATGTGTTTTTGCGCGATCTCGGCCGGGACCAGCTTGATCACGCTCTGGTCAATCTCGAAGTGGGCAAGGTTGATGGAGGGCACGCCGTACTGCTTGCTCAGAAAGCTCGTAATATCTTCCTCGGTGAGGAAGGCCAGTTTGACCAGATTGCTCCCCAGCCGCCCTCCGGACGTCGACTGCTGGGCCAGGGCCTTCTTGAGCTGATCCTCGGTGATCAGCTTAGACTTGACCAACATCTCGCCCAAGCGACTCGACCCTACGGTCATGACACCCTCCACTTCCTTGCCAGCACAGCCACAGAGAGGAAGGTCATTATACCGGCCCGATTCGGGAGGCTGTCAAGCCCCCTGCCCCCGGGCCAGGGCTTCCCGCATGACGGGAACTGGGGCCTTCTGCCCCGTCCAGAGCTCAAGGGCCTGCGCCCCTTGATACAGAAGCATGCCGGCGCCGTTCAGAACTCGGCATCCCCGAGATCGGGCGGAGGCCAGGAGGGGGGTTTCTGAGGGCCGGTAGATCAGGTCGCAAACGAGTAAGCTCTCCGGCAACATCTCATAATCAAATAAGGGCAAGTCCGAGGGCTCCATCCCCACTGGCGTTGTGTTGATCAAGATGTCTATCCGCCTCAATCTATCCGGCTGAAGGTCTTGCAAACCCAATGCCAAGACCTCAAGATTTCCAAACAATCGCCGGAGGTGGCTGACCAAGGATCGAGCCCGGTCCTGACTGCGGCTGAAGATGGCGAGCTCTGCCGCCTCGGCCCGCGCCAGGGCATACGCTACCGCCTTGGCTCCCCCCCCCGCCCCGATGAGACCCACCCGCTTTCCCCTCGGCTCTTCCCCGGCCTCCTCCCGGAGAGAGGTGACAAACCCCTCGCCATCCGTATTGTGCCCGACGAGGATCCTTCCCCGAGGAACAATGGTATTCACCGCCTCGATGTGAAGCGCCTCCGGGCTCAGCTCATTGAGCGCCGCAAAGGCTGCCTCTTTGTGCGGAATGGTGACGTTCGCCCCGCCGAAATTCTCGATCTCGCGTAACGCGTCGAGGGCCTTCAGGAAGACCTCGGGGCGGACCGCCCACGGGATATAGACCCAGTCGAGGCCCAGGGCGGCAAAGGCGGCGTTCTGCATGCGGGGGGAGGCGCTGTGAGCCACCGGATACCCTAACAAGACACAGACCGTACTTTTGCCCGTCACGGACATAGAAGCAATGGAGAGGGGATGAGACAGCCAGTCGGTCAACCGTGACCCCGGGACTCGTCCAGGAGACCTTGAGCGATGGCCCCTTCCAATCGCTCGCGGATCTCATCCAGCCGACCCTGATCGTGCACCTTGCCCCCGTCCCGCTCGGTGACGTAGAAGACATCCACGACCTGTTCAACCTCGGTGGTGATCTTGGCCAGGCTGAGATCGAGGCCCAGGTCCAGGAGGACCCTGGAGATGATGTAGAGCAGGCCCAAGCGGTCGTGGGTCCGCACGTCGATCACCGTGTGCGTCTCGGACACGTAGTTGTCGAACTCCACCCGGGTAAGGGGAGGGGTTCCACCTTTCCGGGCGGGCCGGCTCAAGATCTCGCGCTGCCTGTTCAGGATGAGCTGGCCCACATCCGCCTGACCGGCGAGCACGCGGCCGAGGTCGGTCTGAAAGTTCCGCCAGACCGCCGCATCAGTGATGGCCGCCCCCTTGCCGTCGTCCACCTGGAACGTCCGCAGCACCAGCCCATCCCGACGGGTAAAGATCTGGGCCCCCAGGATATTCATCCGGTTCGCCGTGAGGGTCCCGACAATCTGGGCAAAACGCCCCGGCCGACCGAACGCGCAGACGGTCACCTCGGAGTGGCCCACGAGGGGGTACGGGGTCCACTGCAGTGCCGCTTCTTCACCCTCTGCGATCCGCTCGACCATGCGCAGGTGGACGGCGACCTTCGCCGCGGGAACGCCCAGCAGATAGCGGACAGGAACCTGCTCGAGATGGGTCTCGATGACCGGCAGGGGGAATTCCTCGCGCAGCTCTTGCGAGAGGCGCTCCTTGATCTCGGCCGCCTTGGCCAGCTCGTCCACCCCCTCTGGAATGCCGCGGGTGAGGAGGGTGTGCGTCCGGATGTAGAGTTCCCAGAGGAGGGTGCCCTTCCACTCGGTCCACACCTCGGGGGCCACGGCCCGGATGTCCAGGTAGGTGAGGAGGTAGAGCATCTTGAGCCGTTCGATGTCCCGGACCGTTCGGGCAAACTCGACGAGCATCGCCTCGTCATCCAGGTCGCGGCGCTGGGAGATATGGGCCATGGCGAGGTGATGCTCGACCAGGAAGCGGACCTCGGCCACGTCGGCGTCGGGGAGGCCCATCCGGGTCAGGATCCGCTGGGTCATCTCCGCCCCCCGCGCCTCATGCCCCCGCCCCTCGCCTTTGCCAATGTCGTGGAAGAGAACGCCCAGCTTCAGGAGCTCCAGCCGCTTCATCTCGGCAACGATCGCCCGGAATTCTTCCGCGTAATGGGCGGGGGCCTGATCGAGAGACTCCATGTGCTCCAGCGCCAACAAGGTGTGCACGTCTACGGTGTACTTGTGATACAGGTCGTACTGCACGAGACAGGTGATCTCGGCAAACTCCGGGACGTAGGCCCCGAGCACCCCGAGCTCGTGCATGAGCCGGAGCGCAGCGGCAACCCCTTTCTGCTCCCGAAGGATGACCAAGAAGAAATTGAGGGCCCGGCTGGACTGGCGGAACCGGTCATCAATCAGGTGCAGATGTTCCCGGATGACCTGCTGGGCCCCAGAACTCAAGGGATAGCCGGTCTGGAGCGCATACCAAAAGATCTTCAGGAGGCGGATCGGGTCATCCTCAAAGAGACGCCGGTTCCGGGGAAGGATGTGAATCTCGCGATTGATCTCGGTCAGGCCGTCCCCTAAGTCCCTCGCCCTCAGCCTTGTCATCAGGCTCTCCTTCGAGGCCTGCGGTTGGGTACAGCGCTCGATGACCCGCTCTGAGAGATGGTGCATGGTTCGCGCCTGGAGATAGTAGTGCTGCATGCACCGCTCGACCCCCAGGACCGCGCGATCGTCCCCGAAACCCAGGTGCGCCGCCGCCGGCTCCTGGAGATGAAACAAGAGCAGGTCGTTCTTCCGGCCCGAGAGATAATGCAGTTCGTTGCGAATCCGGTGGAGAAAGTCGACCGCGTGACGCAATTGGTGAAGCTCCTCCTGGCTCAGGAGGCCCGCGTCCCCCAGATCCTCCAGCCGGCTCACCGGGTGACGGACCCGGCCAATCCAGAGGGCCGTATGCACGTCCCGAAGACCCCCCGCCCCCTCCTTGACGTGAGGCTCCTGCATGTACACCGAGTCGCCGTGCTTCGCGTAGCGCGCAGCCCGCTCCTGGAGCTTGGCCTTGATATAGGCCGCTCCCCTCTTCCGCTTGAGGCCCCCGCGAAGGACGGTCTCCATCTGATCGAAGAGGCCCTTGTCCCCGGCCAGCAGACGCTCCTCGAGCATCGAGGTGTGGGAGCTCAGGTCCTCCGCAGCCATCCGGGCACAGTCCTGGAGGGAGCGGACGCTATGGCCGACGTTAAAGCCGACGTCCCAGAGGAGCGGGATCAGGAAATGGATGAGGGTATAGACCGACCGGTTGATGGGGGACGTGTGGAGAAACATGAGATCGACGTCTGAGGCGGGGTTCAGCTCGCGACGCCCATACCCCCCCAGGGCCACCAGGGCACAGGGGAGATTGACCTGAGATACCTCGCGGCAGACCTCTTCGCTCCGCCGGTAGAGCTCACGGATCACCACGTCCGCCAGGTCCGTCAGCTCTTTGACCACCTCGATGCCGCGAGCGCCTTGGCGGTGCTCCTCCAAAATGGCCTGCCGCTCGCCCTCAACGAAGTCCCGGAGCAGCCCCAAGAGCTGCTGCCGCTCCCCCGTCCCGTCCCGCTCCCCGGTGAGAAGCCCGGCCAGCTGGACGGTGTTGAAAAACCCATCCAGGGCAAGCGCAAATCGGTCCGTCCGGGTCCCGGCGAGGACCGAGACTCCGACATCGTCCTGACGCGC
>CAYSDK010000053.1:0-11364 GCA_964429865.1 uncultured bacterium
GGGCTCGGGGCAGCGGCTGTCGATGCCGGCCCGCTCGACACCGCGGACACCAAGACTTTGGACCCCGGGCAGGTCGAGCTAGAGCTGCAGGGCGACTACGCGAAGAGCCCAGACGAAAAAGCATGGTCTCTCACCACCACGCTGAACATTGGCGTCCTGCCGGGGCTCGAGGCGGACGTGGATGCGCCGTTCGTCCTTCTCGATCCGGACGACGAGAGCACACGCGGGGGGATCGGCGACGTGAGGCTCACGGTCAAGTACCGGCTCCTCGACGAGACTGAACGCCGACCAGCCTTCATGGGCGCGGTTGTCTTGAGACTCCCCACAGGCGACGAGGATCGCGGCCTTGGAGAGCAAGGCGTTGACGTGCTGCCCATCGCCGTCGTCAGCAAGACCTTCGGTCCCCTCACCCTGACGCTGAACGGCGGGTATACGTTCGTCACGCGCGACAGGGACCTCGATTTCTGGGTGGTTACGGGCTCCTTCGAATATGAGATCACAGACGCATGGTCGCTCGTGGGAGAGATCGTCAGCGGTCTGGGCACCCACGACGGGGCTGACGTTGTCGTTCTCCGGGCCGGCACGGTGCTTGCGATTACCGAGGGAATCGAGGTGTACACAGGCGTGGGGTTCGGACTGACCAGCGACAGCCCGGATGTCACTGTGAGGCTGGGCGTGACGATCGCCCTTTTTTGAGCGACCGCGGCCGCCCCGGCATTGACTGCTCGTGCCGCCTCTGCTACAAAGGAAGTTCATGAAACCAATCCTGGCGTTGTATCGCCCCTACCGCACATTCCTCCTGCTGGGCCTCGTTGCCAGCCTCTGCTCAAGCGGCTTTGCCCTGACCATTCCCTGGATCCTCAAAGAAGCTATCGATCGGTTGCAGGAGCGGCCGGCGGGCGCGACCCTGCTCGTCTTCGCCGGTGCCCTCCTGCTCTTCACGCTGCTTCAGGGTGCCTTCCGCTTCCTCGCCCGGAGAACGATCGTGGGGATCTCCCGCCAGATTGAGTACGACCTGCGCAACCGGCTCTACCGCCAGTGGCTCGACCTGGACGGCGACTTCTACGATCGGGTCCCCTCCGGAGACCTCATGGCCCGGGCCACCCAGGACATGAGCGCGCTGCGGTCGCTCTTGGGCGCGGGACCGCTTCACCTCTCTTCCACCGTCATCGTGGGACTTTCTGCCATGGCCCTCATGGCGCGCCTCGACCCGTGGCTGAGCCTGTACGCCCTAGCTCCCTTCCCCATGCTCCTCTGGGCCCTCAGCACGCTCCGTCACCGGATGGAGACGGGACTCCACCGGGCGCAGGCCCGCTATCAGGAGCTCTGTGGCCAGGTGCAAGAGGCAGTCGCCGGCATGCGCGTCATCAAGACCTACACGCTAGGGAGGGCCATGGTGGCCACCTTCCGGGACAAGGGCGAACAGTACCTGGCCGAGGAGATGCGCGTGGCGCGGCTCGAAGGCATCTACTACCCGCTGACCGGCCTCGCCGGTGGCATCGGCGTGGTGCTCGTGCTCGCCATCGGTGGCCAGCAGGTCGCGTCTGGGCAGATGACACTCGGCGAGCTGGTGGCCTTCAACGGCTACCTTGCCATGCTGATGTGGCCCACGATCGCGGCCGCCTGGGTCCTGAGCTTGTGGCAGCGGGGAAAGGTGGCCTACGACCGGATCGCCCAGACGCTTGTGGAAGAGCCGGCGGTCCGGGATCACACCCAGCCGATCCATCCCATCACCATCCGGGGAAGCATCGAGGCGAGGGGCCTTACCTTTCGCTACGGAAACGGGAGCGGCCTCCCGGCCCTCTCTCATCTCTCGGTGTCGATCCCTCCCGGGGCCTTCGTGGGACTCGTCGGCCCGAGCGGCGGCGGCAAGAGCACCTTCCTCAGCCTTCTCCCCCGCCTCAGGGAGATCCCCGAGGGGCAGCTCTTGCTGGACGGGATCGACCTCACCCGGCTCCCTATATCCGTCCTCAGGCAGAGCATCGGCTATGTTCCTCAAGAGGCCTTTCTCCTCTCGGACACCCTGTGGAACAACGTCGCCTTCGGCCTCGAAGACCCCGACGAAACCTCGATTCACCACGCCCTGTTTCTTGCCTGCCTCGAAGAGGAGGTGAAGGCTCTCCCCAATGGCCTCGAGACCGTGGTGGGAGAGCGTGGGATCACGCTGTCAGGGGGACAGCGGCAGAGGGTCACCATCGCGCGGGCCGTCGCTCGGGACCCCCGGATTCTCATCCTCGACGACGCGCTATCCAGTGTGGACGCCGAGACCGAGCGGCTGATCCTGGACCGGCTCTGCGCCCATTTCCTTGGCCGGACGATCCTCGTGAGCACCCACCGGCTCACGAGCATGGAACGAGCCGATCTCATTCTCGTCCTGGACCGTGGGCGTCTCGTCGAGCACGGCAGACACGGCGAACTGCTGAATCAGAGAGGGCTCTACGCCCACCTGTGGGATCGGTATCATCGTCGAGAGGAACTCCGATCAGTTCATAGTTCATAGTTCACGGTTCATGGTGGGAAGAAATTGAACAGAAAGAGGAACAGCGAGAGGTCCCATGGTAGGCACGGCGCACCAGGAAGAGGAGACGATCGTCGGGCGGGCCTATGACGCCCGACTGGTGAAGCGTCTCCTCGCGTATCTCATCCCCTATCGCGCGGCTCTCGCCGGCTCGGGCACCCTGCTCATCCTTACCTCAGGGCTCGAAGTCATCCGCCCTTACCTCCTGAAGGTCGCCATCGACAGCTACATCGTCCCGGGTGCGCTGCAAGGACTGTGGGACCTCGCCCTTCTGTACCTGGTCATTGTAGCCCTCGAGGGCGCGGTGCATTACGGGCTGCTCTTCCTCACCCAATGGACCGGGCAGCGGATCATGGTCGATCTCAGGCTTGAGATCTTTCGCCACCTGAACCGCCTCTCTCTCCGCTACTTCGATAGAAACCCGGCGGGCCGGATCTTCACCCGGGTGACCTCGGACGTGGAGAACGTGAAAGAGCTGTTCACCAGCGGTCTCGTCAGCGCGGGTGGCGACCTCCTCACCGCAGGGGCGATCGTGGCGGCGATGCTCTACCTCGACGTGAAACTCTCCCTCATCACCTTTGCCGTCCTCCCCCTCCTGATCGCCGTCGTCGTCCTCTTCCAGGAAAAGGCGCGGGGGACCTACCGCCTCATCCGGCAGAAGCTCAGCCGGTTGAATGCTTTCCTCCAGGAGAGCCTGAACGGGATGGGGGTGATCCAGGCCTTCGGTAGAGAAGCGGTCATGGCCACCCGCTTTGCCCGATTGAACGCCGAGCATCGCGAGGCCACGCTCCGATCCCTCCTCTACTACGCCCTCTTCTATCCGGCGGTCGAGGTGACCGCCGCGGTCGGGTTGGGACTCATCGTCTGGTACGGCGGCGGACAGGTGGTGCGCGAGGGCATCACCCTGGGTGTCCTCGTCGCTTTCCTCGAGTATCTCCAGCGCTTCTTCACCCCCATCAAGGACCTCAGTGAAAAGTATTACATCATGCAGTCAGCGATGGCCTCGTCCGAGCGGATCTTCGAGCTGTTGGACGAGACGCCCGAGCCGGACGGCAACGGGCATCGGGTGAGTGCGCTCCGGGGGGCGATCGAGTTCAAGGACGTCTGGTTTGCCTATCGGCCCGGTGAGCACGTCCTCAAGGGGCTCTCCTTCGCGATTCAGCCGGGCGAGCGGGTGGCTCTCGTCGGGGCCACCGGCGCGGGGAAGAGCACCGTGGTACACCTGCTCACCCGCCTCTACGAGATCGAGCGCGGCGCCATCCTGGCCGACGGACAGGATATCCGGGAGCTCGACCTGACCGCGCTCCGGCGACGGATCGGCCTCATCCCCCAGGACCCCTTCCTCTTCTCGGAGAGCCTTGGGGTGAACCTTCGGGTGGGTGACGCGGTAGACCACGAAACGGTCACGCGATCTCTCGAGCTTGCGGGCGCCTCGCCGGTGGTCGAGCGGCTCCCGGCCGGGCTCGAGACCCGTCTCACCGAGCGCGGCGCTTCCCTGTCGATGGGAGAGCGTCAGATCATCGGGCTCGCCCGCGCCCTCGCGTACGCTCCCGACATCTTGATCCTCGACGAAGCCACGTCAAGTGTGGACCCGGCCACCGAGGCGGCGTTCGCGCGCCGGCTCCGGGATCTGGCCGCAGGCAAAACGGTCCTCGTCATTGCCCATCGACTGCAGGGCGCCGCAGAGGCGGACCGGATCCTGGTCCTCCATCATGGAGCGTTGGCGGAAGAGGGGACTCACCAGGAGCTCTTGCGCCGGGGGGGCCTCTACGCCCGGCTCTGGCATCTGCAGCACGACGGCCAGCCTTTGTAGACGTCGGCACCACACCCCGGGCGGGGCCACAGTTCATCCCAGGACAGCGCCCATTCATCCTCAGTGATCACGGCGCGCATGCTCATCTGCCACCCATTCCAGAAATCGGACGACCTCTCTTACACGTCGGACATAGTATTTTGCTTCGGATCTATAATGCTCACCCACGCGAATGGTGATGCCGCTCTTCAACACTCTAAACGCATCCTCATCTGTCTGGTCATCTCCAATATAGATGGGGAGACACGATGGGCTGGCGAGCTTTTTCATGAACCAGAGGGCAGCGTGACCTTTGGTCCACGGCACATTGGGGCGAACCTCAAATACCCTTTTCCCTCTCACCACACGAATTGTGCCGGAACGGACAAAGGGCAAGACATGCTTCCAGAATTCTTTTTTCAGGTGGGTAAGCCCGTTTGCCTTTACCAAGCGATAATGGAGACTCAACGAGAGGCCTTTGTTTTCCATAATCACCCCGTCGAACTCACGACCGACTTTGCTGAGGATCCTCTCGACTTCGGAGAGGGCCTTTTTCAAGGCCCTTGGAATCTTCACTGTCCGTCGTTTATTGTGCCACCACAACTCCAAACCGTGATTCCCTGCATAGGCGAGATGTCTCAATCCAACCATCCTCTTCAGATCAGCCAGCGCTCGGCCGCTGATGACAGCGAGGGTAACGTTGGATTTCCGTGAAAGCCTTCGAAGCACCAGCTTCGTCTGAGGGCTGAGCCTGGCTTGGCGGGGTGTTGGGGCAATGAGGGTGAGCGTGCCGTCGTAGTCAAGGAGGAAAAGCAGGTTTTTCCGTGACCGAATTCGCTTCTGTATCTCAGGCCATCGGCTCCAGAGATAGTGCATACACCCTTGTCATGCCTACGACTTGGCGATAGAACCTTTTTCAATGCGTATTTGGGCAAGTTCTGTAATCAAGTTCGCAGCCCAGCGATAGACGTTTTGCTCTTTGAGGACATGCCGCATCTTGCGCATCCGAGCCTGCTGCTCTTCGGCATCCATTTCCACGGCCGAGCGAATCGCCTCTGCCATCTGCTCAATGTTGTACGGATTGACAATCAGGGCGTCTCGCAACTCTCGTGAAGCTCCCGTAAATCTACTGAGGATCAGCACCCCCTGCTCATCCTCCCGTGCGGCAACGTATTCTTTCGCCACGAGGTTCATCCCGTCGTGTAAAGATGTCACGAGGCAGACATCGGCGGCTTCGTAGAAAGGTGCGATTTCTTCATGGCTATGATGTTTTTTCAAGAGAATGATTGGCTTCCACTCCTCGGTTTGAAAGCGCCAGTTGATTCTGTCACACTCAGCCTCCACCTCGGCGATCAAGTCGTGGTAGTCCTTGATATAGGTGCGACTGGGGGCCCCGAGTTCGACGAAGGTGAATTGGCCTTGGTACTGGGGATACTTTTCCAAGAAGCGCTCAACGGCCCTCAAACGTTCCAAGATCCCTTTGGTGTAGTCGAGACGGTCCACACCGACCCCCAGAAATCTGGCTTTAACGCCGAGGCCTCCGAGGAGACTTCCCTTGCTGATCGTTGCCGGTGGCTTCATCAACTGTGCCCCACCATGGTCAGGGAATGCGATGCTGATCGGAAATGGTTTCACATACGTGGTCTGCCGTCCTCGCCTGACCGCGAAGTGTTCCCAGACGATGCGGGATTCCAGTGTCCGATCGACAGTATCCAGGAAGTTGTTGCAATGGAACTGAAGGTGAAAGCCGATGAGGTCTGCCCCTAGCATTCCATGAACAAGCTCTCGTTGCCACGGGCAGATGCTAAAGGACTCGGGATTGGGCCACGGGATGTGCCAGAAGAGGCCGACCCTGGCATCCGGACGTCTTTCCTTGATCAATCTGGGAAGGAGCGCAAAGTGATAATCCTGGACCAGGACGACGGGTTCATCGATGCCCTCGAGCTCTGCTAGAGTGGCTTCTGCGAATTTCGTGTTCACAATTTGATAATACTCCCAATCATCGATACGGAAGATCGGTCGGGTATGGGCGATATGACAGAGGGGCCAGAGACCTTCATTCGAAAATCCGTAGTAGTATCCCTTCTCTTCTCCCTTGGTGAGCCAGACCCTTTTCAGGACATATTGAGGATCCTCGGTGGGCACCCGAAGCTTGTCCTGCTGATCCGCGACCTCGCGGTCTGCATCGCCGCTGCCGTGGGCAATCCACACGCCCCCGCACACCTTCAGAATTGGCTCTAAAGCCGTCACCACACCGCTTGGAGGAACCACACACTCGATCTGCGTGCCTTTCCTGACATGAATGTACGGCTCGCGGTTCGAGATAACAAAGAGAGATTTCTCGGACAGGAGGGTCCGCACATGTTCTTTGAGCCGTGCTGGAGTCCAGAGAGACTCTGCAGCCTGTCTCAGCCTTGCTTCCTCCTCGGCGGAAGCCCGCGCCGCCACGATGCTTTTCGCTAAGTGGGTAACTTCTCTCGTCAACGGCTCAAAGAAATCCGCATCAGGGAAGTGACGTGGCTCGGCAGTCTTGTCTGTGCGGAGCCTTTTCATCCATTCCGCCATCTTGGCGATTGACCCGACAATGCTCCAACGGATAACAAACAGTGTGGCGAGGGAGATCAAGAGCGCCTGGACCAGAAAACCGACGAAGTTATTTCTCCAGATTCGGGAGAGATGATCCTGGACGTACGCCGCATCGTAGAAGATGACCAGGACGCCAGTGACAACAGCTTCGCGGTGGAGGGGGAGGGCATAGAGATACATCCTCGTGTTCCCAATCTCGACAAAACCTCCCGTGCTGCGATCTGCATTCATAGCATCAGGGACCAGGGAGGGTATCGTCGGGAGCTGAGGAGCCAGCGCCGGTGTGACGGCGATGAGTTGGTCCTTGGCATCGTACACAGCCACTCCAGCCAGTCGCTCCCGGTTGCCGAAGTTTTCCACAACGTGCTGAAGGCGTGCGGCCTGAGGCTGCCCCACCAGAGGCTCAATCGTCTCTCGGAGGTTCTCGGCGAGCAGTGAGGTGCGACGATCGAGATCTCTCCTCAGCCCTTCTCTTTCCTGCTGTGCCTGAAAAAGAGTGAGCAGGAAGGCAATGGCGCTGACGACGACAATGATCGAGAGGACAATCCGAAACGTGATTCGCACGGGCTTTCCCCACGAACGATAGGTGACAAATGAGTGACTCGTCTCTCGGGAAGTTGTAGTGTACCCTTGTGTCCCTATGGGGTGTCAACTATTTTGCGATGAGGAAGCTACTTGTCTTTTACTGAACCTGACCCGAGGAGAAATCAGCCGCCCGTGTGGCGGCCGCGGCCAAGGCGAGGGGCTTTCACGAGGTGGCAGCGTTGCGCGGAGGGTTTGAGGCCTGGCGACAAGCGGGCTATCCGATAGAGCCGCGGTAATTTATCACGCCGAGGTGATTCTGTTCCACTGCAGACAGGGGCCGCAGACGATATGCTGGAGACGAGGATTGTGGCGGGCTTGGACGAGGGCAAATTCGCCTTCCCCCTGGCGATCCGAGGATCCCAGCTCCTGCCCCTCCGCTCGGCCGCAGAAATGGCACTGAAGGCCAGGATCGCTGGGAAGATGGGCCATCAACACCCAGGGGCTTCGGCGGGGGGGTGACGCCTCAGCCTTGACGGCCCGCCTGAAACCGCCGAAGAGACGATCAAAGAGTCTTCCCATCGTGTCGAGGACCCCATTCGAGCTCACCGATCGCCTGGATCTCCAGGTCAGTCCACCGCAAGAGATCCCGGAAAAGAGACCGTCCCTCTTGGTGCCAGGTGAGCGGAGGCGCCTGCATCCTGCCAATGGGACATATCCGGTTCACCCCGGCATGGCCTAACGCACCCGCGAGCATCCCGATCCGCTCTGGGATCACTGCCACACCTGCAGCCTGAAGATACGGCCGCCACGATCGAAGCAGGCCACCCACCTCCACGAGGTCCGCCACCGGCTTGATCAAAACGGTTCGGTGGAGACACGAAGGGATAAACGTCGGATCGGCGTCGTAGATGAGCGTCCAGTCGAGCCCCCGCGGACTCGTGAAAAGGGCGACCTCTTTTCCGGCCAGCTCCTGGGCCTCGTAGCCGGCCCGAAATCTCCGGACGGTGGCTGCCTCCTCTGGGGTGAGCAGTCCCGGCGGAAGTTGCCCTGCCCACCTCGCCATGGCCGCCCCCATCAGCTCGGCAAACTCCCTCGGGCTCATCCTTCCCCCTTCCTCCACGTAAAAGAGATGCGGTGAGAGGCATCCCTGCTGGTCGAAGAGGGAAGCATCGTAGGCGGCCCGATCCGCCACCCCCTCTGCCCTCGCCAGAACCTCCCGGCCAATCAGACCGAAACTCACGCGGTGCCCGTGGTCCAGGAATCGACATCGGATGCGCCCCTGAAGCTCGTGGATCGTCTGCTCACTGCCATAGGCGATGACCACCTCGGCGCGATCAAAAGCCACGGCTTCCAGATCTGTCCGGCCGCCGCTCCACCACAGGACGGCCAGGCACTCGCCGATCTCCGGATCCTCCCGAGCAACCGAAGCCGCCCACAGTGCGGGAAAGAGCGGCTCCGCCGAGGCGGTCTTGACCAGACTGGCCGATCCGAGGAGGGTGGCGGCGATGAGACCCGGAAGTCCTATCCCGGGGATGTTTCCCGCCAGCACATGGGTGATCAGGGCGGGGCCGTACGCACGGCTCAGTTGGGATCCGAGATGGACAAACCCCTCCAAGGCCTCTTCGTCCCCGATCCCCTGGAGGAGCTCGTCAAAGGCATCCGCCGTGTATCCCTCGCACAAGAGATCCAGGCCGTGGGCCACCATGCCGGGCGAAAATCGGGTGGTCGCAGGCAGCGCAGCCTCGGCGTCCTGACGAAAGGGGTCGGTGCGATCTTGCCACCGGCGAAAAACCTCCGCGAGGATCTCGGCGATCTCTTGCCCCTTTCGCTTCCGGAGGCGCTCCCGGGCCCTCTGCAGATGTCCGATCACTTCGGTGAGGAGCGTCGGCGTGATCCGCGGGACTTCTAGCGTCACCGTACCAAGCGTGCGGGTCTCGACTTCACATCCCGAGACCTGTGACGGGAGATGATAGGCAGCGACCTTCATCGCCTTCTTTCAAGCTCCTCGACGGTCAAAGAGCAGCCCCGCGCCTCGGCCCCGGGCGCTCGGCCCACCACCTCAAACCCCTCTGCGACCCTGTAGCCCAGATCTTCGGTTTCGATCGCCAGCACCGATCCGCAGTTGGCCAGATCGTAGTGGGTGAGGAGCCCCACCTGGCCCTCCGGGACCTCCTCAAGCGTCGTGGGATCGAGGATACGCGTCCGAACCCAGGGAGGGACCTCTTTGAACCGAACGCGCGAGCGCCCCAGCCACCGATCCCTCAGGGGATTGTCGTAAAATTGGGAACCCATCTCGGTCATGCCGTACTCGTTGATGCACAGCGCCTCGGGAATCCCAAGAGTCTTTCCATAGAGGCGCAACAGCTCGTCTCGCGAGAGCTTGCGGGATCGCCCCTTGAAGCCTCCGGTATCCATCAGACGACTCCCTTCAGGGAGCTGAAATGTCCATCCCTCCAGAAGACACACGTCGAGGAAATGGACGAAGGCGAACGACGTACCGAGAAGACAGATCGGCTCTTGACGTGACTCGATCTCGCGCACGCTGTCCAGCAGCCCGGCGAGATCCATCCCCGTCTCGCCGACAAAATATGCGCTCCCTTCGCCTCCGTAGGCTTTCCGCACTCCCTCGAGCATATGGGACAGGGAGGAGGCGGGGTGAAGGTCTGGAGGCGGCGCGAGGATGAGCATCCGAGGTCGCAGCCCATCGGGAAGGAGATGGGCGGTGAAGTTCTTCAGGAGGGAGGTATCGTAAAGCTCGAGCCAGGGAAATCCGTGTTGCCCTCGCCGCTCTCCACCCTGGCTCGTCCCGCTGGTCAGGAAGACCTGCTCGGGCGGGGCGCAGGTCAAGTCGAGAAACTTGAAGGCTGCCGTGGGGACTGGAGGAATTTCGTCCCATCGGACAATCCTATCCGGCGTGACCTTTCGCTGATCACAGAAGCGTCGATAAGCCGCATTCCTCTGGTACTGAAAGGCGAAGACCTCCAGGGCTAGCCCTTCAAAGGTCTCGTCGGTCTTCCCTCGAATGAACTTTAGCACGCGCTCGATGAGAGGGTCTCGCAATCCGTCGCTCCTCCCACATGGAGGTACTGGGTGTTGGGACTCAGCCCTCAGTCCTCGAACCTCCTTGATCGGTCGTCAATCATCGGCCTCGCGCGATGCGGAGGCTCTCCCCCAAAACCTCGACCGCCCGATCGCAGAGTTCCCGCGACACCACCAGGGGCGGTGCGATGCGGATGACCCCGTCGGCGTAGAGAAAGTCCCCCACCAGCAAGTCACGCTCTAACGCCAGGCGAAGGACCGCCCTCGTCAGAGATGGCTCTTCCAGGACCAACCCTAAAAGGAGGCCGATCCCTCGAACCTCCTTCACGCCTTCAACCCGGGAGAGCGCACCGCGGAGGTGGTTGCCCATGGTCTCGGCATTCTTGAGAAGCCCCTGCTGCTCAATGAACCGAAGCGCGGCCAGCCCCGCGGCACACGAGACGGGGTGGCCGCCAAAGGTCGTCACATGGGCAAAAGGCGGATCGGCCGAGAGGGTGCGCATCAGCGCTGGACGCGCGATGAAAGCACCCAAGGGCATCCCACCCCCCACCGCCTTGGCGAGCACCAGGCAGTCCGGGACCACTCCCCAGTGCTCACACGCAAACCACCGCCCGGTGCGGCCCATTCCGGTTTGGACCTCATCCAGAATCAACAACGTTCCCACCTCGCGGCACCGGGCACTCAGCGTGGGCAGAAAGTCGGGGCCCGGAAGCCGGACCCCGGCCTCGCCCTGGATCGGCTCGACGACGACCCCAGCGACCCGCTCGTCGATGGCATCCAAGCCGTCGCAGGCGTCGAAGGGGAGCAGATGCACCTCGGGCAGGAGCGGCTCAAACGGTTTCTGATAGCGGGCCTCGCCCGAGATCGACAGCGCCCCAAGGGTATCCCCGTGGTATCCCCCGGC
>CAYSDK010000054.1:0-6196 GCA_964429865.1 uncultured bacterium
ACTTCGATCTGACCGCCATCCGCGACGATCTCGCCGACCCGGGCGGCGGCGGGCGTCTTACCGGCTTGCAGACGCTCGACGAGGCGCGCAGTCTTGTCTTTGGGCACAGCGATGAGAAGCCCGCCGGAGGTCTGGGCGTCGCAGAGGACCAGTTGGGCCTCTTCGCTGATCTCCGGCGCCCACCTGACTTGCCCCTCGACCGCCTGCCGGTTCCGCTTGGTCCCGCCGGGGCAGATCCCTTCCTTGACGAGTCTCCACGCCTCGGGGAGGACCGGGACGGCCTTGAGCGAGATGCGGGCGCCGACACCGCTGCCAGAGGTCATTTCATGAAGGTGCCCGAGGAGGCCAAAGCCCGTGACATCGGTGCACGCGTTCACTCCCACCTCAACCATTGCCTCGGCGGCCGTCCTGTTCAATGTTGTCATGACCTGGACGGTCTGATCCACCGTCTCTCGGCCCACCTGCTCTCGCTTGATTCCGGTGGTGATGATGCCGATCCCGAGCGGCTTGGTGAGAATGAGGTCATCCCCGACCCGGGCGCGGGCGTTCGTGACAATCTTCTTCGGATGCACGAGGCCGGTGACGACGAGCCCGTACTTCGGCTCTGGATCATCGATGGTGTGCCCCCCGACGATGGATGCGCCGGCCTCTCTCACCTTGTCGGCCCCACCCTGCAGGATGAGACTGAGGACCTTGAGCGGAAGCTTGCCGACCGGAAAGCCGACGAGGTTCAGCGCAAAGATCGGCCGTGCTCCCATGGCGTAGATGTCGCTCAAGGAGTTGGCCGCGGCCACCGCACCGCAGGTATAGGGATCGTCCACGACGGGGGTGATGAAGTCCACCGACTGGACGACGGCCAGATCCTCGGTCAGCTGGTAGACCGCGGCATCATCACAGGTCTCCGGCCCCACGAGGATGCGGGGATCGGTGAAGGTTGGTAGCTGACTCAGCACCTGAGCCAGGTCCACCGGACTGATCTTGCACGCTCACCCGGCTCCGTGGGAAAGGGTCGTGAGTCGGATCGTCTCCTGTGGTTCCACCATCCTTCTCCTCCGCCTGGGTCTACTTCGACTTCAATTTCTCGGCGATGGCGCGGTCCTTTGCGGTTACTTCCTGCTCCAGGGACACCTTAAATTTCTTAAGTTTTACATTAATGTCTCCATCATAAATACTTAATATTTGGGCAGAAAATATAGCAGCATTCTTAGCGCCATCCTTGCCCACTGCCATGGTGGCGACCGGGACCCCTCCTGGCATTTGGGCCGTGGAGAGGAGCGCGTCGATCCCATGGAGCGGACTCGATTCGATCGGGACCCCGATGACGGGCAACGTCGTTTCGGCGGCGATGATGCCGGCCAGGTGAGCAGCCCCGCCTGCTCCCGCAATGATCATCTTGAGCCCTCGCTTCTCCGCGGTCCGTGCATACTCCATCACCTGGGCAGGGGCCCGATGGGCCGAGATCACCCGCACCTCATGGGGAATGTCAAAAGACTTGAGTGCCTTTACGGCCTCTTCCATGATCGGAAAGTCCGAGTCGCTTCCCATCACGATGCCGACCACAGGTTTCTGCAGTTCACGCTTCATGGCTCACCGTCCAAAGGGGTGGTTGCAGGACTGACCTCCGGTTTCCGTCATAGACCATCTTACAATGAAACGACAAGGCCCGTCTGCACCTTCTGCACTCCCTGCACTCTTCTGCACGTTTCTTCTGCACTTTTTGTACTTGACTACGATAGTCGATCGAGCGCCTTCTTGCCGATGTCGGTCCGATAGTGGACCCCCTCCCAGTAGATCTTCTTCACGCCCTGGTACGCAACGGCGATCGCCTCTCGGACGTCCCTGCCGATTCCGGTGACGTTGATGACCCGGCCTCCGTCGGTAACCACCTTGCCGTTTCTCAAGGCTGTGCCGGCGTGGAAGACCACCACGCCGGGGACATTGGCCGCCTCGTCCAGCCCCGAGATCAGCTTCCCCTTCTCGTAGGGGCCAGGGTAGCCCCCCGAAGCCATGACGACGCAGACCGCCGGCTCGAGCCGCCACTGAATGTCGATCTGATGGAGGCGCTCGGCAATGACCGCCTCGAGGATCGGGACCAGATCTGAAGCCATGCGGACCACGAGGGGCTGAGCCTCCGGATCACCGAAACGGGCGTTGAACTCCAGGGCCTTGGGTTCCCCACCCTTGATCATCAATCCGGCATAGAGCACGCCTTTGTACGGGCGGCCCTCTGCCGCCATTCCCCGCACGGCGGGGAACATGATCCGCTCCATGATCTTTCGGTGAACCGCTTCGGTGACAACCGGGGCCGGAGAGTAGGCCCCCATCCCTCCGGTATTGGGCCCCTGGTCGTTGTCGTAGATCGGCTTGTGATCCTGGGACGAGGCCATGGGCAGGACCGTCTTGCCGTCAGTAAAGGCGAGAAAGGAAGCCTCCTCACCGGTGAGACACTCCTCGATGACCACGTGCGTTCCCGCCTCGCCAAAGACCCGCTCCTCCATGATGCGGGTGACCGCATCATGGGCCGCATCAAGGGTGGAACACACCATGACCCCTTTGCCGGCGGCCAGGCCATCAGCCTTCACTACGATGGGCGCCCCGACCTTCTCCAGGTAGGTCCTGGCCTGGCGCGGGCTGTCGAAGACCTCATACTCGGCGGTGGGGATCTTGTACTTGCGCATCAGGTCCTTGGCGAAACGCTTGCTCCCTTCGATGATGGCCGCTTCCCGGCTGGCCCCAAAGGTCTTGAGGCCCCGCGCCTCGAATTCATTCACGATCCCAAGGGTCAGGGGGAGCTCGGGGCCCACCAGGGTGAGGTCGATCTTCTCCTCCGCGGCAAAGTCCACCAGGCTGCTGATCTCGGTGACTCCAATATTAATGCAGGTCGCAATATGGGCCATGCCCGCGTTACCCGGAGCAGCATAGAGGAGGGGCTTTCGAGGACTCTGGGCGAGCTTCCAGAGAATGGAGTGCTCCCTTCCTCCCTGTCCGACCATCAGGATCTTCATGCGTCACCTCCCCTGAATCCGATGACCGACGTCCGATGACCGATAACCGTTCCAAATCTTGAGAACCCGATGGTCATCGGTTCATATCAGTGGCGGAAGTGGCGAATCCCGGTAAAGACCATCGCCAGGCCGTGCTCATCAGCCGCCTGGATGGTCTCCCCATCGCGCACTGAGCCTCCCGGCTGGATAATGGCCGTGGCGCCCGCCTCGGCGACCACATCGATCCCGTCCCGGAAGGGGAAGAAAGCATCAGAGGCCACCACCGTATCCTTGAGGGACGATTGTGCCTTCATCACAGCCAACCGGCAGGCATCCACCCGGCTCATCTGCCCGGCGCCGATCCCCACGGTGGCGGTAGCCGTTGTGAAGACAACGGCGTTTGACTTGACATGCTTCACCACCTTAGCGGCAAAGGTGAGTGCTTCCCACTCCGCAGGCGTTGGCTCCCGCCTGGTCACCCGCCTGAGCGCGTCCTTATCCAGATCGGCCCGGTCCCTTTCCTGGAGAAGCAGGCCGCCGGAGATTCGGCGCATATCCCAGGGGTCGGGTGGGATCTGCCACTCCTTCGGTGGAATCTGCATGAGCCGGAGGTTCTTGCGAGGTTGCAGGATCTCCCTGGCCGCCTCGGTGTAATCCGGGGCGATGACCGCCTCCACAAATGTGGAGACGATCTCTGTGGCGGCTGCCTCGTCCACAGGGCGGTTCAGCCCCACGACTCCCCCGTACGCCGAGACCGGATCCGTTCGATAGGCCCGCCCATAGGCATCGACCAGGGATTCCCCAATGGCGGCCCCGCAGGGATTGTTATGCTTGACGATGCAGGCCGCGGGGGGTGTGAACTCCAGGACGAGCTGCAGGGCCGCATCGAGATCGAGCAGGTTGGTGTACGAGAGGGCCTTCCCCTGGAGTTGTCGTGCGGTGGCCAGGGAGAGCCCCGTGCTCCTTTGCTCCCGGTACAGGGCCCCCTGCTGATGCGGGTTCTCCCCATACCGGAGCAGCTCGACCCTCTCGAGTTCCAAGGCGAGAAAGGGCGGGAAGGGTTGGGGCCAGTCGGTCTTCAGCGATGCTTCGGTGCAGGCGACCGCGCTCAGGTAGCTCGCCACGGCCCCCTCGTAGTGGCTGGTGAGCCGAAGCGCGTCCTGGGCCAGGCCAAGGCGGGTCTTCAGGGAGACGCCACCCCGTTGGCGAATCTCGTGGAGGACCTCGGGGTACTGCCGCGGGTCGGTGAGGATCGCCACGCCCTCGAAGTTCTTGGCCGCCGAGCGTATCAGGGCGGGCCCGCCGATGTCGATGTGCTCGAGGGCCCGGGAGAGATCGAGGGGCCGTTCCGCGATGGTCGCCTCGAACGGGTAGAGATTGACGGCGACCAGATCGATGGGGGAGATGCGGTGCTCTGTCAGTTGCCGTTCGTGCTCCGGGTCAGAGCGTCGTGCCAGGATGGCTCCGTGGATGGCCGGATGCAGGGTCTTCACCCGGCCGTCGAGCATCTCTGAAAGGCCGGTCACCTCGGCGACATCGGTAACGGTCATTCCTGCGCTGCGGAGATGCTCGGCCGTCTTCCCGGTCGAGATCAGCTCGGCGCCGTGCTCGCGGAGTCCTCTGGCGAGCTCGGCAAGTCCCGTCTTGTCCGAGACAGTCAAGAGAGCCCGCCGGATGCGGATGAGTTCCTTTTCCATCCTCTGCCCTTCGTCCACCGGTCCTCTGGAACTTCGTCTGCCGGCTCGCGCCCCTCACACCGCTACGGGTGGATGTATCCCCAACCCTCTCTCGGGGCGCGATCCGCCTCACTCCCCCGACAGGAGACGTGTCTTCCCCTGACGTGAAGCCGACCCTCGGCGTAGAGCTGGATCGCCCGCGGATAGATCTGATGTTCGTACGTGAGGATCCTGGCGGCCAGGGTCTCCTCGGAATCGTCGTCAAAGACCGGGACGACGGCCTGGATAATGATGGGGCCGGTGTCAACCCCTTCATCGGCGAAGTGGACGGTGCAGCCGGAAAACTTCGCACCGTGTCTCAAGGCCTGGCGTTGGGCGTGAAGCCCCGGGAAGGAGGGAAGCAGGGCAGGATGGATGTTCATCACCCGGTGGCGAAAGTGGTCGATGAAGGCGCCCGTCAAGACGCGCATGTATCCGGCCAGGCAGACGAGCTCGACCTGGTGCTCCGTGAGGGCGGCAATCAGCGCCTTATCAAAGGCCTCTCGGCTCGCGTGGCTCTTGGGGTCCACGAAGATTCCTGGGATGCGGTGTCGGCGGGCCCGCTCGAGGGCGTAGACATCTGGCTGGTCGCTGAGGACGACGACGACGACGGCGTCGAGCTTGCCCGCGTCGCTGGCATCGATGATCGCCTGCAGGTTCGAGCCCCTCCCCGAGGCCAGCACACCTACCCGCAGCCGTCCAGATCGTGCCATGCTGTCTCCTCCCGACTGAATCTAACAGAGCAGGTCTTGCGCAGGCAAGGAATTTTCCCCGACACCTTGCGATCTCCCAGCAATGGGGGATTTTTGTCGGAGAAATCCTTTAGGTTTATAATTAGAGATATATTCTAACATACTGATAAACAAGGATTTAATAGCACTCGACTGAAAGTCATGTGACGTCTGACATGGGGACGGGTCTGGGGCAATACCCGGATGTCCTCCTGGGGGAGGGGGATGTCCGGGGCATCGGGCCGGAAGGAAATAGCAAAAGTTCTTGACAAGGGGTACGGGGTTTGATAAACACGAGTAACTCGATTGACTTTATCGAGATATTACAACGGACGGTAACGATGAGGATTTCGACTAAAGGCGATTACGCGGCAAGGGCCCTCCAAGAGCTCTCCATGCATTATGATAGGGGCCCGCTGCAGATTGACGCGATAGCAGTGCGCCAGGAGATCCCCGTCCGGTACCTGGAACAGCTGCTGCTGATTCTGAAGCGTGCTGGGTATCTCGAGAGCAAGCGAGGCGTCAAAGGGGGGTACTCCCTCGCTAAACCCCCTCACCAGATCACGTTGGGAGAGATCATCCGGCTGATGGAGGGCACCCAGGCCCCGATCTTCTGTGTTGATCCCTCCAGCCGCGAAAAGTGCCCCATGGAAAAAAGGTGCGGGTTTCAGGGCGTTTTGGTCGAAGTCAGGGATGCCGTCGCCCACATCCTGGACAGCGTCACCTTCGAAGAGATCTGCCGCCGCGCGCGGCTCAAGATTGCGCC
>CAYSDK010000054.1:6296-11234 GCA_964429865.1 uncultured bacterium
AGATGGGATCGCGGATTCCTCGCCTGGCAAAAAATGCGATAGAACTCATCGGGAACACTCCCATGGTGGAGCTTCCCAAGATCTCTCCCCGCAACGGGGCGACCATCGTGGCAAAGATGGAGTCTTTGAATCCGGCCGGCAGCGTCAAGGACCGCATCGCCTGGTCCATGGTCGAGGAGGCGGAGCAGCGGGGAAGACTCAAGCCCGGGGCGACCATCGTGGAACCGACCTCCGGAAATACCGGGATCGGGCTGGCCATGGTGGCGGCGGTGAAGGGGTACCGGCTGATCCTGACGATGCCGGATGATATGAGCCTCGAGCGGAGAACGCTGCTGCAGCGGTTCGGCGCGGAGGTGATCTTGACCCCTGCGATCGAGGGCATGACGGGGGCGGTCTTCGGCGCCGAGGAGCTCTGCCGTGAGAATCCTGATTATTTCATGCCCCAGCAGTTCAACAATCCTGCCAATCCAGAGATCCATCGGCAGACAACCGCCCAGGAGATCCTGGACGTGATGGGCACAGCGATCGACGCCTTTGTCGCTGGGGTAGGGACCGGTGGAACCATCACCGGGGTCGGGGAAATTCTCAAGGCCAAGATCCCGGGGATCAAGGTGATCGCCGTTGAACCGGCCAAGTCGCCCGTCCTCCAGGGAGGGAAGGCCCGGCCCCACGCGATTCAGGGGATCGGGGCCAGCTTCATCCCGGGGGTCCTCAATATGGAGGTTCTCGATCAGATCATCGCGGTGAGCGACGAGGACGCGCTCAAAATGACGGCCCGCCTGACCCGGGAGGAGGGGCTCCTGGTCGGCGTCTCGGCCGGGGCCAACGTCTTTGCCGCCGTGCAAGTGGCCCGCGACCTTGAAAAGGGGAAGGTCGTGGTGACGGTCCTACCCGATACGGGCGAGCGGTACCTCAGTGTCCCATTGTAGGGAGAAGGAAAGGAGTCTGTGCATGGGGGTCAAGGTGTACATCCCGACGCCCTTTCGGGCCCTGACCCGAAACCAGGCCACCGTGGAGGCGGAGGGCAAGACCGTCGTTCGTCTCGTCGAGGCCCTCGAGAGTGTGTATCCCGGGATCCGCGAGCGAGTCCTGGATGAGCGCGGAGAGATCCATCGGCATATTAACATCTATGTGAACGACATCGCCGTTGAGGACCTCGAGGGCAAGGAGACCGTGCTGGCGGACGGGGATGAGGTCGCCCTGATCCCGGCCATCGCGGGCGGGGCGATCCCCTTCACCGAGGAGCAGATCAAGCGGTACAGCCGTCACATCATCCTCCCCGAGGTCGGCGGCAAGGGGCAGCGCAAGCTCCTCAACAGCAGCGCCCTTCTCGTTGGCGCGGGGGGGCTCGGCTGTCCGGCCGCCCTCTACCTGGCCGCCGCGGGCGTGGGCAGGCTCGGGATTGTCGATTTCGACCGGGTGGACCTCAGCAACCTGCAGCGGCAGATCCTGCACCACACCCATGACGTGGGGCGGCCCAAGGTGTTATCGGCAGTGGACACGATCGCGGACATCAATCCAGGTGTGAAGGTGGAGCCCTATGAGGCCCAGCTCTCCTCAGAGAACGTGAAAGAGATCATCGGCGGCTACGACGTCATCGTCAACGGCTGCGACAACTTTCCGACCCGGTATCTGCTGAACGATGCGTGCTACTTCCTCAAGAAGCCGATGGTGGATGGCAGCATCTTCCGTTTCGAGGGGCAGGTGACGGTCTTTTCCCCGGGGAAGGGGTGTTACCGTTGCCTGTACCCCGCCCCGCCCCCGCCGGGGCTCGTGCCGAGTTGCGCGGAGGCGGGAGTCCTCGGCGTGCTGTGCGGAATCATCGGCAGCCTGCAGGCCCTCGAGGCGATCAAGCTGATCCTGGGCACGGGAGAACCGCTCATCAACCGCCTGCTCTTCTTCGATGCCCTGACGCTCGAGTTCCGTCAGGTGAAGATCCGGCGGGATCCGGAATGTCCGGTCTGCGGCGATCATCCGACGATTACGGATCTCATCGATTACGACGAGTTCTGCGGCGTGCCCCGCGTGCAGCCGGTGAACTAAAGATCTCACGAGTACAGAAGTGCAGAGTATAACGTGCAGAAGTGCACGAGGATGTGGGACATGGTGAAGGCAGCCCTCTTAGGTGTTCCGGTCGGTCTCGCCTTCGGCTACGCCTTGCAGCGCGGCCGTTTCTGCATGAACACCGCCTTCCGGGACATCTTTTTGATCCGGGATCAGACGTTGCTCCGGGCGTACGTGTTGGCGGTGCTGATCCAGATGGTGGGTGTGCACCTCCTCGTACAGCAGGGATGGCTTTCCCCTGCCATCGCTCCCTTCTGGTGGCAGGCCGCGCTAGCGGGGGGCTTTGTCTTCGGATGGGGAATGGCGCTCTCCGGCGGCTGAACGACCGGGATCTCTTACCGGTCAGGTGAGGGGATGGTCGGATCGTGGATCAGCTTCGTCGGATTCGGGTTCGGGATACTGATGGCCAATCTTGGCATCGTCGCCCCGGTGCTGGAGAGTCTGCGGAGTGCCACGATCGAGCCGGCCGGCGAGTTGCCCACGGTGGCGAACCTCGTCGGGGTCAGTCCGTGGGCCGTCATCGCCATCCTGATCGCCCTCGGGGGACTGTGGCTGTGGCGCGGCCATCCAAAGACCTATCAGGGAGGATGGGGCTGGCTCGTCACCGGGGTGGCGATCGGCATCATCGGCGTTGTCGCGTGGCCCCTCTCGGCGCTGACGGGGCGCTCCTTCGGCCTCTCCGTTACGGAGCCGGCCTATACCTACGTGCGGTTCCTCGCCCTGGGACAGATGAGCGCCCTGAACTGGGCGAGCTTTATGGGGCTCGGGATTCCGCTGGGGGCGTATATCGCGGCCCGCTCCCAGGGTGAGTTCAAGTGGCGCGCGCCCGGCCCCCAGCGGACGCTGCAAGCCCTGGGGGGCGGGGTGGTGATGGGCATTGGCGCGGCGATCGCCGGGGGGTGTACCGTTGGACACAGCCTCACGGGTGCTTCCACGCTGTCCCTCACCAGCATCACCGCTTCGGTGGGGATCATTGCGGGCGTCTGGTCCGCCGCCGCAGTGCTGTTTCGGAGTTAGATGGCTGCGGCCATATGGAGGATGATCATCATGCATAAGACACTGAGAATAGGTGGTAGGGTGCTTGCGGGACTCCTGGCTGTGCTCATGGGAGCCACAGTGGTCTGGGCGCAGTGTTGGGGGCAGCAAGCAAAAAAGTCGGGATACCCCAACGCCCGTCTCCTCATCGGCACCCAGGAGGTGGCCGCGCATCTGGAGGATGCCAGCATGCGTCTGGTGGACCTGCGGGCCAAAGGGGCTGAAGGTTACCAGCAGTACGCAAAGGGGCATATCCTGGGGGCGGTCTACCTGAACTGGCAGGAGATCGACGATGTGACGAGTAACCAGAAGGGCCTTCCGATGGACCAGACCAAGGCCGAGGCCCTCTTCGGCAAGCTGGGGATCGATGAGAACACGCGGGTCGTCGCCTATGACGACAGCGGCGGGCTCTGGTCCACGCGCCTCTTCTTCGTCCTCGAATTCTTCGGCCACAAGAATGTCGCGGTCCTGAACGGGGGCCTCACGAAGTGGGTGCAGGAAGGCCGGCCGCTCAGCGCCGAGGAACCCAGGATCACGCCCAAGAAATTCGTCGCCAAGCCCAATCCAAAGCTCATCGCCACCGCCGAGTGGGTGAGGGACAACCTCAAGAACCCCGGTGTCTGCTTGGTGGACGCCCGGTCCCCGATCGAATACCAGGGGAAGCGGACACATCCCGGGAAGGAGGAGGATCCCGAGATCAAGCGAGGAGGGAGAATACCCGGGGCCGTGTCGATTGACTGGACGAGTACTATCAACCCCGAGGATAAGACCTTCAAGGACGCCGAGGAGCTGCAGAAGATGTTGGAAAAGGCCGGAGCGACCAAGGACCGGGAGATCGTGACGTATTGCCGAACCGGGGTGCGGGCAGCCCACGACTACTTCGTGGCCCGGCTGCTCGGATACGAAAAGGTCCGCAACTACGATGGATCGTGGATCGACTGGGGCAATCGACCTGAGCTTCCCCTGGAGCAATAGAGACATTGGGATCGCCTGGGCAAACCCAAGAACGGAGGGTGCACCGGCTCGATACTCGTGGGGAGATCTGTCCATATCCCCTGATCATGGCCCAGCGCGAGATAAAAAAGCTCACGCCCGGGGAGATCCTGATGGTGGTTTCTGACTATCCCCTTGCCGCCGAAAACATTCCCCGCTGGGCCCAGGAAGCGGGGCATACGGTCCTTCGGGTGGAGAAGGTGGGCAACGCTTTGTGGGAGATCGAGATCGAGAAGGTGGGTTCCACTTGATGTCCCGTTATCATGGACCCTTACAGGAGGGAGGAGCGACCATGGCAACATCCAAGAGTGTCTTCGCGACCATAGCTCTTGTTTTCCTGATGGCTATGCCGTTACCAGCCTTCGCCTACGAAGTGTGGGTGGCGAACCAGCGATTCGACAAAGTCCAGATCCTTGATGGGCAGTCCCTCAAGATCATCGCCGAGATCCCGGTAGCCAGTAAGCCGCACAATGTCACCTTCAGTCCCGATTTCAAGCTCGCGTATATCGCCAGCGTCGGCTCGAACGACTTTACCGTGATCGACGCCGTGACCAGGAAGGTGGTCAAGGCAGTCCCGGGCGGGAAGACGTGCCATCATGTGGCCGTGTCTGCCGACGGCACGTTGCTCCTGGTGAGCAACCCGGGGGAGCATACCGTCATGCTCTACGACGCGAAGAGCCTGGAGCGCCTCGCCACCATCGAGGTCGGCAAGAACCCGGCCATGGCGGTCTTCACCAAGGATGGGCAGACGGCCTACGTGAGCAATGGGGGCGATGCGACGCTCTCCGTCATTGATATCAAGAATCGCAAGGTCGTCAAAAGCATCCCCAACATCGGGAAGGGGGC
>CAYSDK010000055.1:0-10836 GCA_964429865.1 uncultured bacterium
CGAACAGGCCGGTGAGGATAACCCCCAACAACGGGAACCCTGGCACCAGCCAGATCAGCTCCACCATGAGAAAACCCCGGTCATGGTTCAGGGTTCAGCGTTCAGGGATGGGAAGCAAGACGTCTGAAGGACCCTTACCATGAACCATCTTCAGCCTTTGAGCAGATGCACTTCATCGACATTGACCGTCTCGGCGTTGCGAAAGATGGCGATGATGATCGCGAGTCCCACCGCCACCTCCGCCGCTGCCACCGTCATCACGAAAAAAACGAAGACCTGCCCGTCGAGGGAATGGAGAAAGCGGGCGAAGGCGACGAAACTGAGATTGGCTGCGTTAAGCATCAGCTCGATGGACATGAAGATGACGAGAGCGTTGCGCCGCGTCGCGACGCCGACGACCCCGACGGCGAAGAGGAAGGCGCTCAGGAAGAGATATGCCCATAGCGGGACCATGGATCTCTCACTCCAGCTTTCGTTTGGCGAGGACCATCGCCCCGACCATGGCCGCGAGCAGGATCACCGATGTCAGCTCGAAGGGGATCAGGTATTCGCGAAAGAGGATGCGGCCCACCGCCTGCGTATTCCCCGCAGCCCTGACGGTCTCGAAATCGTAGGCGCCCCGCGGTCCCAGCGCAATGTGGGGACCGATGCCGAGGGCCAGCTCGGCCAGCAGGAGACCGGCCAGGATGAGCCCGATGCTGACCCCGACGGGGTTCGAGCGGACCGGAGAGCGGTCCTCCGGCCTCAGATCGAGCAGCATGATGACGAACAGGAAGAGGACCATAATGGCGCCGGCGTACACGAAGATGTGGACGGCCGCGATGAGTTCGGCATGGAGGAGGATATAGAGCCCGCCCTGGGCAAAGAGGGCGAGGATCAGGCAGAGGGCGCTGTAGATGGGGCTGCGTTGCAGGACCATCCCCACGGCCGCCGCGCCAGCCAGGAGGGCAAGGATAAGAAAGAGGACCCACTCCATCCCGTCACCTCAGGAAAGGACGAGGATCGCCGCCGCCGTGAACATCACGTTGACCAGGGCCAGGGGCAGCAGGACCTTCCACCCGAAGCCCATGAGTTGGTCGTAGCGGAACCGCGGCAAGGTGGCACGGAGCCACACAAAGAGGAAGATGAAGCAGAAGACCTTGAGGAGAAACCAGACGACGGGAGGCAGCAGCGGCCCCTGCCACCCGCCGAGAAACAGAGTTGTCGCCATGGCGGAGGCGGCGATCATGTTGGCGTACTCCGCCATGAAGAACATGGCGAACTTCATCGAGCTATACTCGGTGTGAAATCCGGCCACCAGCTCGGTCTCGGCTTCGGGCAGGTCAAAGGGGGCCCGGTTCAGTTCCGCATTGCTGCTCACCAGGAAGATGACGAATCCGAGAAACTGGGGAAAGATATTCCACCGGGGAAGGACCCCGTACCAGCTCCCTCTTTGGGCTTCCACGATATCGACCAGACTGAGCGACCCGGCCATCATCACGACCCCCACGACCGACAGCCCCAGGCTGAGTTCATAGCTCACCATCTGGGCAGCGGAGCGTAAACCCCCCAGGAGCGCGTATTTGCTGTTCGAGGCCCACCCGGCCAGCACGATCCCGTACACCCCGAGCGAGGTGACGGCGAAGACGTAGAGGAAGCCGATGTTCACATCGGTGATCACGAAGGACGGCCCGAAGGGGATCACGGCGAAGACGATCAGGGCGGGGATAAAGCTGATGGCCGGGGCGAGGCAAAAGATCAGCCGGTCCGCATTGGCGGGAACAATATCCTCCTTGAACATGAGTTTGATGCCATCGGCGATCGGTTGCAGCAGCCCGAAGCGACCAACCCTCGATGGGCCAAAGCGGACCTGGATATCGCCGATCAACTTCCGCTCAAGCCAGGTGAGATAGGCCACCGCGAGGAGGACCAGGCCCATCACCACCGCGATCTTGAGCACCGTAGCGACCAGGAAGTCCATCACGCTTCCTTCGATGACCGACCACCGATGACCGATCACCTAGAGGGACCGGGGACGGGAGACTGGAGCCTCACTCCCGTTTGGTCTCTGGTCTCCGGTCTCCAGTCTCCCGACGATCACCGGTCAACGGAACGCCGAGCGGCCCGATGGTTTCATATTCAATGCCCCGAAAGGCGGGATACTCGCCCGAAAGGCGACGCCAGATCTCCTCCGGGGTCCAGGGCACCCCGCGTCGGCCGAGGCCGATGCCCACCCGCCTCAAGACCTCCCCCAAGGGCAAGACCTTTCCCCCGGGATCGACACCCTTGCGCAGGCGTTGGACACGACCGGCAAAGTTCACGATCGTCCCCTCTTTTTCGGCGTAGCCCAGCGCGGGCAGGACGAGATCGGCCCGGGTGGCTGCAGCGGACTCCCGAACCGCCCAGACCACCAGCAGCTCGAGATCCACGGACCTCTCCAGCTCCGCCCGGAGGGACGGCTCCTCCCAGGGATCCAGCTCGAACAGGAGGAGCGCCTTGAGAGTCCCCGTGGTCGCAGCCTTGAGCATCTCGCTCGTCCCCCATCCTCCCGGTCCAGGGCCAATGCCGAGCAGCCTGGCCCCTTGTGTGTTCGGGCTCTTGTCTGTCCGCCTGAGCAGATGATCCTCGGCTTCGTCCCCCTCCTGCGCGTGCACCGGGGTGACGCGGTAGTCCAGGTGGGGTGTCCCCACCTCATGCCGAAGGAAGGTCGCGGCCGCGTACAATTCCTCGATCGTCAGCCACGTGGAGAGGAGCCCGCCGATGGCCTTGGGCCCGTGCTGATCAAGAATCCCCCTGAGTCGCTCAACGAGGGCGGCCACGGCCTCTTCCCACGTCACAGGCACGTACCCATCCCCCCGCCGCATGAGGGGGGCCTCGAAGGCGCACCGCCCCCGCCGAGGATAGGCCTCGAACCGTCCCTCGTCACACATCCAATAGCCGTTCACCTCCGGGTTGTACCTGGGGCGAATCCGCAGCACCTCCTCACCCCCCGTACGGAGATGGCGAACGTCCAGCGCGATGCTACATCCCCGGCTACAGGCGGGGCAGGTACTCTCCACCTGCTTCACCAGGTCCCAGGGGCGGGACTTGAACCGATACTCCTTGCTGGTCAGGGCCCCCACTGGACAGAGGTCGATGACATTGCCGGAATACGCATTGTCCAGTTCCTTTCCCGGGAAAAGGACGATCTCCGCCTTGTCCCCCCGGTTCCCTATCCCCAACTCACCCGTCCCGACGATATCCCGGCAGAACCGCACACACCGGGTGCAGAGGATGCACCGCTCGGCATCAAAAATGATGTGAGGGCCGAGGGGGCGGCGCTTGTCCCGATGGACTTTCTCCTCGACGGTCCGGCTCGCGCCGGGGCCATACCGCATGGTGTAGTCCTGGAGCGGACACTCCCCCCCTTTGTCGCAGATGGGACAGTCCAAGGGATGGTTGAGCAGATAGAACTCCAGGACCCCTCGCCTGGCCTCTTCCACCTGCGGGGTCCCCGTATGGACGATCATCCCTTCGTTCACCGGCGTCGCACACGCGATGACGAGCTTCGGGGACTTCTCTACCTCCACGAGACACATCCGACAGACCCCCTCGATGGGCAGCCCGGGGTGATAGCAGTAATGGGGGACCTCGATCCCGAGCCGCTCTCCTGCCTGGATGATGGTGGTTCCGGGCGCGACCGCTATCTGCCGGCCGTCGATGGTCACCGTGAGCAGCTTCTGCGTCTCTTGACTCATGGCTATCCAGATTCCTCAGTCCTCAGCGCTAATCGCCCAGCCTTCAGGACTGAGGACTGAGCATTGAGCGCTCAGCACTCAGTCCTAAGTTCGAAACGGGCAGCCCCCCTGCGCTATGTGTGCCTCGAACTCGTCCCGGAAGTACCTCAGATAGCTTTCCGTAGGCATCGCCGCCGAATCGCTCAGGACACAGATCGTCTGTCCCTTCATGTTGCGGCAGACATCCTTCAGGGTTTGGAGGTCGGCCAACCGCCCTCCCCCCTGTTCGATCCGCTTCAACATCTTGTGAAGCCAGGCGGTCCCCTCCCGGCACTGGGTACACTGGCCGCACGATTCATGGTGATAGAACCGGTTGACCACCTCCCCGACCTTCACCATGCACGTCGTCTCGTCCATGACGATGACGGCCCCGGAACCCCCCATCGATCCGGCAGCGGCGAGTGACTCGAAGTCCAGGCCGACATCCAGGTGGTCTGCGGTCAGGGCCGGAGCGGAACTCCCCCCCGGGATGATCGCCTTGAGTCTCCGGTTGTCCGGGATCCCGCCGGCATACCCAAAGATCAACTCCCTCAGCGTGGCATTCAGCGGCAGCTCGTAGTTTCCCGGGTAGCGGACATGACCACTCACCGAGAAGACCCGGGTGCCGGTACTCTTGGAGGTTCCCAGACTGGCATACCACTCCGCGCCCCGAAGGACGATGTGCGAAATGTTGCAGAGGGTCTCCACATTGTTTACCGCCGTCGGACATTGATAGACGCCCTTCACTGCGGGAAAGGGGGGGCGGATCCTGGGTTCGCCCCGCTTGCCCTCCAAGGATTCGATCAGGGCCGTTTCCTCCCCACAGATATAGGCCCCGGCCCCCCGATGCACGTAGACATCCAGATTCAGGCGGCTGCCCAGAATGTTCTTTCCCAGGTAGCCCCGGGCATAGGCCTCCGCGAGCGCCCGTTCCAGGACTGCCAGACCGTCCAGGAATTCGCCCCGAAGATAGATGTACGAGACCTCGGCCCCGATGGCGTAACTCGCAATGATGATCCCCTCCAGTAGCTGGTGCGGGTCCCGCTCCAGCAGCTGGCGATCCTTGAACGTCCCGGGCTCCCCTTCGTCGGCGTTACAGAGGAGGTATTTCGGGACGCCGGGGTCCTTGGGGATAAACCCCCACTTGACCCCGGTAGGAAAGCCGGCGCCGCCCCGACCGCGAAGACCGGATCGCTTGACCATGTCGATGATCTCGGGAGGTTGAAGATCGCCAAGCGCCTTGGCTGCCGCCCGGTAGCCACCCCGGTCGAGATAGGCCTCGATGCTGCCGTCGTAGCCCGGATCGACGAGATTGCGGTGCAGGATCTTTTCGGGGGCGCCGGCTGGAGCCGGTCCGGGTGAGGCCGCACCGGCCGAGGAAGGGTACCGGTAGGTCTGCGGAAGTTCCCCGCGGGCGAATGAGGCCAGGAGCGCTTCCAGCCGGGTCCGGTCGAGCGGCCCGTAGTGCCGTCCGTTGACCTGGATCACGGGCGCGCCATCGCAGGCGGCGAGGCACTCGGTCCTCCCCAAGGTGAACCGGCCGTCGGGCGTGGTCTCGCCTTCCCTGATCTGCAACCGCCCCTTCAGATGATCGAGAAGCGATTCCGCCCCCAAGAGGGTGCACGAGAGATTGTGGCAGACCTCGATGTGACATCGCCCGACAGGCCGAAAATGATACATCGTATAGAAGCTGGCCGTCTCCCAGACATCGGTGGGACGCATCTCGAGCAGCCTCGCCACATCCTCCATAGACTCGGGGGTAAGGTACCTTAGCTCCTCCTGGACCAGGTGCAGAAGCGGGAGGAGGGCCGACCGCTTTTCCGGATACCGCGTGAGGAGCTCAGCGCAGGCCTGGTGGAGCTTTGCCGACAGCATCCCCTCATCCCCCCTCAAGATCCCGCGCCGCCTGGGAGACGCTACGGTCACGCCTGGCCGCACGATGCTCTGGCTCGTCCCACTCGAGCCCCCCCTTGCGCCAGACATAGAGGAGCCCCAGGATCAGCACCAGCAGGAAGGCCCCCATCTCCAAAAAGGCGAACCATCCGAGCTCCCGGTAGATCACCGCCCAGGGGACGAGAAAGATGATCTCGATATCGAAGATGATAAAGAGCATCGCCACCAGATAGAACTTGATGGAGAACCGCTCCCGGGCGAGCCCCACCGGGGCTATTCCGCATTCGTACGGTTCCAGCTTCACCGAACCGGGTCGTCTTGGACCCATCAGCGACGAGAGGAGGACCGAGCCTCCCGCGAAGAGGACCGCGGCGACGATGAACAGGAGGATGGGAAAATACTCGATGAGCATGTGAATCTTTGTACTTACTCCCACAACATGAGAGGCCCCGGATTCCGGGGCCTCCGCCCTCTTATCCCCCCTTCACAACGATCGCGCTAAACGGGTTCGCAAAGAGGAGGATCAAGGCAATCAACAGCACATAGATGGCCAAGGACTCGATGAAGGCCAGGCCGATAATCAGAGCGGTTTGGATTCGTCCCGCGGCGTTCGGTTGCCGGGCCATCCCGTCCAGGGCAGCAGAAATCGCCCGCGCCTGAGCTAAGGCGGCCATGGCCGAGGCGAGGGCCATTGCGAACCCTCCGGTCAAAACCGTCACCCAGAAGAATGTCTGCTCGCTTGCTGGCGCGGCCCTCTCAGCAGCCCAGGCCAGGGTCGTCGAGCCGATAACCGTCAAGAGCCCTGTCACGATGCCCGTCAACTTGGATCGCATGCCCGTCCCTCCTTCCAGAAACCTCCGGTTGATTGAGTCGATGAAGCCACCCCCCGCCCCGAATCTTGCCGGCCCCTGGCTTATACCTCTCCCTCAATGCCCTTCCTGGTGGGCTGCTTCTACCGCCCCTGCGATATAGATCGTCGTAAGCATCACCCAGACCAGGGTCTGGACCACGCTGGTAAAAATCGCCATTCCCATCATGGGGAGCGGTGCGACCAAGGGGAACAGGAAAAACAGAAAGAGAATCACCGCCTCCTCCCCAAAGATGTTCCCGAAGAGACGAATGGTGAGGGAAACCGGCCTGGAGAGGTGCCCGATGACCTCCACAAGGAAGAAGACCGGGAGCATGATCGGACCCATGATGATGAGAAGCGGCTTTGGCAGCTCTCCGACCGGTCCAAAGAAGTGCTTGAGGTGGGTGAGGGCCCCGACCTCGCGGACTCCGATGGTGTGATAGGCGAAAAAGGTCACAGCAGCCAGCGCCGCCGTGGTATTGATATTGGCCGTGGGGGACTTCAGGCCCGGGATCAATCCGAGCAAGTTGGAAAAGAGGATGAAGAACCCCAGTGCGCCAATCAATGGGAGGTATCGGCGGCCATGATGTCCGATGACGCTGTCGAGCAGCCCCTGGAAAATCTCAACAGCCGCCTCCATGACATTCTGCAGAGGCCCGGGTACCTCACTGATACGGCGAGAAGTCAGGTATGCCAAGGCCCCCAGGATCAAGACGACCAGCCAGGCCATCGTCACATGGTCAGGCACAAAGCGGCCTGGCAGTCCCGGGATGAAGTTGGGAATCATGAAGAGCGCGGGATGCTCAATGACCTCCACGATCGCGACCTCCGATGGGGACCTCGGATGTTACCAGGGCCCTCCGTCCTACTTCAGCAGGCCGCTGAGCGAGGCCTGCGCCAACTCCAAAAACGGTCCGGGGTAGATTCCCATGATCAGCGTTCCCAACACCGCGAAGATCACCGCCGCGTAAAGGGGTCTCGACGAGCTCACGGAGACGGGCCCTGGAGATTCTAACATGTACATGACCATGGCCACGCGCATATAGTAAAAGAGAGAGATGGCAGTATTGACGGCCGCGACCACGGCCAACCAGATGTACCCGCTGTTGATGGCGGCCCCGAAGAGGTAGAACTTCCCCACGAAGCCCGCCGTGGGCGGGATCCCGGTGAGCGACATCAGAAAGATCACCATGGCCGCAGCTGCCGCGGGCCTGACCCGCGCGAGACCCGCAAAATCCTCGATGAGGTCCCCTTTCACCGTCTCGGTCCGGAGATAGATGACCATGGCAAAGGCGCCAGCGGTCATAAACTCGTAGATGAGTACATAGAGGAGCATGGCAGAGATTCCCTGCTCGGTTCCGACCACGAAGCCGATCAAGACATAGCCGATGTGAGCAATACTGCTGTACGCCAACATCCGCTTCATGTTCCTTTGGGCCATGGCCAACACATTACCGACCGTCATGGTCAGGACCGAGAGGATCCAAAAAAGGACTGCCCAATCCCCCTGGATCTGGGGAATAGCCCCGAGGAAGACCCGAAGCAGCGCCGCCACCCCGGCTGCCTCCGAGCCCACCGCCAAAAAGGCGGTCACCGTGGTCATAGCCCCTTCATACACATCCGGGACGTACATATGGAAGGGGACCGCTGCAATCTTGAACCCAAAGCCCGCGGTCAGCATGACCATCGCGAGCAGGAGGGCGGGATTGCTCAGTTTCATCTGGACGAGGGTGGCCGCCGTCTGCTTGATATCCAGGGTCCCGGTCAATCCATAGAGGAGGGCGATCCCGTAGAGGATTACCCCAGAGGTGAAGGCTCCCATCAGGAGATACTTCAGGGCGGCCTCGTTGGACTTTCGATCCCGCTTGAGGAAGCCCGCAAGGACATAGATAGAGATCGACATGGTTTCAAGGCCGACGTACAAGGAGAGGAGATTGCCCCCTGAGGCAATAAACATCATCCCCAAGGTGGAAAAGAGGAGGACGGCGTAAAACTCTCCCACGGGAACGCGCTCCAGGTGGAGGTAATTGATCGACATGAGGATCACAAAGAGGGTGGAGATCAGGAAGACCGCCTTGAAAAAAAGGGCGAAGTTGTCCACCAGGTACATCCCGCTGAAGGCAGAGACCGGCTCCCCAAGCTGCCAGAGCAGAAGGGCACCGGTCCCCACGACGGCAGCCACGCTCAAACCCTCCATCCACCCCCGGCGATCCGGGACCGCGAAGGAGAGAATCAGAACGATGATCGCCATGGTGCACAGGAACACCTCGGGCAAGGCTTGGAGAGTATCAGCCCCCGGATTGAAGGCCGCCGTCATCGGTTCACCTCTTTGGTAGGGCCGAGAGGGTAGGGGAAGGCCCCCCCTCGACCACCTTGCGAGCTTTATCCAGGTGGGTGACTACCTTTTTCACCGAAGGCTCCATCGCTCTGAGAAATGGGGCAGGATACAGCCCAATCCAGAAACACAAAATGACGATGGGAATCAGGGTCATGGCTTCCCGGAAGTTGAGATCCAAGAGGTCCGAGTTTTCCCGGTGGGTCACGATCCCAAACATGGTCCGCTGATACAGCCACAGCATGTAGGCTGCCCCAAGGACGATCCCCGTCACCGCAAAGGCCGCCCAGCGCCAGTCGACATTAAAGGCCCCCACCAGGATTAAGAACTCCCCGACGAAACCGTTCAGGCCCGGTAGTCCAATGGAGGAGAACATGATGATGGCAAAGAGGGTAGCGAAGATCGGCATCACCGTGGAAAGACCGCCAAAGTCGGCGATCATTCGTGTATGGCGCCGATCGTAGATCAGGCCAACGATAAGGAAGAGGGCTCCGGTCGAGAGGCCGTGATTGACCATCTGCAGGACCGAGCCCTGGATCCCCTGCATATTGAGGGCAAACATCCCCAGCGTGACGAAACCCATGTGGCTCACCGAGCTAAATGCGATCAGGCGCTTCATGTCCTGCTGCACCAGGCAGACCATCGCTCCGTAAATGATGGCCACGATGCTCAAGGTCACCATGAAGGGGACGAAGTACCAGGTGGCTTCGGGGAACATGCTGAGGTTGAAGCGGACAAAGCCGTATCCCCCCATCTTCAGGAGAATCCCTGCGAGGATGACCGACCCCGCCGTGGGGGCCTCGGTGTGGGCATCGGGAAGCCAGGTGTGGAAGGGGAACATGGGGACCTTGATGGCAAAGGAGAGGAAGAAGGCGAGCCAGACCAGATTTTGGAAGGTGAAGGTGATGACGCCGGGTATTCTGAACAGGGGCTCGTTCCGATAGCTGATCTTCATCAGCTCCAGGATGTCGAAGGTGTACCGGCCGGTCTGGTCTCCGGCATAGAAGTAGACCGCCAGGATGCCGAGCAGCATCACGACGCTGCCGAAGAGGGTGTATAGGAAAAACTTGATCGCCGCGTAGAGGCGGCGGGCCGGATGTCCCCAGATGCCAATGAGGAAATACATGGGGACCAACACGATCTCCCAGAAGACATAGAAGAGGAAGAAGTCCAGGGCGAGGAAGACCCCGATCATTCCGGTCTCCAGCAAGAGGAGAAAGATGTAGTACTCCTTCACCCGGTCGGTAATCGAGTCCCACGAGCAGAGGACCGAGAGGGCGCCCAAAAGAGTGCTGAGGCAGACCAGCCACAGACTGATCCCGTCCACCCCCATGTGGTAACTCACCCCCATGGCCTCGATCCAGGAGGCCTTCTCGACCAGTTGCATCTCCCCGTTGCCGAAATCAAATACAACGGGGAGCCCGAGCGAGACGACGAAGGTCAGGACGGTGAAGAGGAGGCTCACGCCGCGGATAAGTCCTTCCCGCTCCCGGCGAATGAAGGGGAGGATGAGAGCCGCCAGCAGGGGGAGGAATGTGATCAGGCTGAGCAGGGGGAAATTCAGAACGTTCATGGATCCTCCTCCTCCGGTTCCGGGATCAAGGTCCAAGGTGTACGGTCACACCTGCACACGCCTGCCTTCTGAGAACAATCTACCTGAGACATGGGACGTTCGATCCTATAAGACTATGTATAGACTGACGATGAGAAAGATCCCCAAGGCCATGGCCATCAAATAATTCTGGACGAGCCCGGTCTGCACGTACCGCCAGGTGGCACTATAGCCCTGAATGATGTCGGCGATCTTATTCACCGCGCCGTCCACGATCTTGGTGTCATTCCAGTCAGAGCCGTTGCTCACCCGCATCGTCACGTCTGCCGTTCCATTCACCGCGCCGTCCACCACGTTTTCATCCACCTTCCAGAAGAGACGGCAGAACCGAAGGAACCCGTCCACGAAAATGGCGTTGTACACCTCATCCACATAATACGTATGGCGCAGGAGCCGATACACCCGCTGAAAC
>CAYSDK010000056.1:0-2929 GCA_964429865.1 uncultured bacterium
CGGGGAGGCAGCGGTGCTAGATCGGCGGGCGGTCGGGATCGAGGGGGAGGCGGTGGCCCGCCGGTTCCTGGAGGACCTCGGGTTCCGCATCGTGGAGAAGAACTTCAGATGTCCGCTAGGGGAGATTGATCTCATCGCCGAGGAGGGGGACGTCCTCGTCTTCGTGGAGGTGAAGACAAGACGCTCCGCCCGTTTTGGGACGCCGGCGGAGGCCGTGCATGCGAGGAAGCAGCGGCAGATCCTGCGGGTCGCCGAGGCGTATATGAGAGCGCGCCGCCTCCGGGGTCCCTGTCGCGTGGATGTGGTGGGCGTCGAGTTTCCGGGGCAGGGGACCGAGGCGCGGGTCGAGCTGATCCGGAATGCGGTCCAGGGGACCGGGCGGCAGTGGGGGGGAGCATGAAACCGACGGGTGCCGGAGAGGCTGCGGAGGAGAAAGACCGGATCATTGCGTACACGTGTCACGCCTGTAGGAGCCGAGGGGTGGACCCCCCGAAGAGCAAAAAAGGGAACTACACCTGCCCCGAATGCGGCGTCCAGGTCGAGATCAGTGAGAAGCGGGTGGTGAAAAAGAAGGGGCGGTAAGGCGGGTTGATGGCCGCCTCCCCCTCTGGTATCCTGAACAGACCCTCGAGGGCGAGGGTTTCTTTTTGGGGCCGAAGCTTACCGAACGGTAGGTAAATGACGACCAAAGCCCGGATCGCGCAGGTGGCCAGGCGGGAGTTCGCCCGGCGGGGGTTCGACGCGACGTCGATTCGCCAGATCGTGGCCGAGGCCCGCGTCACCAAGCCGGTCCTCTACTACTACTTCAAGAACAAGGGGGATCTCTTCCTGAGCCTCCTCGAGGAGGCCGTCGCCCCCCTGTGCGATGAGGTGGAGCGGATCGCCAGCGGGGACGGCGCGCCGCGCGATCGGATGGCCGAAATTATCGCGGCCGTCCTCCGGTTTGCGGAGAAGAGGCCTGACGAGTTCAGGCTCCTGCATCGCGCGGTAGAGCGCCGTGAGCGGGAAGTGCAGGTCCTCGCCCAAAAGTACTTCCGTCGGAACTTCCAGGCAATTTCGGGCGTACTCCAGGAGGGCGTGGACCGGGGAGACTTCCGCTCCCTCAACGTCCCCCAGGCCACCTTCAGCGTCATTGCCATCCTGATCTATTTCCTGACCCGTGAGCATGTCATCGATGAGGTTCTGGGGGAGCGGGGGGCGTGGAAGGCCCTGATGGAGACCCTACATGGCCACATTCTCGCCCTCGTGGCGGTCTGAGGTGCGGACGTGACCGGCTGGCGCGGGGTGGCAGGAGCGGTGCTGGGGCTGATGGTGGTGGGGAGCCGGCCGCCGGTCCATGCCCAGGGGCCGCCGGCTGTTGCCGTCGAGGTGGCACCGGTCGTCGAACGGGCGGTAGAGCGCGAGATCCAGGCGGTGGGGACCGTGGAGGCAAACCTCACTACGACGGTCAGCGCCGAGGTGGCCGGTGCCGTCGCCCGGTTCGATCTCCGGGAAGGGGACCATCTGGCAAAGGGTCAGGTCCTCGCCCGCCTGCGTCGCAGTGACCTTGAGATCGGGCTCAAGGAGGCGCAGGCGAACCTGGACGAGAAGCGAGCGCTCTTCGTACGGGCGGAGCAGGACCATCAGCGCTTCCAGGCCCTCTTTACGGAGGGCGCCATCAGCGCGGCCGAACTCGATCGCGTCGGTGCGGCCGCGCGGGCGGCCAAGGCGCAGAAGGAATCGGCGGAGGAGGCCTTGCGCAGGGTCGCGGACCAGCTCCGTCGGACGACCGTGGTAGCCCCCTTCAGCGGCTACCTTGTGAAGAAGCACGCCGAGGTCGGTCAGTGGATCGAGGAGGGGGGGAAGGTCGCGGACCTGGTGGACATCGACATCGTCTACGCCGTGATCCCCGTCAACGAGCGGGACATCGGCAGGGTCCGGCAGGGAAACGAGGCGACCCTCACGGTAGATACGTATCCCGGTCGGGTCTTCCGGGGTCGGGTCACCCACATCGTCCCCCAGGCCGACGTGGCGAGCCGGAACTTTCCTGTGCGGATCAAGGTCGATAACCTCCCCGATCGCCTTTTGAAGGCGGGGATGTTCGCCCGCGTGGCGGTCCGATACGGGGAGCCGCGGCAGGGTCTCTTTATCCCGAAGGACGCCGTGGTCGTCCGGGCGCGGGACCAGGTGGTCTTCGTGGTCCAGGATGGGAAGGTCCGCATGGTCCCCGTCAAGGCGGGGCGGCCGCAGGAAGGGTTCAGTGAGGTGGTCGAAGGGAGCCTGAAGTCGGGTGACACCGTCGTGGTCACCGGCAACGAGTCACTGCTGGATCAGGCCGCCGTCGTGGTGAAGGAGCGTCTGCGAAAATGAGGATCCCGCCGTGAAGCTGGTCGATTTCTGCATCCGATATCCCGTCACGGTCATCGTCGGCGTATTGCTCGCCCTCCTGTTTGGGGTGATCTCGCTCTTCCGCCTTCCCCTGCAGATGACCCCGACGGTGGAGCGTCCCGAGATCTCGGTGGAGACGGTCTACCGGGGCGCCGCGCCCCAAGAGGTCGAGCACGAGATCGTGGACCGACAGGAGGAGAAGCTTATCTCGGTGCAAAACCTCCGGGAGATGGTTTCGACCTCGTCCGAAGGCCGGGGCGTGATCACCCTCCGCTTCGACTGGGGCGTGGACAAGGACGTGGCCCGCCTCGAGGTGGCCGAGAAGCTGGATCTGGTGCAGGACGTCCCCCTAGACGCGGAGCGGCCCGTGATCCGGGCGGTCAGCTCGGATGAGGAGACCCCGATCGCCTGGATCATCGTGCGGACCGCGCGGGATATCAATGAGGTGCGGCTCGAGGCCGAGGACGTCATCAAGCCGCGCCTGGAACGGATCGAAGGGGTGGGATTGGTCTTGATGTTCGGCGGGGAAGAGCGCGAGGTGCACGTCGTCCTGGATTATCAG
>CAYSDK010000056.1:3029-10603 GCA_964429865.1 uncultured bacterium
GGTCTTGATGTTCGGCGGGGAAGAGCGCGAGGTGCACGTCGTCCTGGATTATCAGGCGATGACCGCTCGGGGGATCACCATCGCCCAGGTCCGCGAGGCCTTGCTGCGGGAGAACCGGAACACCAAGGGGGGGAACATCGACGAGGGAAAAAAACGCTACCTCGTGCGCACGGTCGGCCAGTTCACGGACCTCCGACAGATCGAGGAGGTGGTCGTCGCCACCCAGAACGGGAGGCCGGTGTATGTCCGCGACATCGCCGCCGCGCGGTTCGGCCTGAAGGAGCGAGACCGGGACATCCGCGCCTCGGGCGTCCCGACCCTGGGCTTCGGCGTGCTCCGGCGGACCGGGGCCAACACCGTCGAGGTGATGAAGGGGATCAAACGGGAAGTGGCCCACCTGAACAGCGTCTATGCCGACAAGGGGATCCGATTTCAGCAGGTCTATGATGAGACCGACTACATCTACGATGCCCTCAGCCTCGTGACCGATAACGTCTATGAGGCCTCGCTCATCACGGTGGGGGTGTTGCTCTTTTTCCTGCGCAGCGTGAGCAGCATCCTCGTCATCGCCCTGTCGATCCCGGTCTCGGTAATCGCGACCTTCGTCGTCCTGGATGCCCTGGGCCGATCCCTGAACATCGTGATGCTCGCCGGGCTCGCCTTTGCCGTGGGCAATGTGGTGGACAATTCGATCGTGGTGTTAGAGAACATCTTCCGGCATCGGGAGATGGGGAAGTCGCGCGTCCAGGCGGCCCTGGACGGGGCGACCGAGGTCTGGGGGGCCATCCTGGCCTCCACGCTGACCAACCTGGCGGTCTTTCTCCCCATCATCTTCGTGAAAGAGGAGGCAGGGCAGCTCTTCCGCGACATCGCCATCGCCACGTCGATTTCGACCGCTTTCTCTCTCATCGTGGCCCTCACCATCGTCCCGATGATGGCCTCCCGGGTCCTGAAGGTGGGCACCGCGGTCTCGCGGTATCCTCGCCTCCATCGGATCCTGGACGTCCTACAGTTGAGCTGGCTGGGGGAGGCGTTCAGCGCCGGCCTTGTTCGTTGCCTCTTCTGGCTGCGCCAGGGGGTGAGGCGCCGCCTTGTCGTCGCCGGCGGGATGACGCTCGGTTCCCTCGGCCTCAGCCTCCTCTTGATGCCCCCCATCGACTACCTGCCGAAGGGGAACCGGAACCTGATCCTCTCGATCGTGAAGGTCCCGCCGGGGTTCAACATGGACCAGATCGATCGCATCCTCGCCGAGCTCGAGCAGCGATACATGCAGAGGCCGGAGATCGAGCGCCTCTTCGCGGTGGTCCGCACCGAGAACCCTCTGCTCGGGGTCATTGTCAAGCGGGAGTACGCGGATATCCAAGGGATGCAGCGCATAGTCCAGGAGTTATGGCAACTGTCCGGCGGGATCCCCGGAGTGCGCGCCGTTTTCGTGACCCAATCGCCGCTGTTCCGGCGGTTCCGGCAACTGGTGGGCGGGACCAATATCGAGATCGACGTGAAGGGGCGCGGCCTCGACGAAGTGCGGGAGATCGCGGCCGCCATCGAACAGCAGGTCCGCCCCCTGCCGGGGGTCAATTTCGTCGACACGAGTTTCGAGTGGGGCAGCCCGGAATTGCAGGTCACCGTGGATCGGAAGAAGGCCGCGGATCTGGGCCTCGCGGCAGCTGAGGTGGGCTACGCGGTGGAAACGCTCATCGCGGGGACCTTGGCAGGGAGATTCCGCGAGCAGGGGCGGGAGCGGGACCTGACCCTTATCGGGACGGCCCGCGGGGACATGCGGACCCAGGGGCTGGACAATGTTATTTTCTACCCACCGAAGGGGGGGCCGCTTCGCCTGACGGACATCGCCGTGGTCCAGGAGGCCGAGGGGCCGACCAGGATCGAACATATCGACCGCGATCGCGCCATCAAGCTGACGGTGAACATCAAGGATGAGGTGTCCCTGCAAACCGCCATCGAGACCATCAACAGCCAGGTGCTGTCCCAGGTCCGCCGGCAGCTCCCCCCGGGCTACAGCATCAACGTCACCGGCCAGGCCCGGGATTTGGATCAGACCTGGGACTCGCTCAAATGGTCCTTCCTGCTGGCGCTGGTCATCACCTACCTGGTGATGTGCTCCCTGTACGAGTCCTTCACCTATCCCTTCATTATCGTCTTCAGCATCCCGCCGGCGATGATCGGCGGGGTGTTGGGTCTGCGGATCATGCACACCATCGAACCGACGGTGAAGATGGACATCCTCGCCATGCTGGGGTTCATCATCATGGCCGGCGTCGTGGTGAACGCCGCGATCCTGCTGGTCGAGCAGGCCCTGAACCACATGCGGGAGGGGATGGCGCCCCAGGACGCCATTATCGAGAGCGCCCGGAATCGGCTGCGCCCCATCTTCATGACCGCGAGCAGCATCTTCGGCTTCCTCCCGCTGATCATATCGAGCGGCCCGGGCTCAGAGCTGTACCGGGGGATGGGCGCCGTTCAGCTCGGGGGCATGGCGCTCTCAACCCTGTTCACCCTTGTCCTGGTCCCCACGGTCTTCTCCCTCTGGATCGACGCCGAGTCAGCCCTCCTCGCCCTCCGCAGGCGCAAGCGCAAGCGGGAGGAAGCGCCCGGCGGGCTGGCCCCCGGCGTGCCGAGTCATCAGCCTCCGGAACCCGTCGCGGTCGCCGTGAGCGACGGCCCGGTGCACCGGGATCGGGACTAAGTTTTGCTTGATTGAAAGCCATGGCATCCACTAAGATGAGCCGCATTGCGCCGCTGCTGGGGCTCGATAACGGGAGTTCCTATCACTCTCTATGAAAAGGATCAGAGATCTATTTCACCATCAAGCAAAGACGTATTCGTTTGAACTCTTTCCGCCGAAAACCGACAAAGGGTTTGAAAATCTGCTCAAGACGATCGCACAGCTCTGTGAGCTAACACCCGACTACATCTCGTGTACGTATGGTGCCGGGGGAGGGAATCGGGAGAAAACCTTTGATGTTGTCCAACACATCGAAGAACGACATCACGTCATCGGCATGGCGCATCTCACCTGTGTTCTTAATACAAAAAACGATATCGCGGCAATCGTGGAAGACATTAGATCCCGGGGAATCAGAAATATTCTGGCCCTGCGAGGTGATCCACCCAAGGATCACCCGGACTGGCAACCGACCGAGGACAATTTCAAATACAGCAGTGAACTCGCTGCGTTTATCCGTGCAAAGTACGGTGATTATTTCGGGATTACGGTGGCTGGATTCCCCGAAGGACATCTCCTGTGTCCGGACAGAGACAAAGATGCAGAATTTCTCAAAGTGAAGATTGACGCCGGAGCTGATTGTGTCATTACGCAGTTGTTTTTTGATAACAGGGATTATTTCGATTACGTCGAGAGGCTACGCAAGATTGGCGTTGAAGTGCGGGTGATCCCCGGCATTCTGCCCATTACGGACTATAAGGCTTTGCAACGATTCTGTGCGGTATGCGGCGCAACGGTCACCGACGAAGTGAAAAAAATCTTTGCACCGTTACAAGATGACCAGGATGCTACGGTAAGGGCTGGTACTGAGTTTGCCATCCGCCAATGCCAGGAACTCTTGGGTGGCGGTGCTCCTGGGATTCATTTTTATTGCCTCAACAAAGTGCATCCAACTGCCGAGATCTTGGAAGCGGTGAGATAACCCGAAAAGGGGGTGCAGATGCGCGGGCGTCGCCTCCGCGCTCGGGCCAAGCGGGCCTAAGGTCGGCTCAGGCTTATTCCGGTCTCACGAAACAGGTCACCAGCCAGGTGACCGTTTCTTTTTTTGGAGCCCGGTTGCAGCGCGAGATAGCGCCGCCGCCGGTTATCTTGGCTGTTTCTCTGCCATTTTGACCGAAAGATGGCGGGGGCCATTGAAAACATAGAAATTGTGACCATTTCCTCGATTTGGTCTGAAGATTGCAAGACAAGTTGTCATGGCCCTGTGGAAAGGTTGATTTCCAGGGCATTCGGAAAGGGCAATGATGGACGACCGTGATGAAGTGACGCAACTCGAAACACTGGTATCCACAGATATTGGCGAAGATGCCGGGCTCCTCCACGAAACGAACGGAGGCAGACGGCGTTATCGCCGGTGGATCATCCGGGGCGGCCTGAGCGGGTGTATCGACGCCGCGCGTGAGGCCTCGTTCGTCAATATCAGCCTGGGCGGGGCCCTGATCGAGCACTCGAGCGTGATCCGGCCAGGGAGCATCGCGTTCCTGACCGTTGCCTTCCAAGGGCAAGAGGCGGGGCTCAAGTGCCGGGTGGTCCGCTCAGAGGTCCATCGCTACGGCGTCAGGCCTACTGTGGAGAGACACCTCGTCTATCGGTCGGGGCTTGAGTTTCTGGACACCTCCGAGGCGTCCCTGCGACTGATCGACAAGACCATCGAGTCTCTGAAAGTCGCCGCCTAATCTTGGGCTACCGGTTTACATAATCCGGTTGTACGGGGAGAAGGCTTCTCTCTCAGCGAGTCGGACCAGCGGGTCCAGCTGAGCCACAGCCCGAGGATCGCCAGGATCAGGAAGCCCTCCCACATGACAGAGTGGGCGAAGTCGAAGGCGGCCGGATTATGCACTCCGACGTAGAACAGGTGCACGAGGCGCGTCAGGTTGAGCGCAATCAAGACGGGCACGCCGACGACCAGTCCGACGAGCTTTCGTCGCCAGCGTCCGGGATAGGCCAAAATCCCCGTGGTGAGGAAGCCAACCGGCAAAAAACCTATACAGCGGTAGTAGATCTCGTAGGCAAAGCCGCTCGGGTGGCTGACCACGGTTGCCACCCGGGTCGCCTCCATTCCTAACCAGTGAAGCAATGCGAGCGTCACCCATGCCGTCCACATCGTCAAGGGCGCAAGGAGGGTCCCGAGGACGTCCTCACGGTACGTGAGCAGGACGGCGCCCGCGAAGCCCGCCATCACCAGGGCGAAGCGAAGATTGAGTTGCCTTGTTACCGGCATCAAAGACTCGCGCCCCTACTCTTGCGCTGACCTGGGTCGCCTACGGAGAAACCCGACGAGCACCACGCCGATCGCCAACACAACAATTCCGATCAGCGACAGATCAGGCACCTGTACAGATGTGGAGGCGGTGGCGCCATCGGCACCCGCTGTCACCGTCGTGCTGCCTTGCGATGCGCCCCGCACCGTGACCTGTGCCCTCCCGCTCGAATCGGTTACGGCAGAGGCCGGCGAGACGGAGGCCACGCTGGAGTTTGCCGTGCTGAACGTCACCGTCTTCCCCGCCTGCGGCGCCCCGCCCCGTGTGACTGTTGCCCTGGCGGTCGTCGTTTCGCCGGGCTGGAGCGTCCTATCGGGGTCGAGCACCAGGCTCACGGCCAACGGGGGCCCTCCTTGGAGCGCGCTCAACAAACCTGCGCCACAAGGCTGGGGACATTGGCTCGATGTCCTGGGAAGGGCGTTGCTCTGGAGCTCCGCGGTGAGCTGCGCCGGGGTCAGCGTGGGGGTCTGGGCGAGATAGAGGGCGGCCACGCCCGCCACGTGGGGGGTCGCCATGGACGTGCCGTTATAGCGTGCGTATGTTCCAGCGTTGGGGTGCACCATGCTGAGCACGCCGTCGTTGTTGCCGTCCCCATTGTCGTCCCGCTGCACGTCTCCGCCGGGTGCCATGATCTCGACCGTCGCTCCGAAATTCGAGTACCGGGTCACCAGGTGGCCGCGAGCGTCGCTCGCTGCCACGGTGATCACATTGTCGCAGCTCGCCGGGAAGACCTGGGACGCATCCACCGCATCATTCCCGGCGGCTACCACGACTGCGGCGCCCGCGCCCACCGCGTCATTGATCGCCGCCTGGGTGGACGGGGAGGCCGAGCAAGGATTGCCGGGTGGGGTCCCGAGGCTCATGTTGATCACCCTGGCCGGGGTCGAATTGGTCGGCACGCCGGGAACAGCGAGCCCTGCGGCCCAGCGGATGCCGTCGTTGATGTCTGCGATGGTGCCCCCACACTTGCCCAGCACCCGCACTGCCTGAACCCGCACGGTCCAATTGGCGCCTGCGACCCCGACGCCGTTGTCTGTCCTCCCCACGCCGATCGTCCCGGCCACATGGGTCCCATGCCAACTCGCGGGTTGGGCAGGATCGCCCGGGAAGCACTCGCCCGCGGCGACGGCATCGCCGGGATCCGTGGGATCGTTGTCGCGACCGCCTCCGTCGTTTGCGATCGCCGGGTCGCTGATCATGTCAAAGCCGGCGATCAGGTTCGGGGACCCGACAATATCCGGGTGGTTCGGGAGGATCCCGGTATCGATGACCGCGACAACGATGCTACTGCTTCCGATGCTCGCATCCCACGCTCTGGGCAGGTTGATCCCGCCCGGAGACTGGCCGGTGCCGGCGCCGTTGTCGCGGTAGTGCCACTGCTCAGGAAAACGGGGATCGTTCGGGGTTCTCACGATGCGCAAAAGGTAATTCGGTTGCGCATACTGGATATTGGGGTCTGCGCGGAGCTGCCGGAGGACCTCCAGTGTTCGATCCCGCGCCTGGGTGGGCGAGAGGGTCTTCAGGGCGGTCGGCGGGATGCGGTAGAGCAGCTCGCCGCCGGATGTCACTCGCTTGCCGTCCTCGACTCCGAACCGCTTGAGGTCCGCGGGGCCAAGGGTCCGGGCCGGCTTCATCTTCACGATGACCTCTCCAGGGACGAACTGGGCCTGAGGGGGGATGGTCCTGCGCTCAAGAAGCCTCCGGACCTGCTCCGGCGTGAGTTCCTGGGCGGTCGCGGGTAGAGAACCTGCGGCCAAAACAGCCGTGACGACCATGAGGGCGAGTCCAAGTGCCTTCATTGCATCCTCCTTCCTGTCGCTGTAGACTACTAGATGATACCCAACATGCCAGTACAACCCAGACACGTGAATGTGGGACACGTCATGACGGGGCTCCTCGGCCTTGTGTTGTCGGCCCTTCTCCTCGGGAACGCGCCGCCGCCCCGGTTCGTCCCGGGAGAGGTCCTGGTGAAGTTCGTTCCCGGGACGGAGGGAAGCGCTGCCGTCGCTCGAGCCAGCCGCACGAGCCCTCCCGATCTCGGGGTCCTGGCCCCGGTGATCCAGCGCTTCCAGGCCGCAACCGGTGTCCCGCTCAAGGCCAAACAGGTGACCGGCGGCCAGTGGATCCTGGTCTCGGTCGATGGGGAAAGGCTGACCGACGAGTTGGTGACACGGCTCCGGGGGCGAGCCAATGTCGCGGAAGTGCGGCTGACCCCTGATCCTTCGGGCGGAACCCGGGACGCCTCAAGATCGAGAGGGATTGACGTCAGGTTCTCGGCCGGAAGCACCGAGGCCGAGGCGATCGCCCGGAAGTGGAGCGGGGGGGACGATACTCCGGTCTCCCAGCTCGTCCGCGCCCTGGAGAAAGATGTTGGCCTTGCGCTGAAGGGCGAGGCCACAGCGGACACGACCCTGCTGCTCCACGTCGATCTCGGGATGCTCACCCTGAAGCTCTCCGAGCACCTCAAGGCCCTGGCCGACATCGAGTCGGCCCAGCCCAACTATATCCTACGGATTCAATAACTCGACCTCGCCGGCCCGATCCCGGGACATCCTGTCAGGCTTCCTTCA
>CAYSDK010000057.1:0-10594 GCA_964429865.1 uncultured bacterium
CCGCTGGCCGCTACTTTGTGGTGGAGGACCAGCCGGCCCCGAAGATCCCAAAGACCCCCGCCCAGAAGATGATGCCGCCCAGGGTGGGCGAGATGGGGATGAGGATTGTCCCCGCGACGAACCCGCCATATCCGATCAGCAGGGCCAGAACAATCGCGCGCTCTCGCCGCCGATCCCGGGAGACGTCACCCCTCGCCACGGCCGACAATCCCCCGCTCGGTCATCCGCCAGGGATCCAGAATCCGGTTGAGCTCCTCCTCGGGGAGAATCCGGTGCTCGAGGGCCACCTGGCGTACCGTCTTGCCGGTTTCATGGCTCTCTTTGGCGATCTTTGCGGCAGCGTCATAGCCGATGACCGGGGCCAGCGCCGTGCACATCGCGAGGGACTGCTCGATCAGCTCGGCACAGCGCGCCTCGTCTGCACGGATTCCCGTGAGACACTTATCCACAAAAACCCGTGAGACGCTCGCGAGGAGCGCAATAGATTGCAAGAGGTTATAGGCTGTGACCGGCATCATCACGTTGAGTTCGAAGTACCCTCCCTGGCCTCCCATGGTGATGCAGGCGTCGTTACTGATCACCTGGGCCGCGACCTGGATGACGGCCTCGGGGATGACCGGATTGACCTTGCCCGGCATGATGGAGGAGCCCGGCTGAATGGCGGGGAGCACAATCTCGCCGATGCCGCACCGCGGACCCGATCCAAGCCACCGGATGTCATTGGCAATCTTCGTCAGGCTCACCGCGACCGTCTTGAGTGCTCCGCTGGCCTCGACGACCGCATCCAGACTCGCCTGGGCCGCAAAATGATCCTTGGCTTCAGTGAGGGGCAGCCCGGTCATCTTGGCCAGCTGCTGGATGACCCGCGCGGGAAACTCGGCGTGGGTGTTGATACCGGTGCCCACGGCGGTACCGCCCAACGCCAGTTCCTGGAGTGACGGGCGGGTCCGTTCGATCCGCAGGATGCCGAGCTCCACCTGCCTGGCATAGCCTCCGAATTCCTGTCCCAGCCGAACGGGGGTCGCATCCTGCAGGTGCGTTCGGCCAACCTTGACGATCCGGTCAAAGGCTTGCGCCTTGTCGCGGAGCACCTGATGCAGCCGGCGCAGCGCAGGAAGGAGGTCCCTCTCCACCTCCTGGAGGGCAGCCAGATGGATGGCGGTCGGGATCACATCGTTCGACGACTGTCCCAGGTTCACATGGTCATTCGGATGAACCGGCTGTTTGCTACCGATCTGCCCCCCCAAGAGCTCGATGGCCCGATTCGCGATCACCTCGTTGGCATTCATGTTTGTCGAGGTGCCGGAGCCGGTCTGAAAGATGTCCAAAACGAACTCCCTATGTAGCTTCCCGTCCACGACTTCCTGGGCAGCTTGGACGATGGCGTCGGCGATCTTTCGATCCAAAAGCCCGAGTTCAACGTTCACCCGCGCCGAACACAGTTTGATCATGCCCATCGCGCGAATGAAGCTTGCGGGAAACCGAGCCCCGCTAATAGGAAAGTTCTCGACTGCCCGCTGCGTTTGCGCCCCATAATAGGCCTTGACTGGAACCCGGACTTCTCCCATCGAGTCGCGTTCAATCCGGTAGTCATCCCCGGCCATTGTTCCCCCTCCCAAGCTATTTCGAGGCTTCGACGACCTTCCTCCCTGACGCGGGTTCCTCTTTGGCGATGGAACCCCGCTTGGAGAATGCGACGGAGAAGCCGAGGATGAGCAGACAGACCAGAAAAATGATGAAGCGCGTCATGGGGGCGATATCCTGAATCGCCAGCGGCGCCACCAGGATCGCCACGAGGTTCATGACCTTGATCATCGGATTGATCGCCGGCCCCGCCGTATCCTTGAACGGATCGCCGACGGTGTCGCCGATGACCGCGGCCTTGTGGAATTCGGTCCCCTTCCCACCGAAGAGGCCCTCCTCGATCAGCTTCTTGGCGTTGTCCCAGGCCCCACCGGTATTGGACAGGAAGACCGCCATCAGCTGCCCGGTGAGGATCGCGCCGGCCAGGAATCCGCCCAGGGCAGGGGCGCCAAAGGCGAAGGCCACCAGGATGGGGCTTACGATCGAGAGGATGGCGGGCCCGAGCAGCTCTTTCTGGGCGGCGGCCGTCACGATCTCCACGCAGCGACCGTAGTCAGGCTTCTCCTTATACTCCATGATCCCGGGCTTCTCGCGGAACTGTCGCCGGACCTCCTCCACGAGCAGGAATGCCGCACGGCTCACCGCCTGGATGGCGAAGGAGGAGAAGAGGAACGGCACGGCCCCGCCGATGAGAAACCCGATGAACACCTCTGGCAGATTAACCTGGATCCCGGTCTCGTACAGGCGGGCCTCGTCAATGAACGACCGGAAGAGGGAGACGGCGGCGATGACCGCCGTGGCAATGGCCAGTCCTTTGGTGAGCGCCTTGGTGGTGTTCCCCACCGCGTCCAGCTTGGCGACGATCCGGTGCGCCTCGATCCCGGACGGGGTTTTGGGGTTGCCCTTGAGGGCCCCGGACATCTCGAAGATGCCATTGGCGTTGTCCGAGATGGGGCCGAAGGTATCCTCGGCCAGGATAAATCCCGTCGTGGCCAGGAGGCCCAGCCCGGCCAGGGCGATGCCGTAGGCCGACAGCGAGACGCTCCCGCCAAAGATGCTGTACGAGCCGAAGATGGTGGCGGCGATCGCCAATGTCGCCCAGACGCTGGACTCCAGACCGGAGGCAATCCCGGAGAGGATCAGCGTGGCCGGACCCGTCTTGCTGGCGTGCGCAATCTCGGTCACCGGCTTCTTATCCGTCGCCGTGAAGTACTCCGTCATCCACTGGATCACCAGGGCCAGGACGATGCCCATGGTATTGGCCACGCACACGCGCAGCCAGAAGGGGAATCCCTCGCTGTGGTACTTCGTAGCGGTGATGCTCCCGAGGTACCACCAGCTCACCCCGAAGAACCCGACAACGGAGGTGAGGGCGGCCACCCAGAAGCCGACATTGATGGGCTTCATGGGATTCATAGCGGGATCATCCTTCCCTCGCACGGCCCAGGTGCCGATGATCGAGCCGAAGACCCCCACGGCCCGGATGAGGAGGGGGTAGATGACCAGGGCTAACGTCACCTGGAGCGCGGCGGCCTCTCCACCAAAGGCCTGGACGAAGTCCTTATCCAGGATCGCGCCTGCGCCCAGGATGATGGCCGCGACCAACGTGACCTCGTAGCTCTCGAAGACGTCGGCGGCCATGCCAGCGCAGTCGCCCACGTTATCACCCACGTTGTCCGCGATCGTGGCGGGATTGCGCGGGTCGTCCTCCGGAATTCCCTTCTCCACCTTGCCCACCAGGTCCGCTCCCACATCGGCCGCCTTCGTGAAGATGCCGCCACCCACGCGCATAAAGAGGGCGGCCAACGACCCGCCGAAGCCGAAGCCGATCAGGATCTTCATGGCATTTTCTCTGAACAAGAGGAAGATGATGGTGGCGCCGAGGAGGCCGAGGCCGACGGTGAACATCCCGGACACCGTGCCGGCCCGGAAGGCGATCTCCAGCGATGCCTTGAAGCTTTTCAGGGCAGCGGCGGCTGTCCGGACGTTTCCCTTCACCGCCAGCCACATGCCGACATAGCCGGCGCCATAGGACGCCGCCACCCCCATAAAGAAGGCGAGTGACACGCCGAGAGGGAGAACCAACCCCTCGTAGATCCCGCGGTACATGAAGAACAGGCCGATCGTGATGGCGATGACGAACCAGATCATGGTCCTCACCTGACGCGCCAGGTAGGCAAAGGCCCCCTCCTCGATGGCGGCGGCTACCTGGACCATCGCTGGCGATCCCGGATCTTCCCGAAGGACCCGCAGCGCCAGGAACAGACCATACCCCAGGGCAATAAAGGATGAGACAAGGACCCCCCACAGGATGGTCCACTCCGTCGGCCCGAACTGGGGAAGGACAATACTGGCCTCGCTCATCGTCATCTGCTCCTTTATTAAAGGTCAGTCATGCATGGCGGTACGGTATCCCGTCGCAGGCGGGGAGAGTCTAGCAGGAGAGACCGGGGATTGCAATCTCTGTTGGGATAGAGCGCGGAGAGTCCCCCGGTTCGCGGAGACACGCGTGCCGTCCGTGGAAGAGATGCGGACCCCGAGTGCGGGAGACCCTTCCTACCAGATCTTGGACGGGATGTCCTGCCTTCCTTTGACCAGGACATCCACGAGGGCCAGGTCGAAGTAATTCGCCTCCCGGGATACGGCAGCGTCCACATGCTTTTCGTAGTACCGCCGGGCGACTTCGATGTCCTCGGCAAGGAGATCAAAGAGGGTATCATTCTTGATCCCCTCGTCGATCTTGCCCTGATTGTAGAGGATGATATCGGCCACGATGAGCCGTGCGAGCCGCCTCGCCCGCTCGTGAGGATCCGTAGAAGCCGTTGTCATCTTTCTCTCCTATGCGCGTTCGCGATGCTCGAAGAGGTTCAACTGCCGCGCCCCCTGGCCCGGAAACTCCACGGGATATCGGCCGGTCCAGCAGGCGGCACAGTACCCGTCATCCTTGCCCACGGCCTCCAGGAGGCCCTTGAAGCTGAGGTACGCCAACGAATCGGCCCCGACGTACCTCCGAATCTCATCCACCGTGTGTGACGAGGCGATGAGCTCTCGGCGGGTCGGGGTATCGATGCCGTAGTAGCATGGCCAGCTCGTGGGCGGAGAGCTGACCCGCATATGGACCTCCCGGGCCCCGGCCGCCCGGAGCATGGCGACGATCTTTCGGCTCGTCGTTCCGCGGATGATGGAGTCATCCACCACCACGACCCGCTTCCCCTCCAGGACCTCGCGCACGGCGTTGAGCTTGACCTTGACCCCGAAGTGCCGGATGGAGCCCTTGGGCTCGATGAAGGTCCGGCCCACGTAGTGGTTTCGAACCATCCCCTGCTCATAGGAAATACCCGCCTCCTGGGCATAGCCCAGGGCGGCGTACATCCCGGAGTCGGGGACGGGAATGACGATATCCGCGTCGGCAGGGGCCTCCTGCGCCAGGCGTCGTCCCAGCTCTTTCCGGACTCGAGAGACGTGCTGGCCAAAGACCAGGCTGTCGGGGCGCGCAAAGTACACGTGCTCGAAGATGCACATGGCGGGGGAAGCCACCGGAAGCGGGAAATACGAGTGCAGGCCACTCTGATCGATCAAGAGACACTCTCCGGGATCCACATCCCGCACGAAGGTCGCCCCGATCAGGTCAAAGGCGCAGGACTCTGATGCGAGCACATAGCCCTCCTTGATCCGCCCGAGGGAGAGAGGACGAAAGCCTCGGGGGTCGCGGATCCCGAGCAGCTGGTGCTCGTTCATCAGGACCAAAGAGTAGGCCCCATGGAGGCCTGACAATGCCTCGGCGGCCGCATCGATCAGGTTATCGGCCTGAGAGCGGGCCACCAGATGGAGGATGACCTCGGTGTCGGATGTCGAGCTGAAGACGGATCCCTGAGCCTCGAGTTCGGCCCGGACCCTCATGGCGTTGACCAGGTTGCCGTTGTGGCCGAGCGCCAGGGAGCCTCGATGGGTGCCCGCGAAAAAGGGCTGGGCATTCTTGAGCTGGCTCGACCCGGTGGTGGAATAGCGGACGTGTCCGATGGCGATATCGCCCGGCAGCCGCCGGAGGCGCGCCTCGGTGAAGACGTCGGCCACCAGGCCCATCGCCTTTTCCACATGGACCGTCTTCCCGTCCGAACAGGCGATCCCCGCCGATTCCTGGCCGCGATGCTGCAAGGCGTAGAGCCCCAAATAGGTGAGATTGGCCGCCTCCGGATGCCCGAAGATGCCGAAGACGCCGCACTCGTCCCGGAACTTGTCTCGCTGTTCGCTCATGTCTTCACTATACCGAACGTCCCCGCGCCTGGCAAGGGGCAAGGGCCATTCTCCGCTCAAAGCGCCCGCCTGATCCCCTGGAGCGCCTGACGGGTCCGGTGTTGATTCTCCACCAGGGCAAAGCGCACATACTCGTCCCCCAGGTTGCCGAACCCGATCCCGGGGGAGACCGCCACCTTGGCCTTTTCTAGCAGGAACTTCGAAAAGTCCAGGGAGCCCATGGCCCGGTAGGCCTCCGGGATTTTGGCCCAGACAAACATGGTCCCCAGCGGCTTTTCACATGGCCAACCGAGCCGGTTCAGCCCGGTCACCAGCACATCCCGCCGGGCCCTGTACATCGCCACGATGTCGTCCACGCAGTCCTGCGGACCGTTCAGCGCAATGATGGAGGCAATCTGGATCGGCTGGAAATGGCCGTAATCCAGATAGCTCTTGATCTGGGCTAACGCGGCGATGATCTGTCGGTTCCCGACGGCGAAGCCGACCCGCCACCCCGGCATGTTGTAACTCTTCGAGAGGCTGAAGAACTCTACCCCGACCTCGCGCGCTCCCGGCACCTCCAGAAAGCTCGGGGCCCGGTATCCGTCGAAGGTGAGGTCGGCGTAGGCGAAGTCGTGGATCACGATCAAGCCGTGCGCCTCGGCGAACTCGACCACCTTGGTGAAGAAGGCGAGGTCCACCACTTGGGTTGTGGGGTTGTGCGGAAAGCTCACCATGAGGAGCTTGGGCGGCGGCCAGCAGCCCTTGTAGGCCTCCTGCAGCTTCTCGAAGAAATCGATCCCTGGTCCCAGGGGGACGTTCCGGACATCGCCGCCCGCAATCACCACCGAATAGGCATGAATGGGATAGGTCGGACTCGGGACCAGCGCCACATCCCCCCGTTCCACGATCGCCAGGGCGAGATGGGAAATCCCCTCCTTGACTCCAATGGTGGCGATCGCCTCGGTGTCGGGATCGATCTCCACGCTGTACCGGCGGCGGTACCAGTCGGCGATGGCCTTCCGGAGCTTGGTGATCCCTCGCGAGGCAGAGTAGCGATGGTTTCTCGGATTCCGGGCCGCGTCACAGAGTTTGTCGACGATATGCTTCGGTGTCGGCTGATCCGGGTTCCCCATGCCGAAGTCGATGATGTCCTCTCCCCGCGCCCGTGCCTTGCTCTTCAGCTCGTTGACGATGCTGAAGACATAGGGGGGCAGTCGCTTCATCCGTGGAAATTCGTGCATGATTCCCCCCTCCCACTTCGTGGAGCAATCAGCGGTCGGCTGTCAGCCATCAGCTTCGAATCTTTCCCTCTGACCTCTTGCTGACTGCTGATTGCTGACGGCTGACGGCTTCTTGTATCACATGCGTTCGGGTGCCTTCACGCCCAGGAGCGTGAGCGCGTTCGCCAGCACCGTCCGGGTCGCCGAAACCAGCGCGAGGCGCGCCTGGCTCAGCGGTCGATCTGCACCGAGGATCCGATATTTATTGTAATAGCCATGCAACTCCCCTGCCACATTCTGCAGGTACGCCGGCATGCGGTGCGGCTCATACGTGACCGCCGCCGCCTCCACCATCTCGGGGTACAGGGCAAGGTGCTTCAAGAGCGAAATCTCCTCGGGCTGATCCAAAAGGGCCAGGGGGGCCTCGAGATAGGGGCCGGGGACCCCCGCCTTTTCCGCCTCCCGCAAGACGCTGTTCAAGCGCGCGTGGGCGTACTGCACATAGTAGACCGGGTTCTCCATTGACTGGGCCTTGGCGACCTCGAGGTCAAAGTCGAGGGGGCTGTCCGAGCGGCGGGTCAGGAAGATGAAGCGGGCCGCATCGGTCCCGACCTCGTCCATCACCTCGGCCAAGGTGACGAACTCGCCGCTCCGCTTCGACATGGGAATCGGCATGCCCCCCCGAAGGACCGTGACCATCTGCACCAGGATGACATGCAGGGCCTCTGAAGCATAGCCCAAGGCTTCGAGCGCTGCCTTGACTCTCGGGATGTAGCCGTGGTGATCGGCCCCCCAGACGTCGATCAGGCGGTCAAATCCGCGCTCGCACTTCTCGCGATGGTAGAAGCAATCCGAGATGAAATACGTCGGCTCTCCACTGGCCCGGATCAGGACCCGATCCTTGTCGTCCCCGAAGGCGGATGTCCTCAACCAGATCGCCCCCTCCTCCTCATACACGTGCGGGCCAAAGAGATCGCGTACCGTCGCTAGCAGCCGAGCCTGATCCGGCGGACCCCACCGGCTGAGCAGGGCCTTCTCGCTCACCCAGGAATCAAAGTGGATTCCGAACCGCTCCAGATCGCCTTTGATCTCCTCCAACATGAGGCGGGTCGCAAACTCACCGATCACCGGGAGCGACTCCCGGTCTGGGAGATCCAGAAACTTCTCGCCATATTCTGCCTGCAGCCTGGCCGCCAAGTCGCGGACGTACTCCCCATGGTACCCCTGCTCAGGAAGAGGGGCCTCCATGTTGAAGCTTTGCCGGTAGCGGGCCAGGACAGAGCGAGCCAGCATCTCGATCTGTGTCCCCGCGTCATTCACATAGAACTCCCGCTCGACGGCGAATCCCGCAGCGGCCAACAGATTCGCCACGGCATCCCCTACCGCGGCACCCCGACCATGTCCGACGTGGAGCGGCCCGGTGGGGTTGGCGCTGACAAACTCGACCTGAGCCCGCTTCCCTGCGCCAACCCGAGACCGGCCGTACTCCTCCCCCCCGGTGAGGATCCCCGGAATCACCTGCTGCCAGAAGGCCTTCGTCAGGAAGAAGTTCAGGTACCCGGCGCCTCCCACCTCTACCCGGTCTACGAATTGCGAATCCAGGTCGAGGTGGCGCCGCAGCAACTCTGCAATGTCCCGGGGCCTGCGGCGGGCCGACCGAGCCAGGGCGAAGGCAACCGGTGTCGCCAGATCTCCGAAGCCCGGCTCGGAGGGGTATTCCCAGACTACTTCGGGCCCCTCGACCGACGGCACTTCACCTGCCTCTCCCGTTCGTCGCAGTGACTCGCGTAAATCGTCGGTCACCTGGGCTTTGAGTCTGGCAAGTTGTGTCATTTTCGTTTACCCCGGCAGTCCTGGCGAAGCGTAACGTATCTCTCGAACCGGGTCAATAAAAACTCAGGAGAGCGAGGCGCCTGGCACACCGATTGCTCTCTGTCTCTGGAAAGCCATTGGCCCTCCTGCGGTACACCAGGGGACCGTGGACGCTCCGCGCGGACGAAAAACAGCGATGCAGTCACCCGTTGAAAGCCCGAGACGAAAGCACCACCTGGAGGATCCGATCCTCCGGCACCTCGGCGAGGGTGTGCTCGAGATAGACGCCCGCGGCCGAGTTCTCCAGGCAAACCCGGCCGCCGTCGAGTTGCTCTGTTCACCCGGAGCATCCGTCCCTGGCACCAGCCTCAACGCCGTGTGGGGCGACCACGCTCATGCAGTCGCGGCAGCCCTTGCGCGTCTCGCCCAACCTGCTGCGCCGGAACGAGAGGTCCTCGAGCTCAACCACCGCCAGCGACACTTGCGTCTCACCCTGACGAGGCTCTCTCCCACAGAGGGGCCGCCCGGCTTCCTCGCCGTCGTCCAGGACATCACGCTGCTCAAGCGCCGGACCGAGGAACTCGACGCGCTCAATCAGGTGGCTGCGATCCTCAACTCCACCCACGACCTCAAGCGCGTCCTCGAGCTGGCGATCGAACGCATCGCCGCCGCCTTGCATGCCGAGGCGGGTTCCCTGCTCCTGCGGGATGACGCGACCGGCGAACTGGTCTTTGAGGTCGCCATGGGACCTGTCGCGGACCGGATTCGCGGCCGTCGGCTCGCGCTCGGCCAGGGTATCGCCGGGTGGGTCGCCCGCACCGGAAAGTCGCTCCTCGTGCCAGACGTCAGCGCTGACCCGCGCTTTTCCGGCGGGGTGGACAAGGCGAGCGGATTCGTCACCCGCTCAGTGTTGTGCGTTCCGATGAAGACCAGTCAGGGCATCATCGGCGTTGTCCAGCTCCTCAACCACACGGCCGGGCGTCCCTTCAGCGAGGCGGACCTCCAGTTGCTTGAAGCCGTCGCCCTGCACACGGCCGCGGTCATCGAGCAGGCCAGACTGTTGACCACCCTCAGGCGGCAGATCGAGGAACTTGACGCCATGAACCAGGTCGCAAGCATCCTCAATTCCACCCACGATCTCCTCCAGGTCCTCCAACTCGCCATCGAGCGCGTGACCTCGGCCCTGCACGCCGAGGCTGGCTCCCTCCTGTTGCGGAACGAGGCGACCGGGGAATTGACGTTCACCGTCGCCGTAGGACCTGTCGCGCATTGGCTTCCCTGGCGTCGCCTTGCACCCGGCGAGGGCATTGCCGGGTGGGTCGCCAAGAGCGGCCAAGCTCTTCTGGTTCCCGAAGCCCGGGCGGACCCGCGCTTCTCCGACGCGATGGACAAGGCGATTGGCTTTACCACTCGCTCTATCCTGTCTGCCCCCTTGAAGACCAGCCGCGGGATCATCGGCGTTGTCCAGCTCCTCAACCGCGCTGACGGACGTCCATTCAGCCGAGCGGATCTCCATTTGCTCGAGACGATCGCGCTGCACGCGGCGGCCGTCATCGAGGGTGCGAGGCTCCTGGAACGAGAGAGGGAGTTCAACACCGTCGCGGCCCGGCCAAACCTCACCGAGGATTTCAGCGGCCCCGTCGAATCGCTCGGGCGCTGCCTGGAGGACCTCTTCGAGGCGGCCAGCCAATCGAGTCCGAACCTGGTCCCCACCATTGAGAAGGCCATGGAGCGCCTCGAGA
>CAYSDK010000058.1:0-10455 GCA_964429865.1 uncultured bacterium
TCGACCGTTACGCGGCCCGGCTGCCCCACGCCCCCCTCGACCCTCACCCGTTCCGGAAGAAACTGCTCTACCACCCACCGGTTCGTCAGCAGGTGTTCGGTCACTCGCGTCGTCGTCATCGAGGATGAGCCGGGGACGAGGGCCATCGGCAGCAGGAGCTGATCGGCCAGGTACGGATCAGCGACCCCCTCCCGCTCGAGATACGCAAAGACCTGATCGCAGGCCTCATCCGACACGCGTTCCGCCGGTTTTCCCCTTTCGCCCAGACTGCTGAATCCAGCCCGTCCCCCCTCACACCTGATCAGGAGAAAGAGGACCGTCCCCGGACTTGGCGCCTGCACCGCGCTGGTTTCAATCCGACAAGGGACCCCGAGTGAGCCGAGACGCGCAAGGGCTCGCTGCTGCTGCCGCTCCGCAATGTCTATCGGAACCCCGGCCACCGCCGAAAGGCCCACAATCTCCATGAGCGATCCCCGGCGGGTGAGAGTGAGCGGCTGAAGATTCGAGGGCTCGATTGTCCCCTCGACCATCCCTCCCCCCTTCGGGTAGAACCCCCACCGCCCGAGTCTGAGCGACGCCCGAAGGCCCATGCCTTGAAGCGTCGGAAGGAGGACCTGTTCGATGTAGGGAAATGGAGGGCTCCACGGGACGTGTGTCCCGCCGCTGATGACAACATGCGAAGCAGCGGGCGCGAAGGCGAGCGGGACCAGGATCGCCTGCAGCACGAGAGAGATGGCCCCGGCGGTGCCCACATCCCACCGATAGGCTCCGTGAGCAATCTGCGTGGGGACGAATCGGAGCGAGATCGAGCCGGTCGTCGCCCCCTCGACCTCAGCCCTGGTGATCTCGGCCAATGCCTTGACGCCGGCCAGGTGCTGGGCCTGAAGCCCCGGGTTCCTCCGTCCAGCGCGGATCTTTTCGATCAGCACCGGCCGGTCCAGCACGGCACTCAGGGCCAGGGCAGTTCGGAGGATCTGCCCTCCCCCTTCCCCGTAAGATCCGTCGATCGTCAGCATCGTCGCGCGATCGAGAATCCGCCCTCACGCCCTGGCGTGCCGCTCGGCATCCGCAGGGGCCACGCCACCCTGCCCTACCCCTTCGCCTTTTCGGCGACCTTCTCCAGGAAGCGGCTCTTCGTGACGATGAAGCGCTCGTGGGCGCATTCGCTGATCTTTTCCCTTTCGTCGTAGGCCTCGACGGTGAAGCTGAGCTTCCGCCCATCGATCTCCTTCAAGGTGGCCGTCACCTGGACCATCATCCCGATCGGAGTCGCCACGAGATGTTTCAGGTCGATGCGTGTCCCGAGGGTGATCATCCCTGCATCCAGTTGATCCTGGACCGCAAGAACCGCCGCCTCCTCGCTCCATTCACAGAGCAGGGGGGTGGTAAAGACGTCGATCCCGGGATTCCCATGCCTGTCCGCCGAGTGTTCCGGCTCCACCCGCCGCTTGATGGTGTGGCTTAACCCGACCTTTGGTGCCATATTTCCCCCTCCTGTTGTCCCGATGAGAGCTCCGCGCCACGCGCCCGTTTCTACCACCCGGGGTGAGGCCTGTCAACGGCGAAGGCGCCCGCACCCGCCCCAAATGCCTTGACAAGCGCAGGACCAGCTTTTACAGTGTGGGCGCCCGGAATCAGGTCCCGTTTTCACCATCCGAAAAGGAGAGGCTCCCCGTGAAGCCGAAGGTGCTCATCACCCGGATGCTGCCGCAGCCCGCCCTCGATATCGCCCTCACACAGTGCAACGTGGACCTGAACCGGCGCGACGTCCGATACGCGAAGAAGCAGCTCATCCGGCGCCTGAAGGGGAAGGCGGGGATGATCTGCCTTCTGACCGACACCATCGACGCCGAGGTGCTCCGCAAAAGCCCCCATCTGAAGGTCGTGAGCAACGTGGCCGCCGGGCTCGACAACATCGACGTGCAGGCGGCGACACGGCACGGCATCATGGTCACCAACACCCCGGGTGTCCTCACCGAGACCACCGCCGAGTTTGTCTGGGCCCTCCTCTTGGCCACGGCCCGGCGGGTGGTGGAAGCCGACCGGTTCGTCCGGGCCGGCAAATGGAAGGAATGGATGCTCATGGGGTTTCTCGGGCGGGACCTGTACGGCAAGACGTTGGGCATCTGTGGCCTCGGGCGGATCGGGTCGGCGGTGGCGCGGCGGGCCCGGGGGTTCAACATGCGGATCCGGTACACCCAGCGGTACCGGAACGAGGCCAAGGAACGGGAGCTGAACGCGACCTACATGGACAAGATGACCCTCCTCAAGGAATCGGACTTCCTCGTGCTGGTGCTCCCCCTGACGCCCGAGACGCGGCACTTCATCGGCCCGAAAGAGCTGAAGGCGATGAAAGAAACGGCCATCCTCATCAACGTGGCCCGGGGCCCGATCGTAGAGGAAAAGGCCCTGCTCCACGCCCTGAAAAAGAAGACCATCGCCGCCGCGGGCCTCGATGTTTTTGAGCGGGAACCCAAGGTCCTGCGGGGACTCCTCCGGCTGCAGAACGTGGTCCTGGCCCCTCACATCGCCAGCGCCTCGATGGATACCCGGACAAGAATGGCCTGTATGGCCGCGGAGAACTGTGTGGCCGCCGTCACCGGCCATCGGCCGCCCAATCTGGTCAATCCCGAGGTCCTCACTCTCACTCGTTAACCGATCACCGTTGACCGTTCACCGCCATTTGCAGTAAGACAGGAGACTGGCGACTAGAGCTTGGAGAACCGCGGGAGGTGGTTTGCATGACTCCAGTCTCCTGTCTCAGGTCTCCGGTCTCATCTCGGATGTGGAGGAAAGTACGATGTCGAAGAAGATCGGTTTTGTCGGACTCGGCATCATGGGAAAGCCCATGGTGCGGAATCTCCTGAAGGCGGGGCACGGTCTCACCGTCTACAACCGCTCGCGCCCCGCGATGGAGGAGCTGAAACGCGCGGGAGCGGCCCTGGGTTCGTCGCCCAAGGACGTGGCGGCCGCTTCCGAGGTGGTCATCACGATGCTGCCGAACTCGCCCGATGTCGAGGCGGTTGTTCTCGGGCCGAATGGCGTCCTCGAGGGTGCCACGTCGGGCACGATCCTGATCGATATGAGCACGATCTCCCCCCTGGTCTCGCAGAAGATCTACCAGGAGGCGAAAAAAAGGGGGGTCAAGGCCCTGGATGCTCCGGTCAGCGGGGGGGAGAAGGGAGCCATCGAGGGGATCCTTTCGATCATGGTCGGTGGGGATCAGGAGGTCTTCGAGGCGGTCCGTCCCGTCTTGCAGGCCATGGGCAAGACGATCACGTACATGGGATCTGCGGGAGCCGGGGGATTCACGAAGCTGGCCAATCAGGTGATCGTCGCGATCAACCTGACGGCCATCGGTGAGGCCCTGACGCTTGCGGCGAAGGCGGGGCTCGACCCCGAACGTCTCATCCAGGCCTTAGGGGGCGGCATGGCGGGCAGCCGATGCCTGGAGATGAAGGGCCCCCAGATCATCAAGGGGAATTTCCAGCCGGGATTCAAGATCGATCTCCATTACAAGGATCTCGGCCTCATCATGGAGGCGGCCCGGGCGCTGCAGGTTCCCCTCCCCACCACCGCCATCGTCCAGGAACTCTTCGCGGCCCTGAGGTCCAAGGGTCGGGGAGGCCTCGACCACTCGGCCGTCATCACCCTCATCGAGGATTTGGCCAACGTCCAGGCTCGCGTCGCCCGCTAACGCCGGGTATGGGGTATCAGGTGTTGGGCTTATGGGGTTTATTGAGTCTGTTGGGTTCATTGGGTTTATAGGATTCACACACCCAACCCAAAAAACCCAACGAATCCAATGAACTCGCTCAATGAACGGTGATCGGCTTTAGTTGAGCGGGACGCGCACCGTAAAGCTGATCGGTTGCCCATCGTCACGCTGACCGAGGAACGTCAAGGCCTCGATCCCCGTCAGGCTGGGCGTATCCTCCGGACTGGAAGAGGCCAATCGCGCTTGAACCACCACCTCCTCCTGACCCCCCTCCTTCACCCTGAAATTCAAGGGTTGATCTCCCGGCCAGCTCTTTCCCCACAGGTTCTGGACCGTGAGACGCAGGCGGTCCAGACGAAACCCGATATCGCTCGGATTGGCAATCCTGACCCGGTACTCCCAAGAGAAGCCCGCCCTGCTCGGGGGCGGCAGTTCGTCGGTGCGCAATGGACGCCTCTCCATGTTGGTCACCTTCACGATCAGCGGGCTCGCCCCTTCCACTTCGACCTCAGGGAGCCTCGCGAGGGGAGGGAGACTCGTCGGCCCCGCGCACCGCAGGCTCACCAGCGCCACGAACACGATCAGCCCCAAGACCTTCCAGTATGGGTGTCGCATGCATGAACCTCCTTGCCGTTCAACTTCATCCTTGCTGCTCATTCATCCTCGGTGAAACCACGATCTGGATAGCGTGAGTCGCGCCGCTCGGGTACAATCGGACGATCCTCACAACCACGGGAGGCCACAATGCGACTTCGAGAAAAGGTCCTCGAGCGACGGGTGGTCTACGCGGGCAATTACCTCACGACGCACCTGTACGTCGTCCGTCTGCCTGACGGGACGACCGCCACCCGCGATATCGTCCGACCGCCCGATGCGGTAGCCGTGGTCCCCCTCGACGACGCCGGAAACATCTATCTGGTGCGGCAGTACCGGCCTGCGCTCGGGCGGGTCCTGTACGAACTGCCGGCCGGGGTCATCGACCCGGGAGAATCCCCCGTGCGGACGGCCCGGCGTGAATGCGCCGAGGAGACGGGCATGCGCCCGAAGCGGCTCAAGAAGCTCTGCGTGGCCTACCACGCCACCGGCTTTTCCACCGGATGTATCCACATCTTCCTCGCCACGGGGCTGACGGCGGTGAAGCGCCCGCGTCCCACGGCCGGTGAATTCGTCGAGCCGATCCGCCTTCCCTTCCGCCGGGCGGTCCGCATGGCCCTGACGAACCGGATCGTGGACGCGCAAAGCCTCATCGGCCTCCTGTGGACCAAGCGCCTCCTCGACCAGGGGGCCATGTGACGAGCGCGGCGGCCGGCCGCCGACGCATGATCGCGCGGTCAGCTCACACGCACCCGCTGCCCCACCCGATGCTCCGTCCCCGCCCAGAGCCGCTTGATGTTGTCCCGGTGGCGGACAAAGATGAGGAGGGCGGTCAGGAGGGAGAAGGCCAGATACGGACCGGCGCCGGTGAGGAACAGGATGACGGGCGGGACGCAGACACTGGCGATCAACGCCGCTAAAGAGGTGTAGCGAAAGACGAGGACGACCGCCGTCCAGGTGAGGAGTCCCAAAAGGGCGGGAAGGGGCGTCATGGCGAGGAGGGCGCCAAAACTGGTGGCCACGCCCTTACCGCCGGCGAACCGGAGATAGACCGGCCAGTTGTGGCCCAGCACCGCTGCGAGCCCGACGCCGGCCACCCAGAGCTCTGATACTCCCAGAGAGCGGGCGGCCACAACGGGGAGAAACCCCTTCAGCAGATCCCCGAGCAGGGTGAGGGCCGCCGCCCGCTTGCCCACGATCCGGAGGACGTTGGCCGTTCCGATATTCCCGCTTCCGTGCCTTCGGATGTCCACCCGCGCCAACGCCCGCGAGACCAAGAGCCCGAACGGGATGGAGCCGACGAGGTACGCGATACACACGAGAGTGAGAGCCTGAAGATCGGGCATGCCTACCTTCCCTCTGAGGCGAGACGCGGGAGCGAGTGCTTCACATGGCCGGCCTGCGCATACCACACGACGGTCTGGAACACCATCGCTCGCAAGGGGGTAAAGGAGAGCGTGAGCTCCCGTTCCGCCTTGGCGCTGTCATACCTGCTGCCGTGCAGAATGGTGCGGATGAGTTCGGCGCAGAACCTCGGCCGGCGTCCGCTGAGGCGGCCACCCCACTCCATCCCTGTCCCGAGGATCAGGGCAAGCCTGGGACCCACCTGCCAGAGCTGCCGGTGGACGCCGGTCACCTCTTCCAGGGTCTCGAGCAGTTCACGCCTCGTCACCGATGCGCCGCTCAGCAGATACCGCTCCCCGACCCGCCCCATCTGTGCCGCGTTGAGATGTGCCTCGACACAGTCATCAATATAGACGAAGCTGAACCAGTCGCCGCAGACGACAGGCAACCGCCCGTTGAGATAATCGAGAAAGATCCGCGCGGTTCCGTGGAGCCGACCCGGTCCCTGGACGGAGGAGGGGTTCAGGACCACGATGGGAAGTCCCTGGCGCGCGAGGGCCAGGGCGATCTGCTCGGCCTCATACTTCGACCGCTCGTAATGTGACAGGAACGTGCCCCGATGCGGTGTCCCTTCGTGCGCCACCTCGCCGTATGGCTCGCCGATCGTCACGGCAGAGCTCGTGTACACGATGCGCTTGACCCCCGCCTCCCCTGCCGCCTGCAGGAGAGCCCGGGTTCCATCCACGTTCACCTCATAGAGGGGCCGGGGGTCGGCCAGACAGAAGGCGTTCAGTCCGGCGGCGTGGATCACGACATCGGCCTGCCGTAACGCCTCCGTATAGGTGACAGGGCGGCGCAGATCTCCGAGGACCGGATGTGCCCCCTTGGCCGCGAGCTGACAAGCGGCCTCCTCGCGGCGCACCAGCGTCAGGACCCGTTTCCCTTCCCGCAGGAGACGATTGAGGATGGCGCCACCGATGAAGCCCGTGGCGCCTGTGAGAAACGTGATCATCGGCATTCCCCACTTTGAGGCATGCTATCAGAGCAGTTGGTCCGAGGCAACGCGAAAACCCCCGGTGCGGCAGCACGCATCCGGGCGTCGGGGCAGCTCTGGGCAGGAAGCGAGGTGAAGCGGAATCGGCAAGGATCTACGCGAGGCCTTCCGCCTGAAGCATCCGCAGAGCTTTTTCAAAGGCCTGAACCGAGAACGCGATATCTTCTTCCGTGTGGACGGACGAGATCCAGCCGTGAAACGGGGGGATGTCCACCCCGTTGAGGATCATGGCCAGGCGCAGTCTATGGTGGGACTGCACGTTCGTGGCTTGGAGAGCCCGATGGTCCGTCCGTGGGGAGACCTCGCCTGCCCTGAGGCCGACCCGGGAGGGACCGACGAAATAGTTACACACCGAGCCCTCGCCGTAGACGAGGAGATCGGCGCCGGTCCTGACGATCGCCTCGTTCATCCCCTCCCGCAACTGCTCGCCCATCCGGTTGGCACGCCGCTGCGCCTCCCCATTGCCGATCCGCTCCAAGGTGGCGATGCCTGCGGCGGCCGCCAGGGGATTTGCGTTGAAGGTCCCGGCGTGGGCCACCCGGTTGTGGCGGTCCCACTCATGGTCTCCCCGAAAGGCAATCAGGTCCATGATCTCGGCCCGGCCGACGACCGCACCTCCCGGCATGCCGCCCGCGACGATCTTTGCCAGCGCCGTGAGATCCGGCGTCACCCCGTAATACTCCTGGGCACCCCCCGGCGCATGACGGAAGCCCGAGATGACCTCGTCAAAGATCAGAGGCACCCCTCTTTTCCGGGTCATCTCCCTGAGCTGCTGCAGGAACGTCCGATCGGTCGGAATGGTCCCAGAGGTTCCCCCCGCCGGCTCGAGGATCACCCCCCCGACCTCGTCATCGAGAAGCTTCTCGAAGGCGCCAATGTCGTTGGGAGGGCAGAGGAGGATCTGCCCCGCGGCCTGTTCCGGAACCCCCCGAGACACGGGAACCTGGTACGGAGGCCTGACCCCGACCGTGGCATAGTCGTGCCAGCCGTGGAAGTGGCCCTCGAATTTTAGGATCTTGTCCTTTCCCGAGGACGCCCGGGCGAGACGAAGGGCGAGCTGCGTCGATTCGGTCCCAGAGCCGGTAAACCGGACCCGCTCCGCCGACGGGACCATCCGCTGCACCAGCTCGGCCCAGCGGACCTCTAAGGGATGGCACGCCCCGGGATGCGTTCCCTTCTCGAGCTGCGCCCTGACGGCTCGGGTGACCTCGGGGTGCAGATGGCCGAGGAAGAGGGACCCATGTCCCATCCAGTAGTCGACCAGCTCCTGACCGTCCACCGCCCATTTCCGCGTCCCTGTGGCCCGCTCGATGTATAGGGGGAAGGGGGCGAGGTATCGGATGTCATGGGTGATGCCGCCGGGGATGAGCTGGCGCGCCCGCTCGAACAGCTTGTAGGAGGTGGGATGGGCCTCGAGATACAGGGTCTCGATTCGGGAGGACTCACGCTCCACGGGATTTCCTCACAAGGATCCTCGGTCCCTCTGCCGGCCGCGACGTTGATGAGACCGTGTTGAAGGACCGAGTGTTGGCAGACCTTAACACACGGACCGGAGCGTGTCAATGAAGCCCGGCCCGCCCTTTTCCGTCTCTCTAGTAGCAAGAACGGGCGCTTTCCCTGGGGGTGGCGGAGCACCCGGCTGTCAGGGGCGGCGGTTTCAAGACGGGCGCGTGTAGGACCTTACACCGGGGGTGGACCTGGCTCTTAATCCTGCGTAAATAGGCCTTTCGCGGCTATTGGCACATCCGTTGCAAAATAAATCACCAGGCGGAACCGCGGGGGAAGCAGCGCGGGTCCAGATACCAGCGGCACGGCGTCCTGGCATCCACGATCTGATGTGTGAGGAAAAGTAGATACATGCCCCCGCTCGCCCATCCTGGAAAACCTCTCCCGCGTCTTCCCTCGAGCGCCCGCCCGTTCGTTCCATCAGGAGTGCGGGCCATGAACAAGGATCTCGGCCGGGTCAGCCGGAATGATTCCGAGGAGATTCGCCTCACGCTCCGCGAGGTTCGGGGTGAACTCTGCCTCGAGCTGCGGGTCTACACCCGCTCGGCGCACCATGGCGGGATGCCCGTCCCGGACCCGGAGGCAATCGTGGTGCCCATTCGCGTCCTTCCGGACCTGTGCCGTGTCCTTCAGCAGTCTCACGACCGACTCGTCAAGGAGGGGCTGGCGGCTCCACCCTCCCGCCCCAGGGTCGTCACCATGCAGCCCACCGAGCCGCCCACCCTGTGCCTCGGAGACCTCCAGGCGGCCATGCCCAACACCCGCTCCGAACTCGGTACCTCCGTCACGTTGCCCGTGGAGTGCTATCTCCTGAAAACTTCCTCGGACACCTGGCCCTCCAAACCGCTCCCTGGGCACGTGGCCGGCGAGATCAGGAACGTGAGCAGTGGCGGCGCGCAGGTCTGGCTCCCCGAACAGTTCCCTATCTCCACTCACCTCGCCATCCTCATGAGGATCGGGGAGATGACCTTTCGAGCACAGGCAGAGGTCGTGGGGACGGCGCCCCGTCCGAAGGACGGACACTACAGCCACGACCTCCAGTGGCTGTCCCTGAGCCCCCAAGCGGAGGCGGCCTTGTCCAAGCTGGTCGCGCGCCCCCAGTGATCGTGGACGAGGCATCCCAGGTCTCCGCATGACCGACGCGAGAGAGCGCATCCTCGTCGTCTGCCCCACACCTCGGGACCGGGCGCATTTCTCACGCCCCGAGATCCGAAAGGCTCACGACCTGGAGTTCCGGGGGACCGACGAAGAGACCCACGAACCGGGCTTCGACGGGTTGCAGTTCCTGAACGAGACCATCCGCGCGATCGAGGGCCGGCAGAGCGCGGTCCACGCGGTCGTGGGCATCGATGACTTCCCCGCCTGCCTCATGGCGGCCCTCATCGCCGAGGCCATCGGACTCCCCTCACCGTCGTTCGAGTCCCTCTTTCTCTGCCAGCACAAGTACTACTCACGCCTGCACCAGCGAGAGGCGGCCCCCGACGCCATCCCGCAATTCCATTGCCTCGACCCGTCGCGCAGTCCACACCCCTCGGACATCCCGATGGCCCTGCCGGTCTTTGTCAAGCCGGTCAAGTCCTACCTGTCCATCCTGGCGCGCCGCATCGACACGTTTGCCGACCTCTCCCGCACGGTTGAAGAGGCCCGTCTTCGGCTTCCGGGAATCGCCGAGATGTTCAACGGGTTCGTCGGGGCATCCCGCCTCGACGAACGGTTTCGTGAAATTCCCGGCTCCGCCCTCCTCGTCGAAGAGCTCCTCTCGGGCCATCAGGTGACTTGTGATGGCTATGTGTATGAGGGGCACATGGTGCCGCTCGGCGTCGTGGATTCCTTTTTCACCACGAACGGCCTGAGCTTTCAGCGGTTTGAATACCCGTCACGGATCCCGGCCGGCGCCCAGGAGCGGATGGCGCAGATCGCCGAACGGTGCATCGAGCGCATCGGCCTCGACCGGACCTTCTTCAATGTGGAGTTTTTCTATAGGCCGGAGGAGGATACGATCCGCGTCGTCGAGATCAACGGGCGGATGGCGTCGCAGTTCGCCCCGCTCTATCGGATGGTGGACGGCATAGACCTGTATGCGATGCAGTTGGATCTGGCCCTGGGAAGGAATCCGGACGGACGGCAGACCTGGGCCCCGGGGAGGAGCCGCGGCGTGGTCGCGGCAAGTTTCGTCCTGCGGCGATTCGAGAATGGGGTCGTCACGCAGGTGCCGAGGCCGGAGGACCTCGAGCGCTTC
>CAYSDK010000059.1:0-10102 GCA_964429865.1 uncultured bacterium
AGTCCGATCCGCATCCCGAGGGCCCCGGCCAGGACGTACGCCCCGATCTCAAGCAGGAAGGTACCGCCCATCACCAGGCCCTGGAGGGAGAAGAGCCGGAGCTGCCCCGCGAAGACCACGCCGATGAGAAACCCCCGCACGAGGCCCAGGAGCGGGGGGAGCGGGAAGAGCACCCCGACCGCCGTGGACGCGAGGCAGGCGGCCACGACGAAATTCCAGGCGAAGGTCAGGCCGATGGCGGGCAGCAGGCGCCCCTCGCCGTGGAAACGGGCGATGGCCGCGATCGGCCACGCCTGGATGACCCGGGCCCCCGCCTCGGCCTGGAGTTCCCGGAAACCCGGGGCGCCGGCAACCACCAGGCTCGCCGCCAGGAGCATCGGCACCAGGTAAGCCGCCGCCATCACCTGGAGCAACCCCTGCATCCGTCCGAGACGCCGGAGCGTCTCCCCCACCACGCCGCCTCCCCCGGCCCCGATCATCTTGGTGCAAGGCCCCCTGCGCCATCCCTTCTGGAATTCAACACGCCGGTCTGGAGTATACGCACATACGATGCCGCGAGTGAAGTCCTCCCTGCGGCGAGGACTCCGGACAGGCTGTTGGGCTCAGCGTATTCGGGGTTGAGCCGGGAGGGGTTTGACCTTGTCAATCAGAACTGCCACGTGAGGCTGAGGGAGACAACGTTCCGATCGAAGTCGAACGCGTCGAGGTTCGACCTGTTATCGTCGAACAGGTACTCAAGCGAGACAGTCAGGTCATAGGGCAAGTCTTTGGCAATACTGAAAAGATGGAGCAGTTCCCGGTCACGACGTCGGATGGTATTTGGCTGACCCACCGGGAGCAAGCTGTGTCTGTCCCGGTGCTGCCGCAGATGGACGTCGAGGTCGTAGCGCAGACGGATATCCCCCCACGGAAGGGTGTACTGGCCGCCAACGAGAATACGATTCCCGGAATAGCTCCAGTTGAGACCTTGTGCATTCTCGTAATCGTACTGGTATCCGACCTTGATATAGTGCCGGTCCTCCGCGAATCGGAAGAAATGGGTGACCCCGGCCAGATAATTCGTCGCGTCCCGGTCTTCCTCGGGGACGACCGTGTCGTCGCTGGCGAAGTCTTTAAACTGTGTCCGAAGCTGGAACGTGGTCAGGTTTCCTGGATTCTCCACCAATGTGAAAAATGGCTGCAAGATCGGGCGCCCAAGGAATGGATCCTCACCCACGGTGATATAGTCGTAGGTGAACTGGATACCCATGAAGTAGGGCATCCCCCGTACGGTGCCCCTGTAGGTCAGGCCAACGCCTCCGATATGGCTTTGGACGTGGAAACCCCCCACGCGATTGTTAAAGGTCTGGAGAAAGGCGTAGGAGACCGTGGCTTCCCAATCCACGGTTCTGAGCCAGGTGTAGGCCAAACGGAGGGCCACCACCTCTCCATCGCTTTCGCGGTCCCGTTGGCCTTGGCGAATCTCCTGCGCCACCACATCGCTGCTGGGGTTGGGAATGACCGTGACGTTGTCATCGTAAAAACCGCCAACCCGCAACTCGCCCCGGAACCGCCGCTCCAGCTTGGCAGCAGGCTCGAGGCCTTCGCGAAACCGTTCTGCCGGAGAGGCAAGTGAGGAGAGGGGCTGAAGGCGAATCGCCTCCTCTACCTCGGCCCGCGCCTCTCCGGGGAAGCCCAAGGCGCTGAGGGCGAGGCCGGTGTAAAACTTGCTCAACTGCGCGAAGGTCGCGTCGCTAGGGACATTGGCGCGCAGGAATTCTAGTGCCTCCCGGTAGTTCTTCCTTCGGTACTCCATGAAGCCAAGATAGTAGCCGAGGTTCTGCCGGCGGGGTTCCGCGCGAAACACCTCCCGCAGCAGGGGCTCCGCCTCCCCGTACTCCTGCCGAGAAAAATGGAGTACGCCAAGCTGAAAAGTCACATTCAGGTCTGTGGGGCGGATCGCCCTGGCCTTCTCCAGGGCAGCCTGAGCCTCAGGGTAGCGATCCAGGGCAATATAGACCAGGCCGAGGTAGTAGTGGGCCTCGACGCTCTGAGGGTCAAGGGCGAGAGCCTCTTGCAATTCCTTGAGGGCGTCGGCATACCGCTTCCCCTCGTAAGCGACGATGGCCCGATCAATGTAGACCTCTGCCTCGGTCGGGACCTGGGCCGAGGCGTCGGAGGCCATGCCGCCGATCCAGAGACCGATCCAAAGCACGAAAGGAAGTCGCGGAAAGAAACGGCCCCTCACCCCATCCCTCTCATTGCCCGATCGTGGAGATGCGCGTGCTACGGGACGGCCCGGCTGGTCAGAAAGGCCCTTCATCTCGCGTCAGCGCTCCCCGCCACATGGCGACCCATGGCCCGCGCTCTGGTCAGCACCGAGCAAGACACCCGCCGTCGAGTGGCAGGATGCGTCCGGTCTTGCGCTGCATGCTCCACCGCTTGGGCAGCCCATCTGCGCCGGCTCAGCGATCACCCAACCCCGCCTTTGATCTGGCACAGTTCTTGAACATCCCTCGGCACCATGTGGGTTTCCCTAGAGGGATTGATCTTGCGCACAGCCGGGGTCGCGATCGCCATCACACTGCTCCTGTCGGCCTGCGCCACGACCGCCTACCGCGAGACGCACCAGATCAATGATCTCACGATCGTCTTTCTGGATGCGCGAAGCCTTGCGGAAGCCTATAGACTCCGCTCGGGCCGGTCTGCATCCGACGTCACTATGAGAGCACAGTCCCTGGTCATTCACCGGGTCACCGCCTTCTATGACCACGAAACCAAGACGATCTACTGTCAGAAGTGGGACTTTCAAAACTGCGGGCACGAACTTCACCACGCTGCTCTGGGAAAATTCCACGCCGAGCACCCCTAGCACCGGTATCCACTACGAACGATGGGAAGGCCCTTGCCAGAGGGCGTGCTGGCTGACTGTCACGTCGCTGATCACATGGCGGGTGGGGTCTGGATGAGGGGGGGCGCAGGAGAAGGGGGAGGCAGCGGGCGAGGCGAGGTACCGCCAATGGTGGCCTTTGTGATTTCCATTATCGTGGGTGTCGTTACCGTAATCGCCCCTTCCGCCGGCGACACTGGCGTCCCCACCACTACAGTCGCCAATTGGGTCGCAGTGTTGAGCTGGGTCTCCGCGATCTGTCCGAGTTTGGCTTCCTCGGTGTGCGCCGGTCCAACCTGCAGCCCCTGATTTGCCTCGACGGCGGCCGCCGCAGTCACCGTCTCAACAGGGCTTGCCTGGGTACCGGTGGCCAGAGCCCCGCTTATGGCCACCCTGGAGTTCGGACCAAGGGTGAATGGCACCCGGCCGGCAGGCGCGATGATGGCGCTGCCGGAGAGCAGGGTGAAGCGGCTGCGATCAACGGCAGAAACGTACTCGGCGATGAGAACGCTCCCCCGGATGGTAGCCACGGCGTTCGGGGTGTGGATCTCGATCAGATCGCCGGGGCGCATGAGTTTGGGCGCGATGTTGACGCGGACCTTCCCGTCGGCCAGGTCATAGACCGAGCGAGTCGCCCCCGTGGGGAGGAGCTCGGCACGGATCTCCAGGCGGGTCAGCTCCCGGACGGTCACCGTGCTCTGGCCCCCGAACAGGATGCGGGCCACCGATTCCTGCCGGGTATCAACGATGTCGCGCAGGAAGAGATCATCCCGCAATCGGAGACTGACCGGGGTCGGGGACGCCTGGCGGCTTAACTCCACGCGCCCCTGGAGGCCGGTAACGACCCCGAGCGCTTGCTGGGCGGAGGCGAGTGGGGGGAGCAGCAGGCAGAGAATGAGAAGGAAAATCCCCGCAGGCACGATCGGCCGTTTCGCGCGCATGGGGGCCCTCGCGGTGGCTGGGGTTTTCGGGGAAAGGGACTTATAGATGATATGGACTCCCGACCGCTGTCAAGCGAAATACTTGGGTCAAATATTCGAATACGCCAAGGAGGCGTTTCCCGTTCTCGGCAAGGGTCATACCGACTGGCGAGATTCCACTGGTTCTTGTAGGGTATACACTTTAACGGCGACGTCGCGACCCTGAAGAAACGCTTCCCGAAGAGGTCGAAGTCGGAATTGCCCCTTCACCTCTTCATAGGTGGCTTCGCTGACGATGATTGAAGCCCCGAGATCCTTGCTCAGCCCCTCGAGCCGCGAGGCGACGTTGACCACATCGCCGATCGCCGTGTAATCGGTGCGAAGCTCGGAACCGATGTTCCCGACGACCGCCTCCCCGGTGTTCAGCCCCACTCCAATCCGGAGCGGATGACCGCACCGGACCTCCCAATTCTCCGATAGCTCCCCGGCCAAGCGAACCATAGCGATAGCCGTATGTACCGCCCGGATCGCATCATCACCCCGCGCTATGGGTGCCCCAAACAGGGCCATCACGGCATCCCCGATGAACTTGTCAATGGTACCCCCGTGGCGAAAGATAATCTCGGTGACCCGGCTCAGGTACTCGCTCAGCAGCGAGATCACGGCTTCGGGCGGCAGCCTCTCCGAGATGGACGTAAAGCCCCGAATATCGGAAAAGAGCACGGTGATCTTCCGGCGGCGCCCCCCGAGCCCTGCGCCTTCCGGGCTACCAAGAATCTCCCCAAGCACCTCCGGGGAGACGTATCGGGCGAAGAGGGCCTGAACGCGCTGCCGCTGTCGCTGCTCTGCGACATATCTATCCACCGTGATGGAGAGGTAGGCCAGGGTGACGCTCAACAGAGGAGCCACGACCTCAAGCCAGAGATGAAAGGTGCTAAACAGGGCGACGTTCAGGATCACATAGCCGCTGCCCAAGGCGAGATAGGCCCCGCAGGCCCTGTAGCCCCGCAATGCGACTGTGAGATACGAGAGCGGCAGCGTGAGGAGAAGGAGAATGGCAAGATGAATCGGACCTGGTGGCCGGCGGAGCGGAATGCCCCGCAGGGCGGTCTCCGCAAAGCTGGCCTGGACCTCGACGCCCGGAACCTGCTCGCCGCCCGACAACGGCGCTACTGCGAAATGGTACAGGCGCTCCAGGAGGCCACGGGCACGGGAGCCCCGGGACGGGGTCAACGAGAAGGGGGTCTGGTGCACATCATGCAGAGCGACTGCCGTCGCTCCGATCAACACAATCTTGTCCCGGAACGCCTCCGGAGCGATCTCCCCGCGGAACACCCGATAATAGGGGACGGTCGGGTAGGTCTTGGCCGGGCCGCGGAAGTTGATCCACACCTCACCGTCGCCCCGAATTCTCGATGGGCCGAAGCGTGCTTTCACGGTGTCGGCAGAAAGCAGGGCATCCACAAAGTGAGGGAAAGCCTCCCCCCGAAACTTCGCCGTCACTGACCCCCGGCGAATCGTCCCGTCAGGGTCCAGCGGGAAGTTCGTCACGCCGTATCCCAGAGCCGCCCGGCGGAGGGGCAGAAGCGGCAGCGTGAGCCGCGACTTCTCAAACAGGTCCGTTTCCTCGAAGCTCAGATGTCCCGCCAGCACGACATTCCCGGTCGCCGCGACCGCCTGGGCAAACGTGCGGTCATCCTGCTCCCCATATGGGCTCGGCTCAGCAAAGAGCACGTCGAGCCCGATCACCAAGGGTCGCGCTCTGGCAAGCTCATTCAGCAACTGCGCGTGGAAGCGCCTGGGCCACGGCCAGGTGTGATGGAGCTCGTCAAACGAGGCTTCGTCAATCCCAATGATCACAATGGGAGATTCGGGTGGCTGAGCGCCGCGCATATAGAAGCGGAGATCGAGGGCTTTCAGCTCCGCCACCTCTAAAAGACGGACCGAAGACAGTCCGATGACCACGAGGGCTCCCCCGAGGGCAATAAGGAAGGCCCGCCCCAGCCCTTTCGCGCTTGGCTTCTCTCTCCCAACGTGCCCCAAGGTCCCCTTCAGCGAACCCAGCGGTCACAGCGCTCGCATCGGCGAATCATGCCGCCTGGCACCGCGGCGACCGGAGTCGGAGGCCACCGGGAACACACAAACGCCCCCGCCGGCCATCGAGATGGTCAACGAGGGCGTCGGAGTGCCCTCCGGGGCCCCGTTCCAGGGGCATTGTGCCTCCCCCGCGGGCTGGACAAGTAGATTGTAGGATGTGAGCGGAGTCTAGGCGGTATCAGGGGGGATGTCAAGGGGCGTAAACGACTTGCCCACCCTTACCTCGTCGTGTGCACCGGCCTCCTCGCCATGCTGGCCGCGGCCCTGAGCGGAGCCGGCCTATCCCTCTAGAGGCTCCAGAGGAGGCCGCAGCCACGGCAGGGATCGGGAGGCACGTCGGTTTCGAAGTCCTCTCGAAATTGTCGGTACCGTTCCCCGTTCCAGATGGCCGAGAAATCCTCCTTGAAAGCATTCCCCAGAACGGCCTGCTGATAGTTCTTCGCGCTCCAGGGGGCGATGCAGCAGGGAAGGACATTGCCGTTGGCGGTCACGTAGCTCAGGGTCCACGGGCGCTGGCAGCCGGACCAGGGCCGCCTGCCCAGGTCAGTCCCCCTCAGGCTCTCCAAGGGCGCGGCGAGGCCCGAGGCCTTGAAGGCGATGTCATGACTCCGGGCCAGCCCCTCGGCCTCTTCGATCAGGCGCTCCTGACGCTCCTGGACAGCTCCGTGAAGCGCTTGCTCCTGCACAGCCAACCCGTGACCGTAGAAAACGAGGCGCTGGACATAGACCTCCGAGACCCCAATCTTCGCCGCGAGCCGAACGAGGTCGGGCAGCTCCTCAAGGTTGACCTTCATCGCCGTAAACCAGAGGGAGACCCGGGGGGTCTTTCGCCCGAGGCCCCGCTGGAGTTCCACCAGGTTCTTCACGTTCGCCACGACCCGGTCGAACTGATCCACCCCCCGGACCTTCAGAAACATCGCTCGGGTCGCGGCATCCATCGAGACCCGGAATTCATCCAGGCCGCTCTCGATGAGCAGGCCGGCCCGCTTCGGGGTCAGGGTGATGGCGTCAGAGTTAAAGACGGCCGTCACACCCCTGGCCTTGAGGTACGCGATCATCTCGAATAACTCCCGGTTCAGGAGCGGCTCGCCGATCCCGTGGAGAACCACCCGGTCCAGAACAGCAAACTGGTCCACGATCCCTCTCAGCTCCGCGAGGGTGAGGTCCCTCGGGGGCTCCAGGGTCAGAAAGGTCCGGATGCAGGTCTGACACTTCGAATCGCAGCGGTTGGTCGTCTCCAGATAGAGGGTCCGAGGCAAGGTCGCAACAACAGGGGGACGCTTCGGCTCGTCCATTTGCTCCTCCGGGCGCAGGCCTACTTCGCCGAGACCACGGTGGTGCAGGCGCTCCCCACCTTCGGGAGGTCTTCCTCCATCGCCCGCTCCCAATCTATCGCCAGCCGCTCCCCCCGGGCGAACGGGCAGTACGGATCGGGCTGCTCCAGGCTCCCGACCAGGGCCCGCCTCCCCGCGCACCCCCCCCGACAGGGGCACCCCTCACACGCCCGAGGGACCTGCCGGGCCTCGCAAAACTCCTGGGCCTCAACGATCGCCTCTCCCCGCTCGATGAGGTCGGCGAGGGTCAGACGGCTCTGCGGCCAGTAGGTACAGGGAAGGATCCTGCCGTCCGGGGCGACGCGGACGGTGGACCGGCCGCACCCCGGTCCCGCGAACCCCTCGAGCCCCAGGACCGCCGCCAGGACCGGCTCGGTGGTGGCCACCAGGCGGGTGGAGGCGGCAAGCCGCCTGAAGCCTTCCCAGAACTGCGCGTAGGTTAGGGTGAACCGGTCGGTCTTCGCCGGTTGATAAATGTTCACCCGGAGGTTGGCGCCGCAAGCGGAGGCAACCCTGGCCAGGTCCGCCAGGCGATCGTGGTTGATGCTCATCATCACCGACGTCACCGTGACCCGGACCCCGAGGCTCGTGCACCGCTCCAGGGCCGCCATCACCGTCCGCCAGTTGCCCTGCCCCCGGAAGGCGTCGTGCTCCCGTTCGGTGGGGAAGTCCAGGGAGAACTCCACGCTGTGGAACCGCTTGACGGCCTCGTCCGGAAGCGTCTGGATGCTGAGGCCGTTGGAGGTGATGCTGATCGTGATCCCCCGGCCCCGGAGGTACTCCAGGATAGCCTGGTACTCGGGGTGCAGACCGTTCTCCCCGACCCCGAGGTTCATCGAGCGAATCGGAATGCTCTCGCAGACCTGCTTCACGTCCTGGAGGGTCAGACGATCAATCACCATATCCGGGCGGTAGCAGTGCGGGCACCGCAGATTGCACTCGTTGGTGAGCCCGATGCCGACGGAGAATGCCATCGCGCTACCTCCTCCAGGCATACCGGACCGTCGTCAGGATCAGGTGGTAGCCCGCCAGCAGGCTCCCCCGGATCGTCCCGGCGACCTTGGACCGCCCGATCCGCTTGCGACAACGCACCGGCACCTCCAGGATGCGGTACCCCTTCTTGCCCGCCTTGACGATCATCTCCACCGGCCAGCCATAGGTCCGGTGCTCCATGCCGAGATCCCGGAGGACCTTCACGGGGATGGCCCGAAAGGGACCGATGTCGGTGAGGCGCACGCCGTAGAGGAGCCGCAGCATCCGGGTGACCAGCCGATTGCCGAACCGCTGATGGGAGCTGAGCGCCCCTTCCTCCGCAGAGCCGGAGATGCGCGATCCGATCACGAAATCGGCCCGATCCTCGAGGACGGGCTGGAGGACGACCGGGATCTCGGCGGGATCATCGCTCCTGTCGCCGTCGAGGAACACCAGGATGTCCGCGTCGCTGGCCGCCATCGCGCCGGCCAGGCAGGCCGCCCCGTACCCCCGCATCGGCTCCCGGATCACCCTGGCCCCGGCGGCTGCCGCCACCTCCGCTGTCCGATCTGTGCTGCCGTTGTCCACCACGATGATCTCCCCCACGAGGCCCCGGGGGACCTCCCGCACCACCATGCCAATGGCGGCCTCTTCGTCAAGTGCGGGAATGATCACCGCGATGCGCATCGACTTCCCTTCTCACTCTCATCCCCGCCTGCCCCAGAGGTGGAGGTACCGGCCCACCTCGCGGAAGGGGGAGCGGCTTCCAGCCTCCAGCTCCAGGCGGAGGAGGGTGGAAGAACAGGAGGGGTCCCCCAGCGTCTCCGTCGGGAGATAGTCGGAGAAGACACAGACCCCCTCGTGGGCGACGGTGTGAATCCCTGCCGCTTCCAGGTGCGGGAGGAACTCCGCCGCGACGATCCCGGACCGTGGGAGGCCAAAGATGGAATCCCTCGGCCGATCCCCGGCGAGGGCGTCCCTCGCCTCATCCAACTTGCCATCCCAGATGGCGAGGCGGAACGGTTCCTGCCAGCGGTTCAAGGCGACGACCGAGAGAAATCCGCCCGGGGTGAGGAGGGTGGACAAGAGCACCAGGGCGCTGCGAGGGTCGGGAAGGTACTCGAGCAGCGCATGGCAGAGCAGGAGGTCGAAGGGCTCCCTCCCGCAGAGGTCCGGCGCCTCTTCCAGCGTTCCCCGGAGGAAGCGGGGCGGAATCGCCGGAGGAGGCTCGAGGGCGCGAGCCTTCTCTTCAGCCAGAGCGAGCATTTCGTCCACCGGGTCAAGGAGCACCAGGGTGTGCCCCCGCGCAGCCAGCCGGAGCGCCACCTCTCCGGTCCCGCAGCCGATGTCGAGGATCCTGAGCGGGCGCGCCCCTCCCCAGGCCCCCTCCATCAATGCGGTCAGTTGGTGCCAGACCACCTCCAGCCGCAAGCGCCCGTGGGGACTCTCGAGGTACGCCTTATAGGCGGAAGCGCCCGCGGCGAAGGCCCTAAACATTCCCGGAGCCATGCTCGCGCTCGGGGCTCCGGTCCGGATCGTGGCCGGCAACGAGAGCCGATGACACGGTCTCACTTCGCCTCACGGCGTTCTCCCACCGCCGCCTCTCCTGCGGGCTGCGTGCAACACGGCGATGATCGTCATGCCATCCACGATCTCCCCCGACAGGACCATCCGGAGGGCCTCGTCGAAGGAGAAAGGGCGGACCTCAATGAACTCCGTGTCATCGGGCGGGAGCGCCACCCGGACCATCTCCTCCCCGAGAAACAGGTGGGCCGTCTCGTCCATGACGCTCTTGCTCGTGTGATAGGTGCTCACGTGGCTAAGCCGACCCGCGCGGTACCCCACCTCCTCCGCGAGCTCCCGCTGGGCCGCCTCCTCGATCGTCTCACCGGGGTGTACCCCGCCCGTCG